>NZ_WFQN01000125.1 GCF_015487065.1 Nitratifractor sp.
GACTTCGTAAAGTACTGTTCGAGGAGTATTTCTACCACCGTAGCACTCTCAAGGAACTTTCCAGAAAATATCAGCGATCCAGAGCCTGGATCCAGCGGGAGATTCATGCCTATAACCCCTCCATTGTTCATAGAGAGCCACGGGATGTCACCTTGATTCTCGATGCTACGTTCTTCGGCAAGCGTCGAGATAAGTTCGGGGTTCTGGTTGCGAAAGATTCCAGGAGCAAAGCGGTGATTTCCTATCGGTTCATTCAGACCGAAAGCATACGTGAATACCATTTGATCAGGGAAGAGATCGAGAATCTTGGCTTTGAAGTCCAAGCGATCGTCACCGATGGAAAGCCAGGATTATTCGGGCTCTTTGAGGGAATTCCTCAACAGATGTGTCATTTCCATCAGCAAGCCATCCTGACCCGATACCTTACCCGCAATCCGAAGCTGCAGGCCTCTATTGACCTGAGACGAATCGCTTCGTATCTTGGGAGAGTGAATCAGGAGAGGTTTACCTGCCTGCTTCAGGCCTGGCACAAAAGACATGAAGCCTTTCTCGATGAAAAGGTAGAGGATGATTCCAAGAGAGGATGGCACTACAAGCATAAACGTCTTCGAAGTGCTTACCGAAGTCTACAAAGGCATCTTCCTCATCTCTTCACCTACCAAAAACACTCTCATCTGAAGATTCCAAACACCACCAACGCTTTGGATGGCGGAATCTTCTCATACTTAAAAAATCTTCTGGGGGTTCATAGGGGAATCGGCATCGATCTGAAGAAGAAACTGATTATCGACTTCCTTGAAAAACAGGCCAAATAGCAACCCGTTTTCTTACTTTATGTCTAAAACTACAACAAATGCCCCATCTGTTGTGCCGCATGCCAAATATTCTCAACAATAGACGGTAGTTTGTCCGCTACAACTGTTCCACTACCAGCAATAGGAAGCCATTCTTTTATTTTCTGCAGAGCACCTTCTTTTGTAGCGGAGTCACCTGCCTCTTCCCTGTATGCTTTTATTGCTATTCTTACGGCATTTTCAACATCGCCAGCCATCAAAAATGCTTTCGCTTGGAAGATATCAATATCGGTTTCACTGCTAATGCGATAAGTCGTGTAAACATAACATTCGTCCATTTCGTCAGCATCGATGTATCGATCGTCCTCATGGATGTCCATCTCAGCACACTTTGGACAGTCATAGCCCAAATCTCTCTCTTGATCACTCGGTGTAAAATAGTGTCCATTTCTACATACGAAAGTTTCAGATCTCCTCAGCATCCCCTCTTCTACAAAGCAGTCAAGAATCTCCTGAATCTCTTTCGGGTCACATTCAGGGCAGTAGCTTTCTATTTTTTTAAAGTCTACTATACTGCCGGTTGTCGCCCTATTGGTCAGTATCAGCGACGAGAGCATCGCTATCAGTTTCGTTCTCTTGCAATTCAATGATCTTCTCCGATACCCCACTCACCAAACTCAAAAGCGACAAATCGCTCATTTTCCCAAGAACCCTGATCGAATTTGCCCCACGGCCTATTGCTATTTTACCACACTCTGTATAACCTGATGTGTCTGTGTGGCAATAGGTAAGCACTCGTGATACTTCAGGTGCTTCATCAAGCATTTGGGCAACTTCATCTTCCATATCATACTCGTCGATATCCCCCTCTCCCCCGGTAGGCACACTAAAGGTAATCATTTCTGCAGGAATGCCCCCGATAGGATTCTCCATCGTTTTCTCAGCCGTCTTCAGATTGAGCGTGCCGTCCTCCTTGAGCTTTATGAAGAGACCGAGCATGTCGCTATAGGATGTCAGTTCATTTACTTCCCTGCGGGAGATCCCGAAATCGACAAAAAACGCATCGCTCATTCCCGGAAGCATGTTGGCCTGGCCCCGCATTACCAGAAAATCGCCATAGACAAAAACATTGCTCTTGACGGTGGCGATATATCCCTGATGTTGTTCAAAGCCAAATGGGTAATTCGCCTCCTTAAAAGAAACGTACCATATCTTTTTGTATTCAGGGTTGGCAATAACATCGATTTTTGACAAATAGTATTCACCGATTTCCACATCGGTTTCAGAAAAGCGCCGAGCCCTCTCATTGTATCGTGCAAAATCTTCTGATTGAATACCAGTATTTATCTTATTTATTGCTTCTGCAGAACATTTATATATCTTGATCGAGCAATTATTATCGTAACTGTAAATACTGCATAGATAATCCCATAACACGGGATCATATGTTCGTATAAACTCCTCTTTCGACATGCGCCGACCATTTTCCCCTATCAATAACGTTTGATCTACCATACGTTTTTTAAGCCGCTCATATTCGAAATTTATACGTTGTCTAGGTGGCTTCATTGTCATCCTTTCTCTTGGAAGTGCTCTACATCATCACCCGCCGCACCCGCTCCACGATCCTGAAGACGCTCTGATACTCCGTCGGGTCGTAGTCCCAACTCTCGTGTCCGGGTTGGCGCTGCGGATGCGCAGGTCGTCGAATAACTCTTTTTGCTATGCAACTCGGATCGCCCATTATAACAAGGGCATCCAAAAAGCCAGAAGTTTTCCCAGAACATTTTACTTGCAAGTCCGCGCTAAGTGACGAACCAAGTACCATTCTGAAGAGCTATGAGATAAGGAAAGCTTTCAGAAAAAGTTTTGATAAACCTAATTAAGATAAGCAAGGCTTAAAAAACAAAGGCCTTACCCCTCGCTGCAGAGCTCCTTTTCGACCACTGGCAGCAGCTCCTTTTCGATGAGGCGGAGGGTTTTTTCGTACTCCTCGGGGGCTTTGCCGCTGGGATCCTCGAAACCCACATGGATCGTCTTGACTGCTTTAGGGAACATGGGGCAGGTCTCTTTGGCGTTGTCGCAGACGGTGATGACCAGGTCGAAAGGGTGATCGAGGACCGTGTCGATGGTTTTGGAGTGGTAGTCATCACGCCAGAGCCCCTCATGCTGGAGCAGCGCTTTGGCTTCGGGATTGACCTGCCCGCTGGCGGCGACGCCGGAGCTTTCGGCCTCAACGCAATCGCCCAGCCGGGCGTTGATGAGGGCTTCGGCCATGATGGAACGGCAGCTGTTGCCGGTGCAGAGAACCAGAACACGTTTTTTGGGTTGCATTGTTTTTCCTTTGGCGGCAATCTTTTGTATTTGTAATAAGGATTATATCACATTATTGAGATATATTGATTTATATTCTCTTTTCCGATAAAATCTTCACCATCCAAATGCAGGAGAGGTAATGATACTCGCTTTCGGTCTCTTTTTGATAACACTGATACTCATCATCTGGCAGCCACGGGGGCTCTCCATCGGTACCACCGCCGTGGGCGGGGCGGTCGTGGCTCTGCTGCTCGGGATCGTCTCCTGGCAGGATGTCTGGGAGGTCACCCACATCGTCTGGGACGCCACCCTGGCCTTCATCGGGATCATTCTGCTGTCGATGGTGCTGGACGAGATCGGCTTTTTCGAGTGGGCGGCGATCAAGATGGCCCGCCTCTCGGGAGGCAGCGGGCCGCTGATGTTTCTCAATATCCTCCTGCTCGGAGCCCTGGTGGCCGCCTTTTTCGCCAACGACGGAGCGGCGCTGATCCTCACGCCCATCCTCCTGGCCAAGATGCGCTACCTCAAAATGGACGCAAAGGCGATCTCCGCCTTTTTGATGGCGGGGGGTTTCATCGGCGACTCCGCCTCCAATCCCTTGGTGATCTCCAACCTCACCAACATCGTCACCGCCGACTATTTCCACCTGGGCTTCATCGAATATATGAAGCGGATGTTTCTCCCCAACCTCCTCTCCATCGCCGCGTCGATCCTCTTTCTCTGGCTCTTTTTCCGCAAATCGATCCCCCGACACGTCGACGTGGAACTCCTCCCCGAAGCCTTCACGGTGATCAAAAACCGCAAAATGTTCGTCATCAGCTGGTGGTTTCTGGCTATCCTGCTCCTCGGCTATTTCACCGGCGATCTCTACCATATCCCCGTGAGTCTCTTCGCCCTGGGGGGTGCGCTGATCTTCCTGGCCATCGCCGCGAAATACAAAGCGACCAAGCCGATGATGACCGTCAAAACCGCTCCCTGGCATGTGGTCTGGTTCTCCATCGGTCTCTATATCGTCGTCTTCGGCCTCAAAAACGCCGGGCTCACCGACGAGATCGCCGAGTGGCTGCTCTGGCTCAAATCCCAGGGGCACGCCGCCTACGTGCTGGGCACCGGCTTCCTCTCCGGGGGCCTCAGCGCGGTGATGAACAATATGCCCACGATCATGGTCATGGACCTGGCCATCGACAAAACCGGCGACACCTTCCTCGCCTACGCCAACATCCTGGGCGCCAACCTGGGACCCAAAATGACCCCCATCGGCTCACTGGCCACCCTGCTCTGGCTCCATGTCCTGGAGAAAAAGGGGGTCAAAATCAGCTGGGGGGAATACATGAAAGTGGGGCTCCTCGTCACGCCGCCGGTTTTGTTCGTCGCCTTGCTCGGACTACTCTAATCTGTTGACTTCACCCATCTTGCATAGAGTCGCACCAACGGCTGGGCACTCAGGCCGTGGAGGAAGATACTGAGCAAAATCGTCAACGCCGCCACGGCGATGATCCGTTCATGCCCCGGGAAGCCCCCCAGCTGGTGAGCCGCCACCAGGATATAGAGGATCGAAGCGATTCCCCGCGGGCCGAACCAGCCGATGAATAGACGCGTCGGCAGGTCGAGTTTGAGCCGTCCGAAACCGACGGCCACCGGCAGCATTCGCAGGAGCGTCAGGCTCAGCAGGGCGAACAGGAGCGCTTTCAGGTCCCAATAGGGCAGACTCGCCGGCACGAAAACCAATCCGAAAATCAGAAAGCTCACCATCACCAGCAGCTCCCCCTCGCTCTCGGCGAACTCCTCCACATGGCGACGTAGGGTTTCGTCACTGTTGCCCAGGAGCAGCCCGCCGAAAAAGGCGCCGATGTATCCGTTGCCTCCCAGAAACTCGGCGAAATAGTAGGCGAAGATCGCCAACGCCAGGGGGACAAGGTTGTAGTATTGCGGCTCCATCCAGCCCCGATCGATACTCCATCGACCCAGCCGGGCTCCCAGCCACCCGACCAGCGCTCCGGCCAAGGCCCCGAAGAGTATCTGCCGGGCGATATAGAGCAGCGGGCCGCCGCTTTGACTCTGCCCGCTGTCTCCGGCCATCAGGGCCAGCACCATCAGAAGAAGCGGAAAAACGATGCCGTCGTTGAGACCGCTTTCGACATTGATGGTATTGCGCACTTTTTCGGGTAGTCGGGTATCACTGACCACGGCTTTGCCCAGCGCCGCGTCGGTGGGAGCCAGGATCAGGGCCAGAAGCATCAGATAGAGCGCCGAATGCTCCTCGGGAAAGAAGAGTTTGGCGGTGATATAGGTCAAGAGGATACTGATCGGCATAGCGACAAAAAGCAGACGGCTTGGAAGTTTCCAAATCGGTTTGAGACGAGCCAGACTGATAGCCGAAGCGTCGCTGAAAAGCACGACAATCAGGGCGATCTCGGCCACGATCTGTACCGCCTCGGCATTGGGCCGCACTGGCTCTCCGCCCAGGACGAGAGGAGAAAGGAGAATCCCCACTGTCACAAAAACCATCGGTCCCGAGATATTCAGACGACCCAGGAGCCGGGAAAAGTAACCATAGCCCAGAATCACGATGGTGATCCCCAGGATCAACAGATGTTCATGCACGTGCGCTTCCTCGCCTTGCCGAATTGGAGCACTATTGTAACATCAAAGCAGAGAGACCGAATCAGATCAAAGTTTTGAAGTGGAAGAACGGAAGGATAGGTAGAGCAGCCTGGCGTCGGGATTTTAGAAATCCCCTTTGGCCGCCTTGTCCATCATCGTGTAGATGGTCTTTTTGACCTGATTACCGTATTTGAGCATCTCGGGAGGCAACGGACGACCTCCGTGAATCATCATATCCAGATCGAGAGTATAGAGCCAATAGTCGCCGTTTTTGTCCTGCATCAGCGTAATGCGGCAAGGCAGATAGGCACCGTAGGCCATGGACCACTTGACCATCTTGATGGCGATGGCGGGATTGCAGTAGCTGAGGACCCGTGTATAGGGCTGGGGCTTGCCGGTGCGCAGCGCCACCTCTTTGGAGAGGGGCAGATCCCCGACAGGTTTGATCCCCATTTCGGTCGCCACGCTGTTGAGGGCGTCTACCACCTCGTCGGGGCTGATCCCCTTCTCCACCTTGACCTTACGCACGGTCGCTTTGCCGATATCCCCGGTCTCGAGCAGGGTCGTCATCATATGGGTATACACATCCTTGGCTTTAGGATCGAGCTGCTTGACCTGATCGATACGGGTTCCCAGGTCCAGGGC
This sequence comes from Nitratifractor sp., assembly GCF_015487065.1. Classification (GTDB taxonomy): domain Bacteria; phylum Campylobacterota; class Campylobacteria; order Campylobacterales; family Sulfurovaceae; genus Nitratifractor. The sequence continues at coordinate 6,360 of NZ_WFQN01000125.1, forward strand.
GAACCAGAGATAGATCACCAGGGCCGTTACGACGAGACCTATCAGAGCGAAGAGTGTTTTGAAGAAATTCATCAGAAGCTCACTTTCATCAATTGAGATGAAAGA
>NZ_WFQN01000126.1 GCF_015487065.1 Nitratifractor sp.
GCCTTCTTCAGCGCCTTTTCGTCATCGTGAAAACGGATCTTTCCGATCGCGTTTTTGAAACTGTCGGTCAGTGTATCAAACATCGAAATACCCTTTCTCGGAGGGAAATTTTGGAAATTCTATCCAATTTTGAAACTTTTCATCCTCCATTCTCCATTCTCCATTCTCAATTCGCTATTTATAGCGCATTATGTCTTTAGGTTCCGGCGCCTCGTAGCTGCGCCCCAGCAGCGTGATTTTTTTCGCGTGCAAGAGCGGGCGTTTGGCCCGGGTGGGACTGCCGTAGAGCTCGTCACCGACGATGGGATGGCCGGCATGGGCCAGATGGACCCGGATCTGATGGGTCCGGCCCGTCTCGATCTCGATACGCACTTTCGACTTCTTCCCCTGCACCTCGTCGGGCCAAACCCGTGTCAGAGCCGGTTTGCCCCGTTTCTTGTCGATGCGGGAGATCGCTTTGCCTTTTTTGATCGTATGAATCGGCAGATCGATCTCCATAGGCTCTACCACGACCCCTTCGACCCAGGCGACATACTCTTTGTGGACTTTTCGCTGACGGAAGGCTTCGATCGCCTTTTTGGCGAAGGCCTCGTCCCGGGCTAGGAGCAGCACACCGCTGGTCTCCCGATCCAGACGGTGCAGCAGCTGCGCCCTCTCGATGGCCTCCTCGATCTCATAACTGTCAATAAAGGCGGGCTTGTCCACCGCCACCACCTGCTCGTCCTGATAGAGAATCCGCACGTCGGCAGGCTCTTCGATGCGGAACTTCGTCTCATCCGGCATCTCCGCCCGGGCGATCCTGACCTTCTGATCCCCCACATAGACCAGTCCCCGGTCGATAAGCTCCTTGGCCTTCTTGTTGGAGATCCCCTCCTGCTCGGCCAGAAGTTTGTAGGCTTTTTCCATGAATATCCTTTGAGGGCTTCGCCCGAAAAAGTCGCAAGCACGGCCCTACGGGCCTCACGTCGCAAGTCGCAAGAAATGCGTTACGTGTTACGTGCTACGTGTTAAGTAAATCCGCGTTGCAAAGCAACGCACCACAATTTCTAGTTACTCGTTTCTAGTTTCTGAATAAATTCAGAGAATTTCTCAGTATACGGAAATTCCAGGATCTTGATCTTCGCCGTCTCTCCGCTTTTGAAACGGATGGCGCTTTTGGGAACCTTGAAGGCTTTGGAGAGGAACTTGACCAGCTCTTTGTTGGCCGCCCCCTCCACCGCCGCCGCAGCGATGCGGATCTTGATCGCCTCGTCGCCGTAGAGACCGGCGAACTCACTGCGGCTGGCGCCAGGTTGGGCCTTGATCTTCAGGGAGACCCTCTCCCCCTGCTTCTCATAGAACATTTCGGATCTCCTTTTCGATGATCTCCAGCGGATTCTCTGTCTGCTTCAGGCAGCTCCGCTCGAGGAGTTTGGGATAGCGGAGGGCTTCAGCAAGCTTATCACGCTCTACGACGGTGAGCCCCTCAACCCCGGCGAAGAGATCCTTCTGGTTGAAATAGTGGGGACCGGTGATGATGGGGATCCCGAACTGGGCCGCTTCGGCGGCATTGTGGCCGCCGATAGGCTCGAAGGCGCCCCCCAGGACCACCAGATCGCTGACGGCGTAGCAGTTGATCAGCTCACCCATCCGGTCCATCAGGGTCAAATCGGCCATTAAATTCCCGCTTTCGCTGAAGCGTGCGATACGCCACTCCTGCAGTCTGCCAAAAGAGCGCATCATCCGCCACACCTTCTCGAAACGCTCCGGGTGGCGCGGCACCAGCACCATTTTCGACTCGGGACGCAGTATTTTGAGCTCCCGAAAAGCCTGGAGGATCTCCCCCTCCTCCCCCTCGTGTGTGCTGGCGGCACAGACCAGATAGCCCTCGGGCTTTTCAAAGCTCCGGGTAGGAGAGGGAATCTGCCCCAGCTTGATGTTACCGACGACGGTGACATGGCGCGCTCCCAGAGCTTCCAGGCGCTTCCGATCCGCTTCGCTCTGGGCAAAGACCCGGTCCACATGGGCGAAGAGCCGGCGGTAGAACCAGGCGAAATGCCGGTAACGGGTCCAGGAGCGGTCACTGATGCGGGCATTGACCAGGAAGGTCGCAGCCCCCCGCCTTTTGGCCAGGGCAAAAAGCAGATACCACAGCTCCGCCTCCATCACCACCAGGGCTTTCTGGGGCTTCATCCAGAACCAGAGCAGCGGATCGAAGGGAAGGTACCGGCTCTGCTCGGCCGAGAGGGTCTGAATGCTCTCAAACCCGGTCTGGGTCGTCGCACTCAGGCGGCGGATACCGGGATCGAAACGCTCCACCAGAGGGGCGACAGCCCTCGCTTCACCAAAACTGCAGACGTGGAACCAGACCCCCTCCGGCTTCAGAGGGGTATTACGCCAGAGAAAAAAACGGGCGGGGATGGAGGAACGGTACTTTTTCCTGAAAGAAAAGAGAAACAGAATTGGAAGCGCCACCAGCCAGGCGACGGCGGTCAGCAGCGTATAACAGCAGGTGAACAAGGCCGCATCAGGCCTCTTGGGCCGTCTCCGTCTCTTCCAGATAGAGGATCCGCCCACAATGGGGGCAGGTGACGATCTCTTCGCCGCGGATCACATCGGAGTAGGTCTTGTCGCTGATCTTGAGGTAACAGCCGTAGCAGGCCTGCTTGCGCACGGGGACCACGGCGGTGTTGCCGGCCCACTTGCGGATCTTCTCGTAGAAGGAGAGGATCTTCTGATCCATCTTGCGGATGATCTCTTCGCGGGCTTTATAGAGGCCCTCTTTCTCCTTCTCGATCGCCTGCAGCTCCTGATCCGCATCGGCACGGGCCGCATCGAGAGCCTCCTGAAGTTTCTTGAGCTCCTCTTCGGCCTCTTCCAGCAGAGCCGTTTTGGTCTCGATCACCTTGTTGAGGCGCTCGATCTCCTCATTGGCGAAGGTGAGCTTCTCCTTGGCGATCTCCTCTTCGATCTGGAGGGCCTTCATCTCCTTTTCGGTGGAGATCTCCTTGCCCTTTTTCTGGATATCCTGGAGCTGCTCGCTCAGGGATGTGATCTGCTCTTCATAGCTGGCGATCTTGTCTTTGCTCTCTTCGATCTGCTGGCGCAGGGTGTCGATCCGGGACTGGGCCGCTTCGACCTTTTTCGCCTCTTTGGCGACTTTCTTTTCGGCAGCTTCGATCTGGGGGGCGAAACTGTCCAGTTCCTTGTCGATACGGGAGAGTTCGATCAGCTCTTTGAGGTGTTGATTCAATGGTTATCCTTTTGGATGGGAGGTCTTGAAGGAAACGTTGCGCTATCGGCTGATAGTGAACGGATTTTTCGATGGCGCGATTATAGCCGAAATCGGTAAATTTTTCAATTGTTCCGCCATCAGCTCGGCGAAAAAGCGCTCGCTCTCCCAGTGGCCGACATCCACCATCATCAGCCCCTGGCTCATCGCTTTCATCGCGTCATGGTACTTGATGTCTCCGGTAAGGAAACACTCCGCCTCCACCCGATCCATCATCGACGCCCCCGCACCGGTGCAGAGCGCCACGGAACGGATGCGCTCTCGGGGTGTCACCATCCGCAGCACCTCCAGGCCGAAGGCTTCCCGCACCCGCTCCTGCAGTTCTTCCAGACTCCAATCCACCGATGCTTCGCAGAGATAGGGCTCCTCCCGCTCTGGTTCTAGGCCCATTACCTGAGTAAAGACATGGCGATTGAGATGGGTCTGGTCGAAATTGGTGTGCATGGCAATCAGCGACTGGCGTTTCCGGATCAGCCGCTCGATCAGATTGGCGGGGTAGCGACGGAAATCAAGCTCCGTCAATTTGCCGAAAATCAGGGGGTGGTGCACCACAAAAAGCACCCCCTCCTCCGCTGCTTCGATCATCTCGACATCGAGATCCAGGGAGACGACGATCCTCTTGATGTCACGCTCGGGATGCCCCACGATCAGGCCGCTGTTGTCCCACTTCTCCTGCAGTTCGAAGGGGCTCAGTTCGTTCAGATAGTCGTAGATGTCTCGGAGTTTCATTTTTGGTCCTTAGTTTCTAGTCTCTAGTCGCCAGTCGATAGTTTTTGGAAAGATTTTGAAAAATTTTTTAATTTTAAGTCAAAAAAACAATACCATCACTAGAAACTAGCGACTAGTGACTATCGACCAGCGACTCTTTCAAGCCGCTCCGGCTCCTGGGCCTTGTAGAGCTCCGCGCACCCTTTGGCCAGGTCCCGGATCTTGAGGATGTAGTTTTGGCGCTGGGCCTGGCTGATCGCCTTGCGGGCGTCCAGGACGTTGAAGGTATGCGAAGCGATCATACACTGATCGTAGGCCGGCAGGGGGAGCCCCGCATCCAGACAGCGGCGACACTCGGCGCTGGCGTCGTCGAAGTGGCGAAAAAGCATCTCGGTATCGGCCACTTCGAAATGGTATTTGGAGAACTCATATTCGCTCTCCTTGTGGACGTCGGCGTAGGTGACGACCTCATCGCCGTTGCGATTCCAGACGATATCGAAGACCGACTCGACGCCTTGCAGATACATCGCCAACCGCTCGGTCCCGTAGGTAATCTCCACCGCCACCGGATCGCAGGGCAGGCCGCCGACCTGCTGGAAGTAGGTGAACTGGGTCACCTCCATCCCGTCCAGCCAGACCTCCCAGCCCAAGCCCCAGGCCCCGAGGGTGGGTGACTCCCAGTTATCCTCGACGAAACGGATATCGTGGTCCTGGAGTTTGAGACCCAGGTACTCGAGGGACTTGAGGTAGAGATCCTGGATATTGTCCGGCGAAGGTTTGATGAGGACCTGAAACTGATAGTAGGCCCCCAGACGGTTGGGGTTCTCCCCGTAACGCCCGTCGGTAGGGCGGCGGCTGGGCGCCACGTAGGCGGCGGCCCAGGGGGTGGAGTCCAGCGAACGGAGCAGCGTCGCGGGGTGGAAAGTCCCCGCCCCGGCGGGCAGATCGTAGGGCTGGACGATGGTGCAGCCCTGAGCCGCCCAGTACTGCTGGAGCTTGAGGAGGAGGTCGGAGAAGGTGATGGCGTTTTGATTCATAACTATACGATTCCTAAAAGTTTGTCGATTTTGGCCTGGTCGAATCCACAGATCCACTGACTGCCGATCAATACCACCGGCACCCCGCGGCAGCCGTGGCGTTCACAATCCTTGGCCGCTTTGCGGTCTTTGGTGATGTCGATCTCTTTGAAACGGATCTTGTGCTTGCGGAAATGGTTCTTCGCCCGGGTACACCAGATACAGCTGGGCGAGGTAAACAGCACGACGGTTTTGGTCTGTTTTTTCTTCTCTTCCACGGTTGTATCCTCCTTTCAGTCGGATAAGTTAATAATTAATAGTTAATAATTAATAATTTTGGTATGCGTTGCTTTGCAACGCTTTTTATCAAAACCATATCTAGGATAGAAGCTTTTCGCCAGAAAAGCCTACCTCAATTCTTAACTATTAATTATTAACTATTAACTTGCAAGGAGATCGAGGTCACAAAATGACCTCGATCTCCTTGCTGTCCAATTCAACTTTCTTCGCCTTGCTCACCCGATCCTCCTGGAGCTTGACCCGCAGTTCGTCGTCGCTCAGCGCCAGGATCTGGATGGCCATGTAGGCGGCGTTGACGGCGCCGGCTTTGCCGATGGCGACGGTGCCGACCGGCATCCCGGCGGGCATCATCACGGTGCTGAGCAGCGCATCCTCACCCCGGAGCTCTCCACTGGCCATGGGGACGCCGATCACCGGCTTGGTGGTCGCAGCGGCCACGGCACCGGCCAGGTGGGCGGCCATTCCGGCGGCAGCGATGAAGGCCTGGGCCCCCTTCTCTTCTGCTTCGGCGATGTATTTTTTGGTCCGCTCGGGACTGCGGTGGGCCGAGGAGATGATCAGTTCATAGGGGACACCGAATTTCTTGAAGGTTTCGGCACACTCCTTCATCACTTCATAGTCACTCTTGCTTCCGATGATGATCGAAATGAATTTCATTGATTCTCCTTGGATTTCTCTTCCCGCCGCTGGATCGCCTGAGGCTCGGGGCTGAGGCCCTTTTTGGCACGGGCTTCACGGATATCCCTGCGCAGGATCGTGTAGCCCGGGAATTTTGTGGGGAGTATTATATCATTTAGATCACCGCTGTGGATACACTCAAACTCCTTGCCGCTTTGGGCCACGATCTTTTTGACCGTCAGCCACCATTTGCCCTCGTCTCCCAGCTCCACTTTGCCGTATTCGTTGTCGATCTCTTCGAGCGTCGCTCCGACCGGCAAGACAATCTCCAAGCGATCACCGACACAGGTTTTGTCCTTGCAGCGCCAGGTGGTCCCCTCTTCACCCACCAGAGCCGCGACCTGATGAGTCCCCTCCTGAATCGTGAAGCCCTGGGACTGGGTATCGGTACGCTCAAAGGGGCGGCTGATGAGATAGGCGTCGGTAAAGCCCCGGTTCTGGGTGGTATGCAGCTCCTTCTGGTACCGCTCCGCCTCGAAACCCCCTCCATACCAGTCATCGATCGCCTGCCGGTAGGCCCGGGTGACCGTCGCCACGTAGTAGGGGGATTTGGTCCGTCCTTCGATCTTGAGGGAGTCGATGACCCCGCTGGAGAGGATCTCGTCAACATGACTAGCCAGGTTCATATCTTTGGCGTTCATGATGTAGGTGCCGATCTCCGTCTCCTCCTCCAGCTTGAAGGTGGTGCCGCTCTCGGGATTGTGGGCGTAGATCTCGTAGGGGAAGCGGCAGTCGTTGGCGCAGCTACCCCGGTTGGGCACCCGTCCCGTCTGCAGAGCGCTGATGAGGCAGCGGCCGCTGTAGGCGAAGCACATGGAGCCGTGCACGAAGATCTCCAGCTCCAGATCGGGGAGTTCCTTTTTGATCGCTTCACAGTCTTTGAGGCTGATCTCCCGGGCCGCGATGATCCGCCGCACCCCCATGTCGTAGTAGACCGCCGCATCCATGGCGTTCATTACATTCGCCTGGGTCGAGAGATGGATGGGGATCTCGGGAGCGATCTTTTTCGCCATACGGATCACCCCGGGACTGGAGACGATGAAGGCGTCGGGATCTAGCTCCCGCATCTTGGCGATGTGGTTTTCGTAGAGTTTGAGCTGGGAGTTGAAGGGAAAACCGTTGACGGTCACATAGACCTTTTTCCCTCGCTCGTGGGCATAGTCGATCCCGGCCTTGAAGGAGTCCAGATCGAACTCCTTGCCGCTGCGGATCCGCAGGCTGAAGGTGCTGGTGCCGCCGTAGACGGCGTCGGCACCGTAGTTGACGGCGATTTTAAGTTTTTCGAGATTACCGGCGGGAGCGAGGAGTTCTACCTTTTTCATTGGACTCTTTTGGAATGGATTGTTTATTAGTTTAAATGGTTATCTGGAAATTTCCGTATTTTACTACAATACGGAAAAAAGGCGAAAAGAATGCGAAGATTTCTCTTCTCGCTCCTCCTGCTTGGAATAGGAACGGCTCAGGCAGAAACGATTCAGGACTACCGACCGATCGGAAACGATCGGTGTCTTCGAAGTGAAAACGGGGAGTGGGCTATGCTGCGCCGCTTCGACATGGAGGGGAAAACCCGCACTCTCGCTGTCGATACCCGCACGTTACAGACCAAAATCCTCCCCCTTCCCAAGCGAACAATGTCCTGCCGCCCCGACTCCCGCTACCGCCGCCTTCTGCGCCTGGCCGGCTCACCCCCCTACCCGCTGCAAAACGACGGCATCACCCATGGCAAACACGGACTTTACCTGACAACCGACCTCTGCCCCTCTTCCAAAAAAGGCTTCGAAAAGCGCCTCTACGAAGCGATCATCCACCGCTTCTCCCATGCGGTCCCCGTCACGCTCTTCATCACCAAACGCTGGATCGACCGGCATCCCGCCGCCTTCGAAATGCTCCGGCAATGGGATGCCAACGGTTTCCTGGCAGTCACCTGGGGCAACCATACCGCCTGGCACCACTACCACCCCGGCAGGCCACTGGAGGAAAATTTCGTCCTCTCCCCGGAAGAGAATCTCACCGAGGACATCCTGACACTGGAAAAAGCCCTGCTGGAGCGGGGTGTCACCCCCTCGATCTTTTTCCGCTTCCCAGGCCTCATCTCAAATAAAAAAGCGGTCCATACCGTCACCCACCTCGGCCTGATCCCCATCGGCACCGATGCCTGGCTCGCCAAAGGCCAAAGGCCCAAAGAGGGTTCCATCATCCTGGTCCACGGCAATAAAAACGAGCCTAAAGGAGTGACGATCTTTCTGAAGCTCTTGAGAGAAGGGAAGATTGGGAAACTACGACCGATCGAAGAAATCTATTAACGAGCCAGAAGAACCTCCGTCATTCCGGGCTTGGCCCGGAATCCAAGGCTTCAAAGCCGCAGATAGCGTAGATCCTGAATCGAGTTCAGGATGACGGAAAATGATCATTTCAATTTATCAACTCCCCATTACTCACTCCTCACTACTCACTAATTCCAAGGCTTTCCGCATCGCTCTCTCGATCTCACCCCGATCGAAGCGCCCGCCGGTAAAGAGATCGAAGGCGATCACCCCTTGGTAGAGGAGCATATCGCTGCCGTCTTTGGTAGGCAGACCCAGACTTTCTGCCAAACGGAGGAAGGGGGTCTTTTTGCCGTAGATTACATCCACTACCCCTTTGACCCCGGAGAGTACGGAGCGCAGAAGCTCTTCCGGGGCCGGAAGGCTCTCGTCCGTCAAACCTGCGGAGCTCATGTTGACCACCAGGTCATACTCTCTCGGCTCGAAGCTCTCCCAGGTGGCCGTCTCAAAGCCCTGCTCCCGGAAATGCTCCAGCCGCCCTGCACTGCGGTTGAGGATCGTCACCTCATAGCCCGCCTCCCGCAAAATGACGGCACTGGAAGCCGCCGTCCCCCCGGCCCCCAGGAAAAGTACCCGTTTGCCGCCGCCAAACTCCTCCATCACCCGCAAAAAGCCGGGAGCGTCGGTGTTGTAGCCGTGGAGTTTTCCCTCTCTCAAAACGATGGTATTGACCGCCTCCACCTTCTGTGCGAAAGGATCCAAAACATCACAGGCCTCGAAGGCGTGCTCTTTGTGGGGAACGGTGATATTGATCCCCTGAAGCCCCAGCTCCAGAAAACGCTCCCGCAGCTGTGTCCCATCCTCCAGACGATACCGGCCGTAGCATCCCGGATAGCCCAGCTCCCGAAAGGCCCGGTTGTGCATCAGGGGGGAGCGGGAGTGGGCAACCGGATCGCCGAAGATGGCGAAGAGTTCTTTTGGCATAGGGAAATCTCCTTTTATTGAGTCGCAAGTCGCAAGCACGGCGGCTTTGCCGCCTCACGTCGCAGGTGTGATTTTCGTCGTTTGTCGTTTGAACGGAGCTCCGCTCCTCTTTGTCATTTGAATCAAAAAGCATTGCCCTGCAATGTAAACCGAAATCATTCACCATTCACCCGGAGGTACCATCCATGGCACCTTTTACCAGACGTCAGTGACTCGCGTTTTCTTTTTCTTTGCTTCGTTTCCTTTTTCTTTGTCACGAAACAAAGAAAAAGAAATGAAGGACAAACCTCCAATTTCCTGCAAAGCACATTTTATAATAGTACGCGATTCTTTTAGTTAAAATCTACACTAATCAATCCAAAGGAACGTTCATGACCATCGATCTGCACAACCACACTCCCCGCTGTAACCACGCCGAGGGAAGCCTCGACGATTATATCCGGGCAGCCATCGAAAAAGGCATCGACATCTTCGGTTTCGCCGATCACGCACCGATGGATTTCGACGAGCGGTATCGGATGGGTTTTGAGGAGATGCGGGAGTATGAGGCGGAGGTACGGGAAGCCGCCGATCGGTATCAAGACCGAATCACCATCCGCCTGGGCTATGAGGTGGACTACCTGCCGGGACATATGGACGATAGAGTCCTGAAGGCTCCCGTGGACTATCTTATCGGTTCGGTCCATTTCATCGACGAGTGGGGCTTCGACAATCCCGAATTCATCGGCCATTATGAAAACGCCGATCTGGAGAAGATCTGGAGGGAGTATTTCGACGCAGTGGAAGCCATGGCGCGATCAGGGCTCTTCGACATTGTGGGGCACCTGGATCTGATCAAGGTCTTCAACTACCGCCCCGAAGGGGACATCCGTCCGCTTGCCGAGGGGGCCCTGGATGCCATCGCCGCGGCGGAGATGACCCTGGAGCTCAACGCCGCCGGCTGGCGCAAACCCGTCGGCGAAGCCTACCCCTCCCTGGATCTACTGCGGATGGCCCACGACCGGGGCATCACCGTCACCTTCGCCTCCGACGCCCACCAACCGCAACAGGTCGGCTACAAGATGGCCGAGCTGCACGCTCTGGCGCGGGAAGCGGGATACCGTGAAGCTGCCGACTTCCGTAACAGAAAACGGCGACTGCTCAAATTTTAGACAGCTCTCCCTTCTTTTTTCAAAGGGAGGGGGAGTATAATGAAGCTACCAATTTTTCAGGAGGATAATCCATGGGCAAATTTGTCAACAATATCGAAGAGTTTTTCTCTTTCTGCAAAGAGAATGAAGTAGAGTTCGTCGACTTCCGTTTCACCGACATCAAGGGAGCCTGGCACCACATCACCTACTGCATTGACGCCATCAGCGCTGAGACGCTGGAAAACGGTGTCCCTTTCGACGGAAGCTCCATCGAGGCGTGGCAGCCCATCAACCAGTCGGACATGATCCTCAAGCCCGACGTCCCCACTGCTTTCCTCGATCCTTTTACCGCCGATCCCACCATCGTCGTCTTCTGTGATGTCTTTGACATCTACAAAGGGGATCTCTATGAGAAATGCCCCCGCTCTATCGCCAAAAAAGCGCTCAAGCACCTCTCCGAGACCGGCATCGGCGATGTCGCCTACTTCGGCCCCGAAAACGAATTCTTCATCTTCGACAACGTGGTCATCAAAGATGAGATCAACGAGTCCTACTACCGCCTCGACAGCGACGAAGGTGAGTGGAGCGACGACGCCCAGTACGAAGATGTCATCAACACCGGTCACCGCCCCCGCACCAAGGGAGGCTACTTCCCCGTCATGCCCACCGACTCCACCGTCGATCTGCGGGCCGAGATGGTCCAGATCATGCAGGAGATCGGTCTCGAGGTCGTTCTGCATCACCACGAAGTGGCTCAGGCCCAGGCTGAGATCGGCGTGAAGTTCGGCGATCTGATCGAAGCGGCCGACAATGTCCAGAAGTACAAGTATGTCGTCAAAATGGTCGCCCACCTCAACGGCAAGACCGCAACCTTCATGCCCAAGCCCCTCTACAATGACAACGGAAACGGTATGCATGTCCACCAATCCATCTGGAAAGAGGGTAAAAACCTCTTCTTCCAGTCCGGTGAATATGCCAACCTGAGCAAAACTGCCCTGGATTACCTCAGCGGTATCTTCAAGCACTCCGCCGCCGTGGCTGCCATCACCAACGCGACGACCAACAGCTATCGCCGTCTGCTCCCCGGCTTCGAAGCGCCCCGGATCCTGACCTTCTCCAGCCAGAACCGCTCCGCCGCCTGCCGGATCCCTTACGGTGCCGGTGAAGCCGCTACCCGCCTGGAGACCCGTTTCCCCGACAGCAGCGCCAACCCCTATCTCTGCTTCGCGGCTCTGATGATGGCCGGGCTCGACGGTATCAAAGCCGGCGGTTACGAGCTGGTCGGACCCGTCAACGAGGACCTCTTCGAATTGACCCGCGACGACCTCAAAGAGCGCAAGATCCCCGAGCTCCCCGACACCCTGCGTGATGCCCTGCAGGCTCTCGAGGTCGATCACGACTTCCTGGCTCCCGTCTTCAGCAAAGAGTTCATCGAGACCTACATCGACTACAAGTTCGAAACCCAGGTCATCCCCGTCGAGGGACGCCCCACTCCCTTTGAAGTCAAGAGCACCTTCAGCTGCTAAGACTCCTCACCCGGGGACTTTCCCGGACGATTTTTCTTTTTCTTTTCTCAAAAAATCCCAATAAATCATCTTACACAAAATTAAAACTGTGCTATTCATGGCGTCGCTGAAAAGACGGCAGTTCTTCACGTTTTCTTTTTCTTTGCTTCGTTTCTCTTTTCTTTGTCGCGAAACAAAGAAAAAGAAATGAAGAGAAACGATTAAAACAGCTGCACCATCGCCATATAGGCAGCCGTCCCACCGAAAATCGAAATAAGATAGTTATCAAAAAGTCGATGCAGCAGCATTGTCATGGCGATCCCTCCCAGCTCTTTGAGACCGTAGGGAGCGGTAGTAAAATCTACCGAGGCCAGCGTATAGAAAATCAGAATCGTCAGAATGATCGGCGGAAAATTCTCTTCGACAAAGATCACCGCCCGCGGCGGTCGACGGCGGGAAAAGAAGAGGAAAGGCGCGACACGGGTCAGCAGATTGGCCAGAGCCATCACCGCGACCGCCTCCCAGATCCAGAGTTCATTCATGGCTCTTTTCCCCTTTTTCCAGCTTTTCCCGCAAGGCAAACATCCCCAGCAGCGCCAGACCGATGGCGGTAATCAGCATCCGATCCTTGCTGACCAGCACCAGAGCGATCAGCGAGGCCCCCGCTCCGATAAAGAACGGAAGCAGATCCCGGCGCCTTTTGTACTGTTCCATCGCCAAAACCACAAAAAGCGCTGTCAGAGAAAAGTCAAGCCCTCGGGTATCGAAACGGACCATCCCGCCGAAAAGCGCTCCCGCCAGGGTTCCACCGACCCAGTAGCTCTGATTCAATGCCGCCAGGAAAAAGAGATACCATCGCCGCTTGAGCTGCGAATCCTCCGGCAGCGTCGTCATCAGCGCGTAGGTTTCATCGGTCAGAGCAAAGATCAAGTAGGGACGGAGCCTCCCTGCCTTTTTGAACTTTTTCAACAGAGAAAGGCCGTAAAAGGCCTGGCGGATATTGACGAAAATCGAGGCGACAAAGATCTCCCCCATTCCCGCCTTGGCCTGGAAAAATCCCAGGGCCAGGAACTGCAGTGCCCCAGCATAGATCACCAATGACATCACAACCGGTAATATCCAGGGATATCCCTGACTGGTCATCAGCAGTCCGAAAGCGAAGCCCAGGACACTGTACCCCATCATCACCGGTATCGAAGCTTTGAAAGCGGCACGAAATTCATCTGCATAACGCATCGCATTCTCCCATCCGTTCGATGATTGAAATAAAGGTGATTTTATCCAAAATGTGACATTTCAACTTGAAAAGATTCAGGGAGAAAAGACCCTGCAAAGTCTTTTCTTTGCAGGGGGTGTGGAGGATCTTAGAGCCGTTCGGGGCGCTCCTCTTTGAAGGCACGTTTTTCCGCTTCGGCCAGCAACTCCAGGGCCCCGTCGTCGATCATCTTCTGCGCTAGGCGTATTCCGGCTCCTTGCGCCTCTTCCGCCGGCAGTACCAACTCCTCATAGAGCACTTCACTACCGTCGGGATAGCCCAGCATCGCCCGGAGATCTACTTCGTCTCCGACCAAGCGGGCATTGACCGCTACGGGGGCCGAACAGCCCGCTCCGACTGCCGATACGAACTCTCGCTCGATCTCGGTACACAGATGGGTCGCAGGATCGTCCAGTTCCATAGCGATCTGCCGGACCGTCTCGTTGCCGGTGACGATCTCGATCCCCAGTGCCGCCTGACCCATGGGAGGGATCATCCACTCCAGCTTCTGGACATGGGGAATCTCCCGCAGCAGATCCAAACGTGCCAGGCCGATATAGGCCAGGATGATCGCATCGTACTGCCCCTCCGCCAGCTTCCGAAGGCGGGTATTGACATTGCCCCGCAGATCCTTTACCTGCAGATCAGGGCGCCGCTGAAGCAGCTGCATCCGGCGGCGCAGACTGGTCGTCCCCACGACAGCCCCTTCAGGAAGCGCTTCAAGGGATGAAAACTGATGGGAGAGGAAGACATCGCTCTGATCCTGACGCTCGGTGATCGCCGCAAGCTCCAGCCCCTCGGGAATGAAAGTGGGGACGTCCTTGAGGGAGTGGACCGCCAGATCGGCACGGCCTGCCAGCATCTCATCCTCCAGCTCCTTGGTGAAGTGCCCTTTGCCTCCCACCAGGGCCAGAGGACGATCCAGGATCTTGTCGCCGCGGCTGGTGATCTCTTCCAGCTCCACGGTGATTTCGGGATGGGCCGTTTCAATCCGCTCTTTGATATGGTAGGCCTGCCAAAGTGCCAGCTGACTGGCCCGGGTGGCGATGGTCAGTTTTTTCACGAGCCTCTGCCTATCTTATTTGATATATTTTTTATAGGCACTGCGTCCCGCATCGTACTTGCCGTCGAAGTAGACCGTCGGCGTACCGCGTACCATCATCGAAGTGGCTTTTTTGACATCCTCTTCTACCGCCTTTTTGTACTCGGCTTTGTTGATCTCTTCGGGTTTCAGATCAATACCCAGTTGCTCTTTGACTTTGGCGAGAATCTTCTTTTCGTTGGTTTCACGAGGATTGATCTTGAGCTGATAAAACTTCATCGCCTCATCGCTCTTGCCCTGGCTCTGCAGATACTCCATCGCCCGGGTTAGGACCTTGGAGACGGGATGGAGCCTCTCCAAAGGCATATGGTAGTAGTAGAGAGCGAAGGTATCGGGATGGGCTTTGACATCTTTGAGCAGATCCGGCATATACCCCAGACAGAAGGGACACTGGGGGTCGGTAAAGACGACGATTTTGTGGGGAGCATCGGCATGGCCGGCCACCAGGTGTTTTTTGTCATAGTACGAAACGGGCAAGGTGGGTTTGATCTCATTGCGCAAATCCCGACCGTTTTTCAAATCGATCAAAGACATCGCCGCGACCTGATCTTTGGTATTGACAAAAACCATTTCGGGAATCTGCCGTTTCTCTTTGCCGATGGCCAGATCCATCGTGAACATGTAGGCTTTCCAGTCAGGACGGCCCTCCAGAGGCTGCTCGGCGATTTGGGTCACCTTCTCGACCTTGATACGGGGATTCTGTACCAGAGTATGGCGGACGAAGTTGTCCAGATTGAATTCAGCTGCTCCGGCGATCAGAGTCGCCGCGATCAAGCTCGTCGATAATTTCCACGTCAATGACATTGTTGTCTCCTTCAGAAAATGGGTCATATGCCTTGTTATGGGGCGTCGGACGGATTCTAGCGAATAAATGTAAATAAAGTGTATAAAGCAACAGACCCGCCCCGATCAGATCCGTCAGCACCCCGGGAATGATCAGCAGAATCGCCCCCATCAGGTAGGCCATAGAGGCGTTGTGAACGTTCCGGACATCAAAACGACCGAAATTGAAGGTCTGAAAGTTGTTCCAAAGAGCATAAGGCGACAGACGCAGCAGTATCCCCCCGATCGCCATGGTCGAAAGAATCCAGACCACGCTCCACCCGAAACCGATGGCAATCCCCACTTTCAGGGAGACAAAGAGTTCGGCGAAAAAGAACAGGAGGACAAAAATCATCTCAGACCCGTTTGAGGACCTCGTCCGCCACCGTCTCTACCGCGATGTCGAGGCGCTCCAGCCCGTCCCGGACAATCAGCTCCACCTGGCCTTCCGCCAGCTTCTTGCCCACGACGATCCCCAGAGGGATGCCGATGAGTTCGAAATCTTTCATTTTGAAGCCGAAGCGCTCCTTGCGATCGTCCAGCAGGACTGCCACCCCTTTGGCACTGAGAGTCCGATAGAGGGCCTCCGCTGCTTCCCTCTCCTCGTCATTGGCGATGTTGGAGACGATAATCTCCAGATCGAAGGGGGCACTCTCCCGGGTCCAGATACAGCCCCGCTCGTCGTGATGCTGTTCGATGATGGCCGCCAGGAGCCGGGAGACCCCGATCCCGTAGGTCCCCATGACGAAGGAGCGGCTTTTGCCGTTCTCGTCCAGGAACGTCGCTCCCAGAGGTTCGCTGTAGCGGGTCCCCAGCTGGAAGATATGCCCCACTTCGATCCCCTTGGTATAGTGGAGCCGGCCGCCGCAGCGGGCACAGCGGTCCCCCTCCTGCACCGCCACCAGGTCGGCGAAATTCTCGCCGAACTCGGGAACCGTCACACCGATACGGTGATACTCTTCCCGGTTGGCCCCCATGATGAGATTGGATTCGCCTTTCAGCTCTTTGTCGATGCGATAGCTTATTCCCTCGGGCAGGTTCTCAAAGCCCATATACCCCGGCGTCAGTCCGGCGGCCCGCAGTTCCTCTTCACTCACATCGATCAGTTCATTGGCTCCCACGGCGTTGCAGGCTTTGGTCTCCTCCAGCTCGTCGTTACCCCGGATGAAGAAGAGGACGATCGCCTCTTTCCCCTCGTCATAGAGCGCCTTTTTCGCCACCGCTTTGACCAGATGGTGGGGATCGAGATGGAAAAAATCCGCCAGGGCGTCGATGGTGGTCACCCCGGGAGTATGGAACTCCCCTTCGCTCATCTCCGGGGCCTCCCCCTCCTCATACTCCGGCGCTGCTTTGGGAGCCCGGACCGCCGCTTCGATATTGGCGCCGTAGTCACACCCTTCACAGACGACGATCGTATCTTCGCCGCTGTCGGCCAGAACCATGAACTCCTTGGAACCACTGCCGCCGATAGCGCCGCTGTCGGCTTCGACGACCCGGAAATCGAGCCCCAAGCGGGTGAAGATCCGGCTGTAGGTCGCCTCCATATGGTCGAACTCCCGCTTCATGTCCTCTTCGTTCTTGTGGAAGCTGTAACCGTCCTCCATCAGGAACTCCCGGCCCCGCATCAAGCCGAAACGGGGGCGGATCTCGTCGCGGAACTTGGTCTTGATCTGATAGAGGTGCAGCGGCAGCTGCTTGTAGCTTTTGACACTCTGGCGCACCAGGTTGACCATCATCTCCTCGTGGGTGGGTCCCAGGACGAACTCGTTCTCTTTCCGGTCGGTGAAGCGCAGCAGCTCCTTGCCGTACTTCTCAAAGCGTCCGCTCTCCCGCCAGAGCTCCGCGGGAGTGACAAAAGCCAGGTCCACTTCCAGGCATCCGGCGGCGTCGAGCTCCTCTTTGACCACCTGCCGGACCCGATCCAGGCTCCGTTTGCCCAGGGGGAGGAAGTTGTAGAGTCCCGCGCCGACACTCTGGATGAACCCGGCTCGCAGCAGATAGATATGGCTGGGGAGTACCGCGTCGCTGGGCGCCTCCTTGGCCGTGGGGATCAGCATTTTGGAGAATCTCATGATTGGGTATCCTTTGTCTGGTTTTTGTAGGTTCTCGGATCCACATCGCTGGTATCGATCTCGAAAATCATCTTGATCGCGTCGATCGCCCGGCTGCCGTCGCTCTCTTTGGAGGCAAGGCGGAGATTTTTCGTGGGACGGTGCAGATATTTGTCAAAGGCCTGGGCTACCAGGTAGCGGACGTTGTCCGCCGCCACCTCGGAGATGTACCCTTTGCGCAGAGCCCGCTGCACCTCCTCCTCCACGACCTCGGCAATTTCCAGGCGCATCTGCTTGATGACCGGCTCGACGGAGAGGGCCTGGAGCCAGCGGTAGAACTCCTCCACGTAGCGATCCACGATCTCCCCGGCCCGGAGAGCCTGTTCCTGACGCAGGGCGTGATTGTTCTTGGAGATCGCCTGGAGATCGTCGATCCGGAAGATCCGCACGTCGCACTCGGGCATCTCGGCGATGTCCCGCGGAATCGCCATATCGAACCAGAGGCGATCCAGCGCCTTCTCTTCGATCATCTCGGGGGTGATGATCGGCTCGGGTGAGGCGGTGGCGGTAAAGAGGAGACGGTAACGGTTGAGATAGATCGGCAGACGTTCCAGGCTCCCGACCCGGACATTCTCTCCCAGCTCCTCGGCCAGGGCCTCGGCCCGTTCCCGGGTCCGCGAGACCAGCAGCACATCCGCTCCGGCGCGGAGCAGGTGCTTGGCTGCCAGGCGTCCCATCTCGCCGGTACCGACCACAATCCCCGTCATTCCCGCCAGGGAGCCGTTCATCAGCTCCTGGGCCTGAGCCACGGCCACGGAGGCGATGGAGACGGGGTTTTCGGAGATGTTGGTGGCGTTGCGCACCTCGGCGGCACATTTGACGGCATAACTGACGACCCGGTTGAGTTCCCGCCCGGCGGTACCGTTCTCGTAGGAGAGTTTGAACCCCTGTTTGACCTGTCCCGTAATCTGGGCCTCACCGATCACCAAAGAGTCCAGAGAGCTGACCACGCTGAAGAGGTGGGTGACCGCCTCTTTGTCTTCGTAACGTTTGGCACTCTTCTCCAGCTCGTAGAAATTGATCCCCCGTGTCCGGCTCAACAGTCCCAGCACCGCATGGAAGGTCGCGAAGTTGTCTCGGCTGGCGGTGACGATTTCGATCCGGTTGCAGGTGTTGATCACAAAAGCCTCCAGCAGGAAATCGAAGGCCTCCAGCGTCCGGAGAAACTCCCGTATCTCCTCCTCGTCCCTGAAAGCCAGCCGCTCCCGCTGCTGCAGATCGCAGTGTCTGTAGTTGAAACTCACCACCTGGTAGTGCATGCTCAGTAGTTCCTTTCGATCATCTTGAGGGCCATCGCCTCGAGCTCCGGTTCTCCCTCGCGACGCATCAGAGTGATCGCCTCTTCGATCAGCTCCCGTGCTTCCGCTTTGGAACGCTCCAGAGCTCCTGTCTCCTCCATCTGCTCCCGGATCCACGCCGCACTCTCGGGCGTCACCCGGCGTCCATGCAGGGCCTGGAGCCGACGGCGGCCAGACTCAGAGAGAGCTTCGTAGAGGTAGATGTAGGGCAGTGTGGTCTTCCCCTCTTCGAAATCGTGCATCGCCGGTTTACCCAGGGCCTTGGCACTCTGGGTGATATCCAGCAGATCGTCGATCATCTGAAAGGCGATCCCCAGATTGCGCCC
>NZ_WFQN01000127.1 GCF_015487065.1 Nitratifractor sp.
CGGCATTAGAGGAGGGCTTCGCCCGGGTCTGGCTGCATACTACCCAGGCGATGGTGGCTGACGAGAAGGGGCTGGTCCACGGGGGTTTCCTCTTCGGGGCGGCGGACTATGCGGCCATGGCGGCGGTCAATGATCCCAATGTGGTACTGGGAGCGGCGGAGGTGCGTTTCCTGGCCCCGGTGCGCAAAGGTGAGAGTGTCATCTTTGAAGCTCGGGTGGCGGAGCAGAAGGGAAAACGCCGTCGTGTAAAGGTGGCAGGCAGTGTGGAGGGCCGGCGGGTCTTTGAGGGAAGTTTCGATGCCTTCGTTCTGGAAAAGCATGTTTTAGGACACCTCTAATAATAGGTCGTGCCCACAACCTCTCCAGTTTTTGTCCATGCTGTGTTATCGCTTCGCAGGCATAGCCAACGCTACGTCAAGAAGCGAGCCCTTTAGATTGATCGTTCAACCTCATTGATCCAGAGGGGCAGATTGCGCTGTTCCCGGCGCAGGGTCGTTTCCGGTCCGTGGCCGGGCAGGAGGCGGTAGTCCTTTCGGATCTTCATCGCTTTGCGAAGGCTCTGAGCCATGGCTTTGGCGCTGGAGTAAGGGAAATCCCAGCGGCCGATGGAGTCCCGGAAGAGAAAATCTCCGCTGAACCAGAGATCCCCCACCTCGATAGCGGAACAGCCGGGGGTATGTCCCGGGAAATGGTGAAAGGTCACCGGAATTCCCTCGATCTCTATGGAAGCATCGGGAGGGACCTGGAGATCGGCAGTGCTGGAGGGCATCCCCTGGCCCAAAGGATCCTGGGCCAGCATGAAAGTGTCGCCTTCGGGTATGTAGATTGGGATTCCGAGCCGTTCCTTGAGTTCGGCATTGCTCCAGACATGGTCGAAGTGGCCGTGGGTATTGAGGATGGCCACGGGATTGTCCGCTTCCCGGAGTACCCAGTCGACGGCGCCGACACCGGGATCGATGATCAGGGTTTTACCTTCGTGTTGCAGGAGGTAGCAGTTGGTCTGATAGGGGCCCATCGGGCAGACGTTGATCTCCATCGGTTATAATGCCTCCATGGATTTTTATCAGTTGGCCGAATCGGCGCTGCGTACTTCGGATGTCGAGAGCAAAGCGACGGCAATCAGTACGTTGATGCGCTATTGTAACACAGGGGAGGACCGGGCGGAGGAGGGCTTCGTTGCGAAGCGATTCAAGACCCCCTCTTATGCGGAGTTCTGTCGGATCGTCCCGCCCCGTGAGCTTCCGAAACGCCGCCGTTTCGATACGACGGAGGGGCTGGCGAGGCTGCTACATTCCATCGTTCATATCGAATATAGCGCGATCGATCTGGCGCTGGATGCGGTCTACCGTTTCCCCGATATGCCGACGGCTTTTCGTCATGACTGGTTGGAGGTGGCGGCGGATGAGGTCCGCCATTTCCGGATGCTTCGTGATATCCTTGAGTCGCTGGGATATCGTTATGGGGATTTCCCTGTGCATCTGGGGCTTTTCGATGCGGCAGATCATACCGCCGGGGATGTTCTAAAGCGCATGGCGGTGGTGCCGCGCCACTACGAGGCGACAGGCCTGGATGTCAATCCCCAGATCATGCGAAAGCTTCGTCCCTTCGCCACACGCCTGGAGGTGGAGGAGGTGTTGGGGGCGTTAGAGCTGATCTACCGGGAGGAGATCGAGCATGTGCGCAAAGGGGATTACTGGTTTCGCTACTGCTGTGCCGAGCGGGGACTGGAGCCGGCTTCGACCTTTCGCCGGATTCTCGATTACTATGCGTTAAGAAAAGGCAACCGTTCCGTGTTGAATGTTCCGGCCCGTCAGGCCGCCGGATTCAGCTGCAGCGAGCTGCGGGATCTGGGGGCGGAATCCTGTGAAGATTAACGCTGTGAAAACGGGACTTTCGATAAAATTCTTATTTACGAAAAATTTTGAATTGAAGAAAGGGACTGAATAATGTCCATAACGATATCTTTTGAAGGGACGGGTTGTCCTCCCGTCGAACTTGCCGAACGTATCGCCCGGGCGGCAGAAGAGGGGATGGACGGCAGTGTCGCCACATTGGAAGAGGCTGCTGCCCGACAGTATGCCTTGCCTCATGCCCTGGCTACCGTCAACTCCACCGCGGCACTCCACCTGGCCATGTGTGCGCTGGACCTGAAGCGCGGGGACAAAGTGATCTGCTCGGTCAACGCCTATGCCGATATTCCCGAGGTGGTCCGCCATTTCGATGCCGAGCCGATCTTTGTCGATTGCGATCCCTTCAGCTACAACCTGAATCCCGAGCGTCTCGAAGCGGCTCTGGAAGCCAACCGGAGCAAAAAGCTCCGGGCAGTGATCGTCAACCATATGGCGGGATTGCCGGCGGAGATGGAAAGGATCTACGAACTGGCGGAGCGCTACGATGTCCAGGTGATCGAAGAGTTGACCGAAGCCCCGGGAGCCGGGATCGGGGGACAGCCTTTGGGGTCGGATCCGAGGACACTGATGGCGATTGCCGGTCTGGGGGACAAGATCTCCGGCCGTTTCGATGCGGGGATCCTCCTGACCCGGGATGAGGCATGCCGCGAGCGGGCTGATCTGCTTCGTAACCATGCCATCGTCCGGGACAGTGAAAGCGCCCCCTACCTCTACGATATTGTGGACATCGGATGCCAGTATCGCCTGGATGACTACAGTGCGCTTTATGCATCACTGCTGCTGGAGCGGCTTGAAGCCGACAATCGCCGCCGTCTTGAGATCGCCGGCATCTACAACAGAGAACTTGAAGGGCTCAAACATCTCCGGCTCCCTTTGCACCATTCCGACCACAGCTACTTCCGTTACATCGTGGAGATCGACCGGAACCGGGACGCTTTTGCCAGGAAGCTGGCCGAAAAGGGCATCGGGGTAGCCCTGCACTATGTTCCGCTGCATACCACCCGCTACTACAAAGAGAAGTATCAGCTCAAACTTTTCGATTTCCCCTGGGCCATGGGAATCTATCAGCGGGCTCTCTCTCTGCCCAACCGTCCCGATCTCAGTGATGAAGAGATCTTTACGATCTGCGAAGCAGTCCGGGAGATCGACGCGGATCATATTTAGGAATACTCTTGTCCCGATCAGATCGAAGCTTCAACGTATTGGCGGAACGGGTTTTCTATCAGCCGACAGGGAGCGATCGGCTCCTTTCGGCGGCACTGGCTCCTCTGGGCTGGCTCTACGGCAGCGGGATGTGGCTGCGGCGACGTTTGGCGAAGCGGGAGAGCTTCGGCATGCCGATCATCAGTGTCGGCAACCTGGTCGTCGGCGGCAGCGGCAAGACCCCCTTCGTTATCGCACTAGCTTCCCGTTATGAGAAGGTCTGGATCGTCTCGAGAGGCTACGGACGTCGTAGCCGGGGGCTGGTGGAGGTAAGCCGGGAGGGGGAGATTCGCGCTCCGGTGGAGGCCTCGGGAGACGAAGCCATGGAGATGGCCCGCTCCCTGCCTCGTGCCTCGGTGGTCGTCTGTGAAGACCGCCGGGAGGGGATCCGCTACGCCCGGGAGGCCGGAGCGGAACTGATTCTGCTGGATGACGGATTCAACCGGGTCGAGATCGAAAAGTTCGAGATTCTGCTGGAGCCAGAAAGTCTGCCCAACCGCCGGGTTCTGCCGGCAGGGCCGTTTCGGGAGTTTCCTTCCACGGCCCGGCAGGCCGACCTGGTACTGCGGGAAGGGAGGGACTACCGTCGGATCGTCACTGTAGAGGATCCGGGAGAACGGATGGTCCTGGCCACCTCCATCGCCCGTCCCGAACGTCTGGATCCCTGGCTGCCCGAAGGGATCGTCGCCCGCCATCTCCTGCCTGACCACGGATGGTTCGATGCGGAGGAACTTAGAATACTGCTGCAGCGTCACCGGGCCGATTCGCTCCTGGTGACCGGCAAGGATGCCGTCAAGATGGAGGCTTTTCAGCTCCCGCTTTCGGTGATGAAGTTACAATTAGAGATCGATTCCGCCGTTTTCGCGGCGACGGACCGCTACCTGAAGGAGTACCATGCAACGTAAAATGGAGATTGTCCAGACTCTGCTGGAGGCCCTGCCCTATATCCGGAAATTCCGCAACGAAACCATCGTGATCAAATACGGAGGGTCCGCTCAGGAGAGCGACGAACTCAAGGCCCGTTTCGCCCAGGATATTGTTTTGCTGCATACGGTGGGGATGAAACCGGTGGTGGTTCATGGCGGTGGCAAGAACATTACCAAACTGCTTAGCGATCTGGGGGTCGATACCCGATTCATTGAGGGACAGCGGGTGACGACCCGGGAGGTGATGCGGGTCGCGGAGATGGTGCTCAGCGGCGAGATCAACAAGGAGATCGTGGCGCTGCTCAACTCCCAGGGGGCCAGAGCTGTCGGTATCTCCGGCAAAGATGCCAACTTCCTCGAAGCGATCCCCAAAGACAGTGAAAACTTCGGCTATACCGGTGTGATCGAACAGATCAATACGGAGATTGTGGACAACATCCTCGATGACGGTTTCGTTCCGGTCATCGCTCCCATCGCCGGGAGCCAGACCCTGGGACACCCCGGGTTCAACATCAACGCCGACCTGGCCGCCAGCCGCATCGCCGTGGCGCTGGGAGCCCGCAAGATCCTCTTCCTGACCGATACCCCGGGCGTCCTGGATGCCGAAGGGAAACTCATCAGCCTGCTGAGCATCGATCAGGCCAGACGCCTCAAAGAGGAGGAGGTGATCCGGGGCGGAATGATCCCCAAAGTGGATGCCTGTATCGAAGCGCTCCGCGGCGGGGTCAAAAAGGCCCATATCATCGACGGGCGTATCGAACACTCGCTCCTACTCGAGATCCTGACCAGCAGCGGTATCGGCACCTGTATCGAACTCTGATCCTTTTCGATTCGAGGCCCGATTCCCCTTTCTGTGGCGCCTGGAGGTGCATTTCGCTATAATTCGCCTAAAAACAGGTGTCTTTCCATGCAATTTATCGAAACCAGAGGAAACGACGGCAAGAGTCCTGCCGCCGTTTCCTTCTCCGAGGCGATCCTCAATCCGCGGGCCAGCTACGGCGGCCTCTTTGTCCCCGAGTCTCTGCCGGATATGAGCATCGGATTTCTCTCCGAATACCTCCAGAGTGACTACAAGACCCTGGCTTTTGCGCTGCTCAGGGCCTTTGAGATCGATATTGACGAGGAGCTCCTCCACGAAGCTCTGGAACGCTATGATCGTTTCGACGATCCGAACAACCCCGTTCCGGTCGTGGGGATCGAAGAGGACTGCTATGTCAGTGAGCTCTATCACGGTCCGACCCGGGCCTTCAAAGATATGGCCCTGCAGCCTTTCGGTGTGATTCTCAGTACTCTGGCCCAACGCCGCAACGAACACTATCTTATCATGGCCGCCACCAGCGGCGATACGGGTCCGGCGACGCTGGAGACCTTCAAAAACCGTGACAACATCAAGGTGGCCTGCCTCTATCCCTACGGAGGGACCAGTGACGTGCAGCGGCTCCAGATGGTGACGGAGGATGCCCCCAATCTCAAGGTGATCGGGGTCAAAGGAAACTTCGACGATACCCAGCACGCCCTCAAAAATCTGCTGGCTTCCGAAGAGTTCCGGGAGGAGCTGCGCAAACGGAATCTGAAGCTTTCGGCGGCCAACTCCGTCAACTTCGGCCGGATTATTTTCCAGATCATTTATCACATCCACAGCTATCTGGAACTGGTGCGCCGGGATGTGATCGCCCTGGGAGAAGAGATCTATCTGACGATCCCCAGCGGGAATTTCGGCAATGCTCTGGGCGCCTACTATGCCAAAAAGGCGGGCTTGCCCGTGCGCAAGATTCTCATCGCCTCCAACGCCAACAACATCCTCACCGACTGGATCCGCACCGGGGTCTATGATCTGAGAGAACGCTGTCTGATCCAGACCGAATCCCCTGCGATGGATATTCTCATCAGCTCCAATGTGGAGCGGGTGCTTTTCGACAAGTTCGGCCCCGAACGGACCCGGGAGCTTATGGAGGAGCTGAGCCGGGAGCGGGTCTACCGACTGACTCCAGAAGAGCTCAAAAGCCTGCAGGAGGATTTCGATGCTACTTTCAGCACCGACGAGGAGGGGGAAAAGGTGATCGCCGAATATGCCGAAAAAGGCTACCTGATGGATCCCCATACCGCCACCTGCCTCAAAGCCTATAGAGAGCTGCGTGAAGAGTCGCTGCCGACCGTGATCTACTCCACGGCGGAGTGGACCAAGTTCAGCCGCACTGTCGCCCGGGCCATCGGCCTGGAGGCCTCCACCGACCGGGAAGCCCTGGAGGCGGTCAGCCGTCAGCTCGGCGTGAAGATTCCGCCGGTGATCTCCGAACTTTTCTCCAAGCCGATCGTCCAGACGACTGTTGTGGAGAAAGAGGAGATTATGAAGGA
>NZ_WFQN01000128.1 GCF_015487065.1 Nitratifractor sp.
CGGATTCCCGAGAGAGAAGAGATCTCCATCCCCGTTGAAGAGCGTCTGATCGTCGAGCTTTACTCCAAGTAAAATTAGCAAAGGCTGGCTTATGAGAAAAATTAAAACCGCGCCTTTTCTGCCCAGTGAGGTAGAAATCAATGAGATCAGCGAAAACCGGGCGCAGGTGATCGCCTACCCTTTCGAGAGCGGCTATGCGGTGACGTTGGCGCATCCTCTACGGCGGCTGCTGCTGGGAAGCTCCATCGGATACGCCCCCATCTCTCTCAAAATCGAAGGTGCCGCCCACGAATTTGACTCGATCCGGGGAATGCACGAAGACATCGCTGTCTTCATCATCAACCTCAAAGGGATCCGTTTCAAGATCAAAGAGGAACTGGATCGTGCTGTGGTCAGTTACAGCTTCAAAGGTCCCAAAGAGGTCAAAGCCGGTGATCTGAACAATGATCAGGTCGAGGTGGTCAATCCCGATCTGTCTCTGGCAACACTCAACGAAGACGGTGAACTGGAGTTTACCCTGGAGATCGCCAAAGGGATCGGCTACGTTCCCAGTGAGGACCTGCGGGAGGAAATCGATCAGAATGCGATTGCGTTGGATGCCTTCTTTACCCCCGTTCGCAAGGCCAACTACAGTATCGAGAATGTACTGGTCGAAGACAATCCCGACTATGAGAAGATTGTTTTTGAGATCGAGACCGACGGTCAGATCGATCCGGTAACGGCGTTTGCCAATGCGCTGGAAACGATGCATAAACAGATGTCTGTCTTCGGAAATGTAATGAATCTCGACCTCCAGCGGAATAATGAGAGTGTGGCCTCCGGAAGTGAACTAAAAAGCTTTCTGGTCCCCGTCGATACATTGGGACTGGGTGCCCGAAGCTTCAACTCCCTGGATCGTGCCGGAATCAAATACCTGGGCGAGCTGGTTCTGATGAGCGAAAACGAGCTCAAAGAGATCAAGAATCTGGGAAAAAAATCTCTGGATGAGATCCAGGAAGTCCTGGCGGAGCATGGCTTCGGTCCCGACTTTGAGCTGGATGAAGAGACCCGTGCAGCCTTGAGTAAAAAAATCGCACAACTAAAAGAATAACAAAGGACAGCCATGAGACATAGACATGGATATCGTAAACTGGGTCGTAAATCCCAGCACCGTTCCGCACTGCTGAAAAACCTGGCCATCGCTCTGACGGAGCACGGGCGGATCGAAACGACTCTGCCCAAAGCCAAAGAGCTGCGGAAGTATTATGAGAAGCTGATCAGCAAAGCTGCTGCCGGTGATTTCAATGCCCACCGTGCCGTCTTCGCCCAGCTTCAGGACAAAGAATCCACCAAAAAGCTGGTCGAAGAGATTGCGCCCGAGTACAAAGAGCGCAACGGCGGATACACCCGGATCATCAAGACGCGGGTCCGCAAAGGTGATGCCGCGGAGATGGCCATTATCGAACTCGTCTGAGTTCTGCTATAATTCCGGACGTTTTTCGTCCGGTCCTTCAACATGCGCCCATAGCTCAGCTGGATAGAGCGTCGGATTCCGGTTCCGAAGGTCGGGGGTTCGAATCCTCCTGGGCGTACCACTTCACTTGTCCCCTTTATAAAATGCAACCTAAGTCGCCTGTAAATCCCTGAATTTATGCTTATATGGATCGTAGTATGTGCTACAATAATCCTAGAAATAGAAAGAGAGGTACAATGACAAATAAACGAGTTTTATTGCAGCGTGCCGAAGAGCAGTTCCTCAAAAGAGATTATGATAACGCTTTGAAAATATATAGTCTGCTTCTTCGGGACTATCCCCAGCTCAAGGATGCCAGAATCGGTGTTTTCCTTAGTGACATGGGCTTGGAGAGCGACGAAGATGCTCAGGCGCTTTTTGACTACTATCAGGCGATCAAAGGCTCCAATGAGGATGCCGAAGAGATTATCGATGAACTGATGCAAACCATCTATGCGACACGAATTGTGATACAGGAGCAACTTCTCGGCGGCTTGGAAGAGGCTGAGATCGAGGAGGGAATCCGTTACAGCGACTTCATCGATCTGGTGGAAGAGAAGGGTAGCTTTCGTGAAGCCTTCGAAGATATCATGTTCTCGACACGGGTCGTGATTCGCACCCGGGAAGAGTTCATCGACTTCATCAAACGCTTGATAGATGCCGGATACCGTGAAATGGCCTTGGGATATCTGGATTCTCTGGCGGAGAGTTTCGGTCAAGATCAGGAGATCTACGCCCTTTACCACTTGGTGAAAGATGAGTCGAAGTGATTGTTCCTTTTGAAACGGAATCCTTCCGTGAACTGACCGACAACACCCGGGAACTCGGTGAAGGACGTCTGCTGCTGGCTACGGCGCAGAACGCTCCCTATCGGAAAACACTCGATGAATCGACGCCCATCTTGACGCCAAAGGAGCTGATCGAAGCCTGGGATCTGGGGGGGATGAAGGTTGTCGGAGTGACCGGAACCAATGGGAAGACCACGACGACGGCGCTTCTTTATTCCCTCCTGATTGATCTGGGATATTCTGCCGCATTGCAGGGGACCCGGGGGCTCTTTGTGGATGACAAAGCGATCGAAGCGAGGCATATGACGACCCCCTCGATCCTGGAGACCCTCTGGAACATGAAGCGGGCTCGGGAAGCGGGAGCGGAGTTTTTCGTCATGGAGGTGAGTTCTCACGCCATCGATCAGGAGCGGATCGAGGGGATTGACTTCGCCCTGAAGATCCACACCAATGTTACCCGGGACCATCTGGACTATCACGGCACGGTCGAGGAGTATCGCCGGGTCAAGAGCCGTTTTTTCGGAGACAGCACTCCCAAACTACTTAACAAAGACGAGATCAAAGCGATCCATTTCAATGCCAACAATGCCTACACCTATGGAGTCGAAGAGCCGGCGACGTTCAAAATCATGGCCTATTCACTCCAGGGAGGTATCAGCGGGGTGATCCAGTACCGCCAGGAACAGGAGGCCTTCTTCTCCAACATGATGGGGCTTTTCAACCTCTACAACCTGACGGCGGCCATTGCCGGGGTCAAACTGCTGACCGATCGTCCCCTGGCGGAGATCTGCGAACAGGTGGAGTATTTCGGCGGGGTAAGCGGTCGGATGGAGATGGTGAGCCGTGAGCCCATGATCATCGTCGACTTCGCCCATACCGACGACGGGATGTACCGGGTCCTCGACAGTCTCAAGGATAAGGAACTGGCGGTGGTCTTCGGCGCCGGCGGAGACCGGGACCGGGGCAAGCGCCCCAAAATGGGGGCCGTCGCCGGCCGCTTCGCCAAAAAGATCTACGTCACCAGCGACAATCCCCGCAGCGAAGATCCCGAAGCGATCATCGACGAGATTTTGGTCGGCCTGAAAGGCAAAGAGAACGTCCAGGCCATCGTTGATCGACGGGAGGCCATCGAACGGGCCATCGAGGAACTGGAGGAGGGGGAGATTCTGCTGATCCTGGGCAAAGGAGACGAAGATTACCAGGAGATCGCCGGGGTCAAGTATCCCTTTGACGACCGGGCTGTCGTACGGGAGATCCTGACGACAAAAGGAGAGAATCCCGCATGATACGCACCCCCCATCTGGCTACCGACGGGATTATCGAGATTTACGAAGGGGAGGACTTCAAGGGGATCGTCCTCATCGAGCGCCGAAATGAACCGAGGGGGCTGGCCCTGCCCGGCGGCTTCGTCGAAGTGGGGGAACGGGTCGAAGAGGCCTGTGTGCGTGAAATGAGGGAGGAGACGGGATTAGAGGTACGGATCCGCCGTCTGCTGGGAGTCTACAGCGATCCGCAACGGGATCCGCGCTTTCATACCGCCAGCTGCGTCTTTCTCTGCGAAGCTTCCGGCATCCCCAGGGGCGGAGACGATGCCAAAACCGCCCGGATCTATCCTCTGGAGGCGATCCCGTTGGAGAAGCTCTGCTTCGATCACGCGCAGATTCTCTCCGACTACCTCAAACGATGATCATATCTTCTGACTGAAAGATTCCCGTCATTCCGGGCTTGACCCGGAATCCAGGTCTTGGAATACCTTTGATACCCTGGATTCTGAAGCAAGTTCAGGATGACGGAAGCACATTGGCTTTTTTGAAGAATCACTTGCTTCTTCTGGTTCCCAATTCATTACAGTTTCTATTGACAAGAGGTGTAAAGCAACACTTGCCAAAGAAACTCCAGGGTCTCCTATGAGTTATTTCATCGAAGGAAACTCAAACTTTTCCCCGCTTGCCTGCACTTCGAGATAGCGGTGCCAGGCCCGGTAGATCGCCAGGGCGATCCAGGCGAAGGAAAAAAGCAGCAGCGCTCCGGTCAGATGCCAGAGCTCAGGGGTTGTCCAGGCAGCGAACAGGGCGGTAAAAAGCGTTGTCAGATGGATAGAGAGGTGACGCATCGCATAGCGGGGGTGGATCACCTCGTGCATCATGGGAGCGTTGAAATAGCCCTGGGCGTTGAGATGGAACCAGGTGAGGAAAGGGACGATCTTGTAGGCCATAGCAAAAACGATACTCAGGGCGAACGCGGCATAAAGCGTGTAAAGCATTTCATTCCAGGCGATTGACAGGGTTGTAAAGTCGCCGACAATCCACAGAAGCATCGCGGCGGCGAGAGACCCCATGCCGACCCGCCAGAACCAGACGGTGGCATCGGTGAGGGGGCGCTGGCGCTGGGAGAGCCGCCGCAGGGTCAAAAGCGCATGAAGTGCCAGGAGGAGCGCCGCGGAGCTCTCCAGCCAGGGAAGTGCCGACGGCAGGTTCAGTGCCGCTACCAGTTCCAGGGTCAGCAGTCCTGTGATCGTCGAGGGAAGCCATCGGGCGTAGAGACGGGGATAGGGCGGGGTGACATAGAACATCTCGATCACCTGGAAACTGACAGAGACGATCAATAGAGCGATCCATCCCAGCAGCCCCAGCCCCAGGTGGACTTGCCGCAGTGCCCAGAGATCTCCCCGGGAACTCCAGCCCGAGAGCAGGGCAATCATCCAGAAGCCCACCAGAAGCAGAAGCAGAAGGTTATAGAGGGCAAAGCCCATCCCTCGGGAGGAGGCGGAGTGATCCCGCAACCGGTAAAGCCGCCGCAGCATCCGCCAGGCGACAGGAAGGAGCCCTGCCCCCAGCAGTAGGGCTGCCAGGAGGTAGAGTGTAGAGGATCCGCTGCCGAAAGCACTCAGCAGCAGAATCGTTCCGAAAAGGATCGGCCACTGGCTGCGGATCGCCAGGGTGACTGGATTCTTCAGGGCGACCCCCGCCAGGACCGGCAGCATCTGAAAGAGCGCCCCCAGCATAAAAGAGAGCATCACCCCCAGGGTCAGGAGATGGGTGAGGATGAGGCCCTGAGGCGCGGCGGGATTCAGGGCCGAGGGGCCCTGCAGCAGGAGCCAGGCTCCGGCGGCGATCCCCCAGAGAGAACCTGCTAGAAAGAAGCGCAGGACCACAGAGATCGGCGGCGCCTGGTCGAGGGAGAGTCCGCTGTTTTGAAACATTGGTGACTCCTTGTGTGATTTTGGGGAGAAAAAATCCGAACTAAGCCGGAACGCTTTCGGTCTCCAGGAGTTGGGCCAGGTCCACGGAAGTGTTGGGGGTGATGAGGATGTGCCACATGCCCGTCGTGTCGCAACGGCTGAGATGGTTGAGGCGGTGCTCTCTGGCCAGGGCCAGCAGCGGCAGAGGTTCTTTGCGGTGAAGCATATAGAGATAGCTCCCCTCGTCGAGCTCCCGCAGAATGGCAATGGCTTTTTCCAGAGGCTCGGGATGCTCCATCTGTCGTGCGTCCAGAGAACGTTTGGTCACAGCGCCACCTTCTCCATCTCGTCGATCAGGGTGCTCTTCTCTTCCGGGGGAAGAACCCGGTCACACATGGCGTAGAGCATCTGTTCCTCTTTCATGTTGTGCTGCTGGAGGAGAATCATCATCGATTCGGCCAGAGAGAGATAGGCGTCGCGATCCTGTTTTTCCACCGCTTCGGCCATCTTGCCGATGAGCCCCCGCACCTGATCGTGTTCGAAGCGCATCACTTGGGTGGGCCCTTCGCTGGAGCCGGTTTTTTCTTCGAAAGCGGGGAAGAGCTCCTCTTCCTCTTTTTTGAAATGGGTCAGAGTCTCGTTGGAAAACTCCAGAAACTTCTTTTCCGCCTCGGCCCAGTCTCCGGCCGCAGCCGCCTTTTCCGCCTCGGCAAAGACCGTATCACAGGCACGATGTTCATGGGTCATGTAGTTGGATATCTGCATCGTAACTCCTTGGTTGAAATCTTAGGACTGTTCAGTAATGATCGCGATCTTTTCCCAGAGCTCCGGGGTCGTGAGCATCGCTTCCACCCGCCCCTGCCAGAGCTCTTGAAATTTTTGGATCTCTTCGGGCAAAGCCTCCCCCCGAAGGGCTTTTTGCATCAGCGGCATCATTTCGGGTGAGCCTCCCACGACGGAAGTATCGAGCCGGAGAGTCACCGAAGCTCCGGTGTCGATTCGGGTAAAGCGGATATCTCCCGCGATATCGGAGACACCGAAACGCAGTAGATCCCGCCGGGAGAAACGGCCGCCGATTCCGGCGAAGCCTCCTTCGTCTCCCGCGCCGCAGATGAAAGCGGCTACGTTGCCGATGACCCCGGTGACCCCTTCGCTTTTGCTCTGCTGAAGCTCCACCCGGATTTCGCTGCGGGTCGGCAGTGCCTCCGGTCCGAAAAGCGCCTCCATCCCCCGCCAGGTCAGCAGAAAGGCCCCCGCGACGGTAGGGCAGGAGTGACCGGCCAGTTTGACACAATCGAGGTAGCGGATCTCCACAAGTCCCTCTTCGAAAGCCCCCAGGAAATTTCCCAGGGGATCGAAGAGCCGGAAGACCGGTGCCCGATCAAAAAATTCCGGATAGTTCATTTTGCACTCCTCTTTATTTTTCATTCAATAGGGTATTGTAACGGCTTCTTCTTTCTGACGGTATGACTGTCGTCAATCTTTTCAAGATTTTATGCTAAAATTCCTTACAAACCAGACAAAAATACTCAGATTTAAAAGGAGTCACAATGACAACACCCGGAATGCCCCAACCCGCCTACTACATCTTCAAATGCCAGCAGAGTGCCCCTCCGGGAATGCCCAAGCCCAGCTGTGTCCGTCAGGATGACCCCGAGAGTCAGCAGCTCTTTCAGCATCTAGCCCAGCAGCTGATGATGAAAGGGATCATCGGAACGGTTCAACCGGTGCAGACCGGATGCCTAGGGCGCTGCCAGCAGGGGCCGGTAATGCTGGTCGAACCCGGCCACACCATGTATGTCAACCTGACCAAAGAGAAGATCGACCGGATCATCGAAGAGCATATCCTCGGCGGCAAAGTGGTCGAGGAGTATGTGATCCCCGAGGAGTTCTGGGGCGAGCCGGTCAACCCGTCCGAGATGGCGCGCTGAGTTCCGCCCTCCTGGCGGTATATCGCCGTTTTGTTATAATGAAAAGATAGAAAGAAGGGCTGATCCAGCGTTTCTTTCTGAATTTTCAACGTGGCGCTTCTGACGCTGCAAAGGAGTTGCAAGGGATGCAGATCACGATGCTGCAGAGCAAGATCCATCGGGCGACGGTCACCGATGCCAATCTCGACTATGTCGGTTCCATCACCATCGACCGGAAGCTGCTGGAGGCTGCCGGTATGCGGGTGGGGCAGAAGGTCGATATCGTCAACGTCAACAACGGGGAGCGGTTCTCCACCTATATCATCCCCGGTGAAGCGGGCAAACGGGAGATCTGCCTCAATGGTGCCGCTGCAAGAAAGGTGCACCGGGGCGACAAGATCATCATCATCGCCTATGCCCAGATGGAGGAGAAAGAGGCCGACGACTATCGGCCCAGGATTGTCATCCTCAATGACGACAATACCATTGCCCAGGCCTTCGAGGGTCTGGAGTAGGAGCGAAAATGTTTGAAGGTCTCGATCTGAAGAATATGGGCAAGATGATGGAACAGATGCAGGCGAAAGCCCAGGAACTCCAGGAGAAGTCCAAAGAGACGATCCTCACCGCCAAAGGGGGCGGAGGTATGGTGCAGGTCAGCGCCAACGGAGCGGGAGAGATCGTCGATATCACCATCGACGATTCGCTCATGGAGGACAAAGAGGCGCTTCAGATCCTGCTCATCAGTACCATCAACGATGTAATGAAAATGGTGGAAGACAACAAAAAGGCCCAGGCGATGGGGATGCTGGGCGGCCTCAACCCCTTCGGTGGAGGCGCATGAAGCCCCGGACCGAGCTCCAAAGTCTGCTGGAGGCGATCGAGCGGGACAACCTGGTGGCGATCCGCAAGCTCCTGGCCGGGGGAAATGTTGATCTCGATGCTGAGGTGGTGATCGGTGAGGAGTATGATCTGGACGAGCCGGACGAAATTCCGCTGCTCTTCTATGTCATTATGAAGGGGATCAGCCTGGAGGCCCTGGATCTGCTGCTGGAGGCGGGTCTGGATCTGGACTACACCAACCGGGAGGGGCTGGGGGCCCTGGATATCGCCATCAAATACCGTCGTCCCGACATTGTTCGCCTCTGCAAGGAGCAGGGGATCAGCCTCGATCAGAGCCGCCGCAAAAGCGGAATGACCCCCCTGATGCTGGCCGCGGCCTTTAACGATACAGAGATGGTGGAGTATCTGCTGCAGGAAGACGCCGATATCAATGCTGTGGACCGCTACGGGATGACCGCCCTGGACTACGCCCGAAAAATGGGACAGGGGCGTGTCAAAGAGCTTCTGGAGGAGCATGGAGCCAAGCATCGGCACTATCAGGATTGATCCAAATTGTTCGGAGAGAATGAATTGGCGCAACAGATAGCGGCGGCAAAACCGCAAACCGCCTTTCGGCGGAAGATCTTCTCGACTCAATGGTAGCTGAAAGAGGGGAAAAGGAAAGAGGAAACAAGGAGAGAAACTCTTTCCTGCAAATCACGATAAAAACAAGGAGTTCTCGGAAGGTCGACCCGCATCAACCTTCTGATAGTGTTAGTATAGGCTAGGCTTCTAAACCGTCAGCCAATGGGGGGTAAACGGGTGATTAATCAGAGTAAAAAAGTGCGAAATCTCTTCGGAAATCTCCCGGAAGAGGAGGCGTTTGCCCTCTGTGGTATCGACGAAGCAGGCCGGGGCCCCCTGGCCGGCCCCCTGGTGGTGGCGGGGGTGATCCTGTTACAGCGGATCAACGGATTGCAGGACTCCAAAAAACTCGATGCGAAACGGCGGGAGCGGCTCTATGAGCGTATACTGGAGCGCAGCCGCCACCATCTGGTGGTGATCGAGGCCGCCGAGATCGACGGACACGGCATCTCCTGGTGCCTGCGCAAGGCCCTGGAGGAGATCGTGGCGGTGTTGGGAGGACCGGGGGTGCGTTTCCTCTTCGACGGGAACAGCCGCTACGGTGTGAGGGAGATCACCACGATGGTCAAGGCCGACGGCAAGATTCGGGAAGTGAGTGCCGCCAGTATCCTGGCCAAGGTCACGCGGGACCGGATCATGCAGGAGCAGGCACAGATTTATCCCCAATACGGTTTCGAACAGCACAAAGGCTACGGTACCGCCGAACATCTGGAGGCGATCGAACGCTATGGGCTTTGCCCGATCCATCGCCGAAGCTTTCATGTCAAAAAGCTCGCGGAGGAGCCGACGCTTTTTTAAAGCCAAAATTTTTATCAGTCTTCATGGAGTGTGGATAGTATTGCTTTGGAACATGCTCATAAAGAATCGGGAATTCATTCCCGGCCTAAAGCATATCGCCCCATACCCGCTCCAAAAGGAGAGAATGAATTTTCGCTTCCCGAGTATGAATTCCCGTTTCCAAAACTTGAAACTTTTATCTGGTTTTTAACTGAGTGACAAGTCGAATCCGACTCTTTATGGAAAAAGCAGCAGATGTTTCGGGGGGAGGATGACGGTGCGCTGCTGTGTCTCGGGAGAGTCTTCTGCTACCCCTTTCATTTCCAGCAGCAACTTTCCATCAGCATCGTAGAGATTCCAATAGTCCACCCCCGGACCGGAACGATGCACCGCCCGGAGGGTGAGCCGGTTGGGG
Organism: Nitratifractor sp.; assembly: GCF_015487065.1. Classification (GTDB taxonomy): domain Bacteria; phylum Campylobacterota; class Campylobacteria; order Campylobacterales; family Sulfurovaceae; genus Nitratifractor. The sequence goes on from NZ_WFQN01000128.1 coordinate 10,028, forward strand.
ACATTCTCTTCCGGTTGGACAAAGCGGAGATTTTCCGCCCTGATGGCGCACCATTTTGGCGCTGTCACGGGCCAGTTCTCCCGTGCGACGATCAGCTCCTGCGGGAAGCCCTCCAGTCGAATGCGTAAACTATCCCGATCGAAGGATTGGATCCGAAAGAGGTTTCGGAGGCCCAGATAACGGGCACTCTCTAGGTCGGCGGGGTGTTCCCAGAGTTCAGCCGGCGTCCCCTCCTGTCGGATCTTCCCGCCGATGATGAGGTGGATCCGGTCCGCCAGGGCGAAGGCCTCCTCCATATCGTGAGTGATCAGCAGCATCGTGGTCCCCTCCAGCCGTTGCAGAGAACGGGTCAGATCCCAGAGCTCCCGGCGCAGAGCGGGATCGAGAGCGCTGAAGGGTTCGTCGAGGAGCAGGAGCTCCGGTTTGGGGGCCAGGGCGCGCACCAGGGCCACCCGCTGCCGCTCCCCGCCGCTGAGGGTTTCGGGTTTGCGCTTCAGCAGCGGGGCGATGCCGGTGGCCTCGATAAGGCGCTGCAGATGTTGTTCATAGGGATCACCGTGCAGCCCTCTGGCTTTGAGTCCGTATCGCAGGTTCGCCACCACATCCAGATGGGGAAAGAGGGCCAGATGCTGAGGCAGGTAGCCGAAGCCCCGTACCTCGACGGGGGTCTGGGAGATCTCTTTGCCTTTGAAGCGGATCTCCCCGGCAGAGGGGATCTCCAGGCCCAGCAGCAGCTTCAGCAGAGTGCTTTTGCCCGCTCCGGAGGGCCCCAGCAGGGCGTGGGAGGCTCCGGTGGGGAGTTGCAGGTCGATGGGGCCGAGACGGAAATCTCCGGTCTTGGCCTCCAGTCCGTCGAGCACCATCATAGTTGAACCCTTCCCAGGAGTTTGCGGGCCAGGAAGAGCGCCGTAAGGCCGATCGTGACCAGAATCAGAATCAGCACCACCGTTGCGGGAATATCCGCAGTCTCCAGGCGCAGATAGATAGCGATAGGGAGGGTCTCGGTGCGTAGGGCCATGGTTCCGGCGACGGTGATGGTGGCTCCGAACTCTCCCAGCGCCTTGGCCCAGCTGAGGATCGTGGCGGCGACGAGCCCCCGTTTCGCCAGGGGAAGGGTGACGGTGCGCAGGACAAAAAAGGGATCACCTCCCAGGGTCCGTGCTGTGGATTCCAGCTCCACCGGGACTTCGTCGAAAGCGCTTTTGACCATCCGGACGCTGACGCCGAGGATCGTGACGAACTGAGCCAGGACGATTCCGGCGAAGGCGAAGACGAAGGTGACCAGGTGCTCCTGGACCCACTCCCCGGCGGGATTGTTGAAAAAGATCAGCAACATCGCCCCCAGGGCCGCCGGCGAGACGATCATGGGAAACTCCAGGAGGGTGTCGATGAGCTCCCGTCCCCGAAAGCGGTAGCGGGAGAGGGCATAACCGGCAGGGATGGCCAGCCCCAAAGCCAGCAGCGTCGCCAGGGTCGCCGCCTCCAGGCTCAGGCGAATGGAGAAGAGAACCCGCGGGGAGTGAAGCGCCCGGCTGAACGCCTGAGGATCGAGGAAATAGCTCAGGGAGAGGATCAGCCCTCCGTAAAGCAGGAGAATAACGAAGGCTGCGAGGATGGTGTTGCGCTGGAAATTCATGGTTGTTGATTGAGGATTGAGGATTGAGAATGGAGAGCTGGCTTCATTGGGCGATCCACTCTTTGGGAACTTTGTATTCTCCGCCGACGGGTTTCTTCGCTCCGATCCATTTTTCGGCGGCATGAGCAGAGGGGAAGTAGTGGTATTTGGCGAAGATCTTCCGTCCTTCGGGGGAGAGGAGAAAATCGATGAAACGTTTGGCCAGCTCGGGGTGACGGCTGAAACGGGAGACGGCGATGGGAATGTAGCCGATACGGACCAGTCGGGAGGCTTTGATGGGGACGGTCTCGATACGCCTGGGGTCCCAGTGGCCGAAGACCCGCCAGCCGATGACCGCATCCACCTGATGGAGACTGACGGCGGTAGCGGTCTTGGCGCAGGAGGCGGTGTAATTGATCAGATTCTTTCGAAAGGCCTTTTTCTGCTCCGGAGTGAAGTTCTTTTCCAGAATCTCCACGGCATAGGTGCCGAGGCAGACACCGTCGGGGTTGGCGATGGCCACTCTGATCCCGGGTCGGGTGAGATCTTCCAGGGAGTGGATCCCTTTGGGATTGCCTTTGGCGACAGTGATGGCGGGGACCAGATAGACGATGATCTTTTCACTTTTGGGATCGACGAGGTGCTGCCGCTTAGCGATCTCCATATAGTCGGAGGAGCCGGGGAAGTAGAGATCCCCTTTCCGGGTGAGTTTCATCTGGCTGAGCACATAGCCCGATCCGCCGAAAACCAGATCCACGGGGATCCCGGTCTTTTGTGTAAAGACGCGGGCTGCCTCCTGCGTGGGCGGTTTGCTGGCGCTGCCGGCGAAGATCAGGAGGCGAGGGGTCTCAGCCCAAAGAGCGAGTGAAAGAGCCGCAAACAGGAGAAGAAACTTTTTCATGGAACCAACCGTTATGTATTTTTGGAAATAACGAAAAGATCATAACATATTTTTATCAGAAATTTAAAAAATCAGCGTGCCAGGATGATCTGTTCGGGGTCGATGGAGGCGTAGAGTTTCTCTCCCGGCTTCAGGGAATCGGAGAGTTTCGAGTCGTGGAAGAGGAGGACGATCAGAGGCTGGCTGCCGGGGAGCCGCAAATGGACTTCGCTGTGCTTTGCACCCTCTTCTTTGAGCTGTTCCACAGTGCAGGGCAGGAGGTTGGGGATCTTCGGTTCAGGTCTGGCGGCGTGGAGACGGACCCACCCGCTTTTGGCCAGGGCATAGACCGGTGTGCCGGGTTCCAGGCCCATCCGCTGTGCGCTGGTGCGGGTGACGAAGGCGTCCAAGCTGAAGGACTCCTCCACCTTCAGACGGACCCGACAGCCCACGGCATCGCAATCGAGAGACTCCACCGTGGCGAACCACTGATTGCGGGCGCTCGTCTGGAGGGTCAGCCGCCGCCCCAGGGCCAGGAGATCCTCCAGGGAGTCGCTCTGACGATCCAGAAGGTCAAAGAGTTTCTGCTGGAGGCTCTGAAGCTCCCGGTAAATCCGGATATATTCGTGCCCTCTGGGGGTGAGCCGGGTCCCGCCCCCTCCGCTGCCGCCGGTGCTGCGGATCACCAGGGGCTCCCCTTCGGCCGCACTCATCTCGTTGAGGGCTTCCCAGGCGGATTTATAGCTCATGCCCATGGCCTTGGCCGCCTTGGCGATGGAGCCGTGGCAGTGGATCTGCTCCAGGAGTTCGATCCGCCCCGGGCCGAACCAGGCCCGTTCACGATCTTCGAACCAGAGATTTCCCCGGACCTTCATTCCTCTTCACCCTTCTCCAGAAGGTAGCAGAAACGCAGTCCGTGCAGGAAAATCGCCCAGGAGATATAGATCCAGAGAAAGAGAAAGAGCAGGGTGCTGAGTCCGCCGTAGATGCTCGTGTAGGTTTTGTTGTAGAGGATATAGAAGAGAAAGGCGCTTTTGGCCAGATACCAGATCAGCGAAGCGATGAAAGAGCTGGTCAAGGCGGCACGGGGAGCGATGTGCCCCCGGGGAGAGAACTGGTAGGCGATATAGAAAAGGAGCCAGATGATCAGATAGGGAAAAAGATAGTAGATGTGCAGTGTTCCGGCGATCCCCAGCTGCTCGAGATACTCTCCGATACGCTGGGAGAGCCAGAAGGAGCTTCCCAGCATCATCGGCAGAAAGAGGAGCAGAAAAAAGTAGGTGCGAAAAGCCCCCCAGGCACTCCGCTTGGGAGTTTCGAAGATGTCGTTGACGATGAAATCATAGTCCTTGAAAAAGAGCACTGCGGCAACGATGACATAACCGATACCGATATAGCCCAGTTTGTCGGCATTGGCCACGAACCGATCGATATGGGCCATAATGGTGGCGGAGTCGGAGGAGACCAGGTTTTTGGCGATGAGTTCGTGGAGCTTTCCGTAGGCGGTATCAAAGATCGGCATATGGGTGAAGAGCACCAGCAATATGACCATGAAAGGGATGATGAAAAAGAGGGTGCTCCAGCTCATACTGGCGGCATAGAAGCCGAGTCGGTCGTCGAAGAGATCTTTGAAAAAATCCCGGATGAAGAGCCAGTACTCTTTGAGGAGGGATTTTTTCGATTTCAGCATTTTGGGCTTCTCGCAGCGATGATTTTTTTAGTGAGGAGTGAAGAGTGAGGAGTGAGGAGTTTTGGTTTGCGTTGCTTTGCAACGCTTCCCCTTTTAGAACTTTGCTCATAACAGGCAACACGAATCAAACGACAAACGACAAATGACAAACGACGAAAAGCGCCGCAAGTGCTCCCAATGACCAATGACCAATGGCCAATGACGTTGCCGAAGACAACGCTACTAGTGACTTGCGACCGCCTCATCGGCGCCTCCTCACTTTTTCGATTTGTCGGAAACTGCCTCTTTGTGTTTGCATTTGAAACAGACATAGACATCCCCGCTTTTGAGGTGCTTGACCCCCATCAGATAGCCGCATTCGGGGCATTTTTTGTTCACCGGTTCGAAATTGGCGATGAATTTGCATTTGGGGTAGTTGGCACAACCGTAGAAGGTGCCGCGGCGCCCCTGGCGCTCGATGAGCTTGCCGCCGCATTCGGGGCAGGGGACCTCCAGCTCTTTGGGCGGGGTGAGGGGTTTGGCGTTTTTGCACTTGGGGTAGGCGCTGCAGGCGAGGAATTTCCCCCGGCGGGAGTTCTTGATCACCATGGGGGCACCGCACTTGTCGCAGATCTCGTCGGTCTCTTCGGGCTTTTCCGGCTCAGTACCGTCGAGATTGCGGCTGTAGCGGCACTTGGGGAAGTTGCTGCAGGCGATGAACTCCCCGTAGCGCCCTTTGCGCTTGAGGAGCTCCGATCCGCACTCGGGGCACTTTTCTCCGATGGGTTCAGCCACCTTGAGGGAAGGGATAGACTTTTTCCCTTCGGCGATCTTTTCGATGAAGGGCTCATAAAACTCCAGCAGGACCTTCTGCCAGTCCTCTTTGCCCTCGGCGATTTTGTCCAGGGTCTCTTCCATCCGGGCGGTGAAGTTGCTGTCGACGATCTCCGGGAAGTGTTTCTCCAGCATCTCGATGACGGTAAAGGCGATTTCGGTGGGGTGGATCCGCTTCTTTTCGATCTCGATGTATTTGCGGTTCTGCAGGATCGTGATCGTCGGCGCATAGGTGCTGGGGCGGCCGATCCCCAGGGATTCGAGCTTTTTGATCAGGCTCGCTTCATTGTAGCGCGGCGGCGGCTCGGTGAAGTGCTGCTCGGCTTTGATATCGCTCAGCTCTACCGGCTGCTTCTCCTGGAGCTCCGGGAGGAGTTTGTCCTTTTCTCCATAGCCGGTGACGCGGTAGAAACCGTCGAAGATCAGCTTGCGGCCGGTGGCTTTGAAGACGGACTTCTCCCCCTCGAAGAGGATCGTCTGGGTCTCGAACTCCGCCTCGGTCATCTGGCAGGCCAGGAAGCGGTTGTAGATGAGGCGGTAGAGTTTGAGCTCGTCAGGGGCCAGATATTTGGCAGCCTTTTCCGGCGTGAACTCGGTCATCGTGGGACGGATCGCCTCGTGGGCTTCCTGGGCGCCTTTGGCTTTGGAGGCATAGTATTTGGGTTTGACGGGCAGGTAGCGGTCGCCGAACTGCTCCTGGATGAAGCGGCGTGCCTCGGCGACGGCCTCTTTGGCCAGGTTGAGGCTGTCGGTCCGCATGTAGGTGATGACTCCCATGGTCCCCTTGTGGGTCTTGACCCCTTCATAAAGCTTTTGGGCTACCATCATGGTCTTTTTGGGGGAGAAGCCCAGCTGGGTGGAGGCGGCTTGCTGAAGGGTGGAGGTCATAAAGGGAGGCGGCGTTTTGCTCTTGCGGCGGGCAGTTTCGATGGAGCCGACTTTGAAACTCTCCCCTTTGGCCGACTGGACGATACGCTGGGCGGCTTCCTCGTTTTTGAGGGTCATCTTCTCGATCTTTTTGCCCTCGAAGCTGTAGATATCGGCGTCGATACTCTTCTGGAAGACCCCCTGGATGCTCCAGTACTCTTCGGGTTTGAAGGCTTTGATTTCCCGTTCGCGGTCGACGACGATCTTGAGCGCCGCACTCTGGACCCGACCGGCGGAGAGGCCCTTTTGGATCTTGTTGGCCAGGAGGGGCGATAGCTTGTACCCTACGATCCGGTCCAGCAGGCGCCGGGTCTGCTGGGCATCCACGCTCTGCATGTCGATATGTCTGGGGTTCTCCAGGGCGTGCTGAATGGCGCTTTTGGTGATCTCGTGAAAGACGATACGAGGCAGGCTCTCGGGATCTTTGCCGATGGCTTTGGCGATGTGGTAGCCGATCGCCTCTCCTTCACGGTCCTCATCCGTCGCGATATAGACGGTCTCGGCCTCTTTGGCCAGTTTCTTGAGCTCTTTGACCGTGGCACTGGCATCTCGAGGGATGGTGTATTTGGGGATGAACTTCCCCTCTTCGACGGTGATTCCGAAGCTGCTTTTGGGCAGATCCCGGATATGTCCCTTGGAGGCGACGACTTTGTAGTCTTTGCCCAAAAAGTTGCTGATGGTCCGCGCTTTGGCGGGCGACTCGACGATGATGAGGTTTTTCATATATATGGTTGCCTGTGGTAATTTTTCCGGCATTGTAACATATGATGGGGGTGAAGGATTGAGAATGGAGAATGGAGGATTTTGGATTTATGTTCTGTATTCCGCATTGATTTTCACGTACTCGTAACTCAGATCGCAGCCGTAGGCGGTGAAGCTCCCCTCTCCGATCCCCAAATCGCAGCGGATTTTGAAAGAGTCTTGTTGCATGACTTTGTAGGCCTTCTCCTCCCGCTCGGGATCGAGCTCCCGGTGCTCGGCGTCGTAGATGAGCAGATCGTCGTAGTGGATCGTCAGCTTCTCTTCGGCGCACTCGATTCCGCTGGCCCCGATGGTGGAGGCGATCCGGCCCCAGTTGGGATCTTCGCCGAAGAGGGCGGTTTTGACCAGCAGGGAGTTGGAGAGATTGGTCGCGGCGATGGCGGCCTCTTCGTCGCTGGCGGCGCCGGTCACTTCGAAGGCCACCACTTTGTTGGCCCCTTCGCCGTCTTTGAGGATCAGCATCGCCAGTTCGAAGGTCAGGCGCCGGAGGGCTTCGGCGAAGGCTTCCCGGTCGTAGACGTCGCTGGCGCCGTTGGCCATCAGGTAGACGGTATCATTGGTGGAGGTATCACCGTCGACGCTGATCCGGTTGAAAGACTGGGCGACGGCCTCTTCGAGGAGATCTTCCATCTCGTCGGCGGGGACGGCGGCATCGGTGGCGATGAAACAGAGCATGGTCGCCATGGCGGGGTTGATCATCCCGGCCCCTTTGGCGATGGCGGCGATGCGGAAGCGCTCGCCGTTTTCGAGCTCCACTTCGAAGCAGAGCTCTTTTTTAAAGCTGTCGGTGGTCAGGATCGCCCGGGCGGCGGCGTCGGAGTTTTTGGCGTTGTAGTCGAGCTTGTCAAGGGCACCGACAATCTTGTCAACCGGCAGGCGGTAGCCGATGACCCCGGTGGAGCTCATGACGGGATGGTGGGCCTCCGCATCCGAGGGCAGAGCGGCCAGAATAGTTTCGATATCGGCGATCCCCGCCTCTCCGGTCATGGCGTTGGCGTTTTTGGCATTGACGAGGATGAAGTTGCCTTCGAAGGTCTTGTCGTAGCGGAGTGCATGGCGGATGGGGGCGGCCTGGAAGCGGTTGGTCGTATAGGTGGCGGCGATGTGGCAAGGGAGTTCGCTGCGGATGAAGGCCAGATCCCCCTGATCGGGATCGGGACGGAGCCCGGCGTTGACGGCGTCGCAGTAGAAGCCTTGGACATTGGCAAGGCCGTTTTTGAGGGAGTAGAGTGTGAACATCGGATGCTCCTAGTATAGTTAAAGCGTATTATACGCCATACATGGAAAAACCTTGTTTCTTTGAAAATGTTTATAATAGATATCGTCGAAAGGAGGGAGAGATGAAAAGAGGAATAATACTTCTATTGACACTTGGCAGTTTGCTTTTGGCCACTTGCCCGCCCAAAACCTTTGACCGTCCACCGAACAAAGTCTTCAAAAAAGCGGGCTGGGAGTTGCGGGCATGGTTGACAGGGAGAGGAACTCGGAGTCTGGGGATCTGGTATCGCTTATTTCACAACGGGAAAGAGGTCTGTCCTACTGACGGAAATCGTACGATTGTCACGCCGCTGGGAAAGCTGGTTTACAAAGAGAATCCGACACGTTTTGACTGGCATGGCTGGACACCGGTGGACGATAGGAATCATATGTTGTTTTTATATTGAGGATAAAAAGGTTGGGGAAAAGAGAAGTGTAGAGTAAAAAGAGCAAAAGATCCGAAGGATCTTTCGTTTAGGCGAGGTCCGCCTGGGCTTCGGCCGCTTTTTTGCGCATGGTGCGCAGGGTGGAAGCGGCGACCTTGATTTTTTTGCGGGTACCGTCTTCGAGCGTGACACGGACGGTGCGCAGGTTGGGAAGCTGACGCTTCTTGGTCTTGTTATGTGCGTGGGATACGTTGTATCCGACCAGGGGGCCTTTGCCGGTAACTTGACATCTTCTTGCCATCTTTAAGCCTTTGTCGTTCGATTTGTTTTTCTAACCCGGAATATACATTAGACTTCACATCATCTATACCGATCATCGGTGACAAGGGCGATCCGTCCAAAGCCTCGACGCACTTTCCAAGTGCGCCTACGTTGTGGACGAACACCCTTGCCAACCAAGCATCGGCACATCTAATGTAAATTCTACTGCATATTCCGGGTTCCAGGAACGGGGAGCCGGCACGGGGCACTGCTCCCACCCTAGAAAAAGTCTTGCGATTTTACAGAAGTCATGCTTAAGGCGAGATAAATTAAATCGGCCTGACGGTGAGTCCGTTTGGTTCAGGGTGAAAATATCTCTTCATTTGTTTTTCTTTGTTCACGCGACAAAGAAAAACGAAACGAAGCAAAGAAAAAGAAAACGCGAGGTACTGCCGTCTTGGCGTAGGCGTCATGTGTGTTTGAATGAGAAATTTTGGGGCGAAGCGTTCGTTATACACATGTTTTGGAGGTGGGACTTTGTCCCGAAATGAAGGACTAGTCCCTGTCTCCAATGACCAATGACCACTGACCAATGACTAATGACTAATGACATTGCCGAAGGCAACGCTACTTGCGACTTGTGACGTGAGGCCCGAAGGACCGTGCCTGCGATTTCTCGGCACGGTCCCGTCAGGGGAGAATCAATGCGCTCATATAGCCGACGACCCGTTGGGTGTCGCCGCTGGCGTCGGCGCTGGTGCGATAGTCGAGCAGCTGGGTCTTCCAGCCGTGCTCTTTGGCGACGGCGATGATCGCTTTGATCCCGATGATCCCGCAGGCTTCGCACCCTTTGTCGAGGAGGGAGATATCCTCTTCGGCGACGCCGGCAAGACAGATATTGTCCAGCTGTTTCGCCTGCTCCAGGGTGTAGAAGTGGCTCAGATCGGAGCTGATCACCACCACATTCTCGGGATCGGCCAGCACGGCGTCGATGATCGGTACCAGGGCAGTGTAGTCCACCTTGCCGTAGATCAGCTCCACCACCTTCGCTTCGGGCTCGTAGTGTCGGATGAAGGGAACCTGGGTCTCGGTGCTGTGCTCTTTTTCGTGAGCCTCGGGGACAAAAGTCAGCCCGAAACGCTTCGCCAGTTCCTCGGCATAGGCTTTGTCGACGGGGACCTCGCCGCAGGGACTCTGGTAGAGATCCTGAATCCCCACGCTGACCCCTTCGAAATATACGTGATGACTCGGGCCGATCACCACTACCCGTTTGGGCCGGCTGTTGGCTAGGATCCGGTGGGCGATGTTGGCGGTGAAGCCGCTGTAGATGTAGCCCGCATGAGGGGCGATGATCGCCCGCGGTTTTGCCTGCAGGACACTTTTGTCCGTCAGGGCTTCGTCCAGGATGCCGTTCCAGTGATCGATCATCCGGTCGATCTCGCCGCAGCTCGCGGGGTAGAAGGCTCCTATATTTCCTGCAATTCTTATACTCATTTTCTGCTCCTTTGCTATTTTTGAGTGGGTAGTGATTTTGGAGTGGGTAGTGCGTAGTGGGTAGTGGGTAGAGTTTTGGTCGGCAGTGTTTGAAGCTGCCAGGAAAAATATTATTCCGAAAAGCAGTATCAGTATTTTTTTCATCTTTTTTTCTTGCTTCTCTTTTCTACACACTACCCTCTACCCACTACGCACTGGGGTCTGGTCGTTTCACGCCCAGACCCCTTCGATCGCCCGATGGCAGGCGGGGCAGTGGCCGTTTTCGAGGACGTTTTTGGTCACGTGATACCCCCGCCGGACGATCAATTCCAGGCCGCAGCCGGGGCAATTGGTGATGCCGTCGGTGGGAACGTTGCCCATATAGATGTAGGCCAGTCCCGCCTTCCGGCCGATCTGCTCCGCCCGCTGGAGTGTCTCCAGGGGGGTGGGGAGCTTGTCGTTGACCTTGTAGTCGGGATGGAAGGCGCTGATGTGCCAGGGGGTATAGGGATCGAGCTCCTTGGCGATAAACTCGGCGATCTTCGTCAGCTTCTCGTCGCTGTCGTTGTCCCCCGGAACGATCAGCGTCGTACACTCGACCCAGAAGCCTCCCTCTTTGAGGCGTTTTAGCGTATCGAGGACCCCCTCCAACGATCCTTTGAGGGTCTTTTTGTAATATTCGGGGTTGAAGCCCTTGATATCGATGTTGAATCCGTCGATGATCCCTTTCATATCCTCGATCACCTCGGGAGTCTCCAGACCGTTGCTGACGAAGACGTTTTTGATGCCGTGCTTTTTGGCCAGGAGTGCCACATCCCGGGCGAAAGGGTAGAAGATCGTCGGCTCGTTGTAGGTGTAGGCGATCGTCTTGCACCCTTTCTCCAGGGCCAGGGCCACCAGCTGCTCCGGCGTAACGTCGTAGCTGCCGCTGAGATCCTTGGTCTGGGAGATCTGCCAGTTCTGGCAGAAGGGACACTGGAAATTACACCCCACTGTTCCCAGCGACAGGGCGAAGCTCGCCGGCAGGAAGTGGTAGAGGGGCTTCTTCTCGATGGGGTCGATGTTCAGCGCCGAGACTTTGCCG
>NZ_WFQN01000129.1 GCF_015487065.1 Nitratifractor sp.
GTCCAAGTCGAGGCGGTCGTAGAGATCGTAGGGAGCTTCGGGGGTCAGTCCCTCCTCTTCCAGGATCCGGTAGAGCTGCTCGGGCAGCGCGTCGATCAGCTCGGCAGGGTCCCGATCGGCCCGCAGCCACAGCCCCTCGGCCTGCCGCAAAAAGCCGCTCTCCCCCAGACGCTCCATCACCTCCGCCGCCAGCTTCTCGCTGGCCCACTTGATCCGCAGCACCACGGAGGCGGGAGAGAGGAGCGCGTTGGGGTTGTTTTCGTAGATGCGACGGATGGCCGACTCGACCTCCTGCAGGGCCTCCTGCGGGTAGAGCACCAGCCCCTCCTCGTCCACATAGGCCCCGGCGATCCGGCGGGCGACAGCCAGCGCTTCGTCGTGATTCATCGCGAAGCGCTGCTGGCTGGCAATCAACCCGAAGCCCCGCCGGTGGTTGGCCAGCAGGATCGAAAAGGCGGTCTCGAAATCCCGTTTCTGCAGCGCTTCAAGCAGCGGAACTTTGCGGTTCTTTCGGATCGGCTCGCTAATGGGCACCAGGATCTCTCCGCCGGCAGCCACCCGGCCCGAAGCCAGCAGCAGATAGGGATCGCCGAAGCGGGTGTAGACCTTTTCACCCAGGTGCAAGGCGGCAAAACGGGCATCGGCATAGTAGAGGATCTTTCCCTCCACCCGTTTGGCTCCGCTGATGAAGAGGACTTCACTGCCGTGAGGCAATTCCTTCTCTCCCAGTTGCCGCACCGAGACGTCGATCCGCTCAAAGCCCCGAAAATAGCCCCGACTCGCCAGGAGATACCCTTTGCGCAGTTTGGTGTGGGGAATGTCGAGATTGAGGGCGACCCGCTGATGGGTATAGGCCTCCTCCCGATCTTCGCCGTGGACCTGGATATTGCGTACCGTGGCCGGTTTGCCCAGCTCGGCGACGTTGAGCTTCTCCCCCTTGCGGACCCGTCCCGCCAGCACGGTGCCGGTGACGACCGTCCCCACCCCCCGGGGGCTGAAGACCCGGTCGATGTAGTAGCGGAAAAAAGGAGCGTCCCCCGTGATCCGCGGCGGCAGGGAAAAAAGAATCTTTCGCAGCCGCTCGATGCTCTCGGGATCGCGGATCGAGGTGGGCACCAGGGCCTGCAGCTCCATGGCGGGATAGCTTTCACGTAGCAGCGTACGGATCTCCTCCTCCCTCCGGGCGATCTGCGCGGCATCGGCCCGGTCGCTTTTGCTCAGGGCCACCACCAGACGCCGCACCTTCAGCAGATCCAGCACCGCCAGATGCTCCCGGGTCTGAGGCATGATCCCCTCGTCCGCCGCCACCACCAGCAGCGCCGCATCGAAGCCGAAGGCCCCCGAGGCCATCGTCTTGATGAGCCGTTCGTGCCCCGGCACGTCGATAAAGGCGACGTTGACCCCCTTTCGGCGCATATTGGAGAAGCTCAGATCGATGGTGATCCCCCGCTCCTTCTCCTGGGCCATCTCATCCCCGTTGTACCCCGTCATCGCTTCGATGAGCGCCGTTTTGCCGTGATCGACGTGGCCGGCGGTACCGACGATGATGTCTCTCATTTTCTCTCCTTGGAGAAAATGAGAGAAGTGAAGAGTGAGGAGTGAGGAGTGAGGAACCGAGTTTTTTTAATGGAAAATTGAGAATGGAGAATGGAGAATTTCGGTTTGCGTTGCGTTGCAACGCTTCCAATAACCAATAACCAATTACCAATAACGTCGCCAAAGGCGACACTTCTTGCGACTAGCGACTGACGACTGGCGACTCTCTTACCGACTGCTGACTGCCGACTGCCGACCAACCTCAAACGATAAATGTCAAATGACAAACAACGAAGAACACCCCCAATACACCAATACACCAATACACCAATAACGTCGCCGAAGGCGGCATTTCTTGCGACTTGCGACTTGCGACTTGCGACTGCGCCGAAGGCGCCTTCCAACTCCTCACTCCTCACTCTTCACTCCTCACTCGATATCATCGATGCCGCCTCGATGATCGTCTCGAAATCCTCTTCCCGAACCGTCCGTAGATCCAGCACAAAGCGATCCTTTTCGATCCGGCCGATGATCCGGTGTGCCCGGAAGGCGGCTTCCAGTTCCTGCGCTTCTCCCTCCAGGGCCAGGATGACGGTGGGGATTTTCCGGTTGGGCATGGTACCGCCGCCGACGTAGGTTTGCGAATCGAGAATCTTCGCCGGGATCGGCAGTCGCTTTCTTAGCGCCTCGGCCCGGTTTCGCAGCTGCTCGGGCGTGGCAAAGAGCATCCGCAGGACGGGGATTTTATCGGTCTCTCCCCGGCGGTAGGCCAGCACCGTCCGCTCCAGCAGCGCCAGCGTCACCTTGTCCACCCGGAACATCCGCAGGATCTGATTCTTTTTGAGCCGGTCGATGAGAGCCTTGCGCCCCAGGATGATCCCCGCCTGTACTCCGCCGAAAAGCTTGTCGCCGCTGAAGCTGAGCAGCGAAGGGGGATCACGCAGGATCCTGGGCAAAGAGGGCTCCGCCGCCCCCAAACCCCAGGGGAGATCGGGCAGGTAGGCGCTTCCCAGATCGTAGTAGTCGATCAGCCCCCGTTCACGGGCCAGGGCCGCAATCTCCTCCATCGTCGCCTCGGCACTGAACCCCTCGATGGCGTAGTTGGATTTGTGCACCTTCATCAGCATCGCCGTTTCCTCACCGATGGCCGCTTCGTAATCGGCCAGGCGGGTTTTGTTGGTGGTGCCCACCTCCACCAGCTTCGCTCCGCTGGCCGCCATCACCTCGGGGATCCGGAAACTCCCGCCGATCTCCACCAGCTCTCCCCGGGAGACCACCGCCTCTTTGCCCTGGGCGAAGGTGTTGAGGATCAGGAAAA
>NZ_WFQN01000130.1 GCF_015487065.1 Nitratifractor sp.
GAGCTCTTCATCGCCGGCAAGGAGATCGCCAACGGTTTCAACGAGCTCAACGATCCTCTCGATCAGTACGAGCGCTTCAGGATGCAGGTGGAGGCCAAGGAGGTCACCGGAGACGACGAGGCGATGCATATGGACCTGGACTATGTACGGGCCCTGAGCTATGGCATGGCCCCCACGGCCGGCGAAGGAATCGGCATCGATCGCCTGGTAATGCTCCTGACCGATCAGCACAGCATCCGCGACGTGCTCCTCTTCCCCGCTATGCGCCCCGAAGCGAAACTGGAGGGCTCTGCCGAAGCGGAGGAGGCAGCTCCCGACAATGAATCCCAGCAAAAGGAAAAGTGATATGAGTTACTACATCGAACAGTTCGACCCCGAGGTCTATCAAGCCATCGTCGACGAGCTCAAGCGTGAGACCGAGCACCTGGAGATGATCGCCAGCGAAAACTTCACCTTCCCCGACGTCATGGAGGCGATGGGATCGGTCTTTACCAACAAATACGCCGAGGGCTATCCCAACAAGCGTTACTACGGCGGCTGCGACTATGCCGACAGAGTGGAGCAGCTGGCCATCGACCGCTGCAAGGAGCTCTTCGGCTGCGAATACGCCAACGTCCAGCCCCACTCGGGCTCCCAGGCCAACGGCGCCGTCTATGCGGCCCTCATCAAAGCGGGCGACAAGATCCTGGGGATGGACCTCAGCCATGGCGGCCACCTGACCCACGGCTCCAAAGTGAGTTTCTCGGGTAAAAACTACCACAGCTTCACCTACGGGGTGGAACTCGACGGTCGCATCGACTACGAGCGGGTCCGCGACATCGCCAAGATCGTCCAACCCAAGATCATCGTCTGCGGTGCCTCGGCCTATCCCCGGGAGATCGACTTCGCCAAATTCCGTGAGATCGCCGACGAGGTGGGTGCCCTCCTCTTCGCCGACATCGCCCACATCGCCGGACTCGTCGTCGCCGGAGAGCATCCCAGCCCTTTCCCCCACGCCCACGTGGTCACCACCACCACCCACAAAACTCTGGCCGGTCCCCGCGGCGGCGCCATCATGACCAACGACGAGGAGATCGCCAAAAAGATCAACTCCGCCATCTTCCCCGGTCTCCAGGGCGGACCCCTGGTCCATGTAGTCGCCGCCAAAGCGGTCGGCTTCAAGCACAACCTCGCTCCCGAGTGGACCGACTACGCCCGCCAGGTCAAAGCCAACGCCAAAGTCCTGGCCGATGTCCTCATGCAGCGGGGCTACGACGTGGTCAGCGGCGGCACCGACAACCACCTGGTGCTGGTGAGCTTCCTCGACAAGGAATTCAGCGGCAAGGATGCCGACGCCGCCCTGGGCCGCGCCGGCATCACCGTCAACAAAAACACCGTCCCCGGTGAAACCCGCAGCCCTTTCGTCACCAGCGGAATCCGCATCGGCTCTCCCGCCCTGACCCGTCGGGGAATGAAAGAGAAAGAGTTCGAGCTCATCGCCAACCGGATCTGCGACGTCCTGGACCATATCGACGATCACGAGCTCCAGGCCAAGATCCGCGAAGAGATGCGCCAGCTCGCCCTACAGTTCGTCATCTATGACCGGCCCATCTACTAAGACACTCCCTCCTCTGACAGAGGATCTGGAGGCACTGGCGGCCTCCGCCGACCACTACTACCTCAAATCCTCCTCCATTGTGGAAAAAATCGTCCACAACGGCCGAACCTTCTACAGTAAATTCCGCCGATACGATCAAACTCCCAACCCCATCCTCGTCTCCCAGCATCTGCGCCGGGAGGTGACTCTGGCCTTGCCTCTGCTGCAGGAGGGGGTCGGCGAACGGATCGTCATCGAGTATCTGGGGGAGGAACCCGAGCTCTTTCTCCAGACTCTGCGGCATCTCTTTCAGCATCTCGGCATTGATGATTACCGCTGCTACCAGGGAAAGAAAGGGAACAAACGGACTGTCATTCTCCCGGTGGCCCGGCAGGAGCTGGAACAACTCCATGCCGAGGGAGGGCGTCTCTCCGATATGCTCCAGACCCGCTTGCAGAAATCCTGGCGCATCCTTCCCGACCGCCGCCTGCCGGAAAGCTACAATATCTTCACACTTCCTTATGGATATATTAACTAATATAGTGCTCAGATTTTTTTGGTTATAATCGGGACATCTCAGTCTGGAGCTGCGCATGAACGATCACAATCTCGACGACCTCATCATCGGCGAACCCGATTCGGGAAGCAAAGGGTCCAAAAGCCTCCTGACCCTCATCGGTTTAGTCCTGATTATTCTGATCGTCGGAGTCTTCCTGGCCAAACTGATCCTCAGCGAACCCGAGACTCCTACCAAAGAGACCAATCCGGAACTCACCCGTGTCGTCAAACCGGCAGCCGGACACTCTGCCGCAACCGGAACCCCTGCGTCCAAAGCCCGGCCTGCCGAAGAGATCCCGGATGAGCTCAAACCTCTCTCCGATGAAAATTTTCCCAAAAGTGACGAGCTAACTCCCCTCACCCCTTCTGCTCCCCACCATGCCAAAGCGGCGGCAAGCCGGCCTGCCTCCACCGCAAAGACCTCTACCCGTCCCTCGGCTGCCCCTTCCAAAACACAACCCAATCGGGCCATCACCGTCACGTCCAAGCCCAAAACAAAAAAGGTTAGACCTTCCAAACTTTTTGCCAACCAGAAGCACAAGGCAAAGAGTCCAGCTGCTTCCACGGCCTCAAGCAGCAGAATCTATTACATCCAGGTGGGATCCTTCAAACGAATGCCCAATCAAAAATATCTTGACAAGATCAAAGCCCAGGGCTATACCCCTGTCATCGTCAAAAGCGGCGGGATGATCAAAGTACGCGTGGGCCGTTACAGCTCCTACAGCGAAGCCAAAGCGAAACTCCCCGAGGTCAAAGAGAAGCTGGGGATTGCCGGTTTCGTCGTCAGGAGACCCTGATGCTCCGTAGCTATCTCTTTGACCAGCTCACCCCCGTCGCCCTCTACGGCGAGATCAAAAAGCACTACCCCGAAGAGGTGACGATGCTCTTTGAAAGCGTCGTCACCTCCGAAGAGGGGAACTTCAGCTTCATCATCGTCGGAGCGAAAGAACGCCTCACCTATCGCGACAACCGATGCACCTTTACCGACCGAAACGGAGAGCGCCGTGAACTGGCGGAGGATCCCTTCAGCTTCCTCCAAAACTACTACCGAGATCTCGACAAAGCGCACTACCGTGCCCTCGCCCGGGAAGCGGGGTTCTCCTTTGTCGACGGTTTCATCGGCTTCATCGGCTACGATATGGTCAAAGTCTTTGAACCGGTCCTGCGGCAGTGGATGGATAAGCTTGAAGATCCCCTGCAGACCCCGGACCTGGATCTGGTCCGTCCCCGCCTCATCATCGGTTTCTCCCACAAGAGCTCGGAACTGACCCTGATCGACCCGGGAAACGAAAATCCCGAACTTCTGGAAGCCGTGGCGGACCTACTTCCCCGTCCCCATCAGCCCCTGCCTTTCCAGCCGGCCCGTCTGGAGGGCGAGGGGAGCTTCGCCATCAAAGCGGAACGTTTCATGGAGATTGTAGAAGAGGCCAAAGAGCATATCCGCGCCGGGGATGTCTTTCAGATGCTCCCCTCCAACCGCTACACCCAACGGGGGCATATCGACCCGCTCAGCTTCTACCGGGTGCTCCGTTCCAAAAACCCCTCTCCCTATCTCTTCCTCCTGGACTACGAGGATTTCAGCATCTGCGGCTCTTCCCCGGAGGTGATGGTGCGCCTCACCGCAGGAGAGATCCTGCTGCGTCCCATCGCTGGCACCCGCAAGCGCGGCGCCACCCCCCAGCGGGATTACGAGCTAGAACAGGAGATGCTCAACGACCCCAAAGAGTGTGCCGAGCACCTGATGCTGGTGGATCTGGGGCGCAACGATGTGGGGCGCGTGGCCCAAACCGGCACGGTCAAAGTCCCGGAGATGATGCGGGTGGAGAAGTATTCTCACGTCATGCATATGGTCAGCGACGTCATCGCCCGGATCGACGAAGGCAAAGATATGTTCGACCTTTTCCGGGCCACCTTCACCGCCGGAACCATGACCGGTGCCCCCAAGATCAAGGCCATGGAGCTCATCGCCCGCTTCGAGGGGCTCAAGCGGGGCTTCTACAGCGGCAGTGTAGGTTACTTCTCTTTCACCGGAGATATGGACTCCGCCATTGCTATCCGTACCGCATTGATCAAACCGGATCAAATCGTCCTTCAAGCCGGTGCCGGTGTCGTGGCCGATAGCAAACCAGAACTGGAAGAGCTGGAGGTGCGCAACAAGCTCATGGCTTTGATGGCCACACTGAAAGAGATGGAGAACTTTTCCGCCGATCAGCCGGTCCTGAAAATCAAAGAGATTGAAGAGTCTTCTCTCTAACGTTCTACGAATCTTCTCCCTCACCCGAACCCGATTCGATTCCACGATATAATAGATAGCTGAAGCCATGGATTCCGGGTTCAAAGCGGAAAAAAGGAGGGAGCAGGATGAAAGATTATTGCAAAAATATCATCTCTCTTTTGGCGGTGACGCTCTTTGTGTCGGTCGGCCACGCGGAGAGCCCCGGGCCGAACCGCGCTCCTGAGAGCGCCGCCGCCACGAATTTGAAGCGCTGGGACGCCCCCTGTTATTCCGCGTTCCCGATCTACCCCGGTTCTCGGCGAGTGAGCCTGGAAGAAGTCGGATTGGACGATGAAAAGAGAACGCCAATGGGAAAGCGTTCATCGAAAAACAGCACAGTCGCTTACCTAAGCACGGATGCACCATCCCGGGTCATCGCTTTTTATGCCAAGCACATGCCTGATAAAAGCTGGAAAAGACATGAAGCCATTAACTTCGATAAAAATGACTTACTCTTGATGTTGACGAGGGGAAAGCTCATTCTTTACGTCGGTATCGATGAGTATAAACAAAAGACGAGAATCTTAATCAGTTGCGCTCTCAAACTAAACGCGACTCCCCGTCCAAAGCTTCCCACCTATACGAAAGATAACGGCCTGGCCGGCAACACCGTCACCGACATCACCATCGCACCGGACGGTTCGATCTGGGTAGGTACTTCATCGGGATTGTCCCTTTTCAGAAAAGGCCGCTGGACCACCTATACCAGAAAAAACAGATTGCCAGGGAACGAAATCTCTGCGGTGGCCATAGGCAAAGACGGCGCGCTTTGGGTGGGAACACGTTTCTATGGCGTGGGCCGATTCGGCCGGACCTCGTGGCAAATATATACCACCCAACAGGGGCTACGCAACAACAAAGTCTCCTCCATCGCCGTGGCTCCCGATGGAACGGTATGGGTGGGCTCCTGCGATGTGCGCGGGGGAGTCTCCCGCTTTGACGGGCGGAGGTGGACAAATTACGACAAACGAGACGGCCTGGGCGGCAACTGTGTGAACGCTCTCGCCATCGCGTCCGACGGTACCGTTTGGGCCGGCACGACAAAAGGCCTCTCAATGTTCGACGTCACCGGCTGGAGGAATTACACCACCGCCGACGGCCTGGCCGACAACCGGATCAACGCGGTAGCCGTGGCTCCGAACGGCACAGTGTGGGTAGGCACGGGAAAAGGAGTCTCCCGCTTTGATGGCAAAAGATGGACGAGCTACACTCGCAAAGATGGATTGGTAAACTCTCGTGTCACTGTCGCCGCAGTTGCACCCGACGGATCGCTTTGGTTCGGCACATCCGGGGGCGTCTCACATCTGAGAAACGGGAAGTGGGAAAATTACACTACCCGTAACGGCCTCTCAGGTCATAGCGTGAGTTCCATCGCTTTTACTTCGGATGGCAGGGTTTGGATCGGCACGTTGTTTCACGGCATAACAGTCCTGACGCTTCCAAGGTAATTATCACCCACTAATGTTATCGTCACAACAGTGCACTCTTTCGCCATCGCTTGACGGTGATTTTTTGAGAGGGCTTGATAGGAGACAGTCGCTTAATGATCGTGCGTTGCGGCGTATTCCGGCGTGCAGAAGATCCCGCAGTGGCATTTCCCCTCTTCCGGCACCTCATGCTCGATGGCCGGTTTGCAGGGACAGAGGCGGTTGTCGGCGCTGACGTGCTTGCCCTCCTCATTCTCGATCACCATGAAGCAGGGGCACCAGCGTTTGCCGTAGAGAAGCTTGTGCCGGGCCAGCCCCATCAGGACTCCTTCGTTGACCTCTTCATTGGGGTTGTAGACCCATCCGAACTGCTTGCAGACCTTGTCGGCGAACTTCTTGGTCTTCTCCAGCTCCTCCAGGAATTCATCCGAACTCATATCGATCTGCTTCATTCCGACTCCTTTTCTTTGATCCTATCAAAATATTCATAAGATTATTCATTACAAAGATCAGCAGGAACAATAACGCAACAAGCAATCCATCTGCGGGCTCTTTATGGTAAACTAAGCCAAGGCTAAGAAGCGAAGTGTCCAAGAGGTAAAATATGGATATCAACGATAAATTGAAGCAACATCTCCATGAAGCAATGAAACATATTGAGAGGATGGAAGCGGCTCAAAGAGCGCTAAGCCGACTCTATCCTCTGGATCAAAAGAAGCTTGAGAGTCTGAGCCCCGGAGATATGGACAAACTGGATGTCTTGGCTTTCCGTTTTGCCAAACTCCAGGATTTGCTCGGTAGCAAAATCTTTCGTGAATATCTCGCAATACTGGAATTTCCCATAGAAGGAAAAAACTTTTTTGCACTCTTGAAAGAGCTTGACAAAGAAAAGATTGTCGACATTGACATTTGGAGCGAATTTAGGGCCGTCAGAAATAGTATATCTCATGACTATCCTTACGATAACAGCGAAAAGATAGATGCCATAAATTATCTGATAGAAAACGTCAATTATCTGACAAATCTTGTTGGCAGAATAAAGGACAATTTTGAGACTCACCAGCAGAGAAATTAACCTGATCAAAGACTCTGTCCGATCAACACTTGGGGATGTACCCGTCTACCTCTTCGGGAGCAGAGTAGATGAGAGTAAACGAGGCGGGGATATAGATCTCTATATCATTGCCCCTTTGCAAAATGACCGATTCAGAAAAACAATGCGACTCAAAACACGGTTGGAAGACCTACTCCACAAACCTGTTGACATTGTGGTATCAAGAGACCGCAACAGACCTATCGAGCGAGAGGCGATCAAAGGGATCAGGATAGTCTAGCCGCGATGCCCGATAAGGAGAGTATAGCGGTCGACCTCTCGAAAGAAGATATTTTTTTAAAGATCAGAAAGTTTCTCAGCCACCAATGCATTGACCACTTTCGGATTGGCTTTACCCCCGGTCGCTTTGAGCACCTGCCCCACGAAGAAACCGAAGAGCTTTTGGTTGCCCGCTTTGTACTTGGCTACGTTGTCGGGATTGGCGGCGATCACCTCTTCGATGACCGGCAGGATATGCGCCGGGTCACTGATCTGGACCCAGCCCCGCTCTTCGACAATTTTGACCGGGGATTCGCCGCTCTCGGCCATCAGTTCGAAGATCTCTTTGGCGATTTTGCTGGAGACGGTCTCTTGGTCAATCATTTTGGCGAGCGCAGCGATCGATTCGGGGGTGAAAGCCAACGCCTCCAATGATTTCTGCTTCAGCTCCCTGGCCACCTCGTTGACCACCAGATTGGCCAGAGTCACGGGACTGTTCTGCGCAGAAAGCGCCTGCTTGAAAAACTCCCGAAGTATCGCGTCGCGGGCCAGGGTATTGGCAGCGGCTTTGCCGATACCCAACTCCCGGGTGTAACGCTCGTAGCGTACCTGCTCCTCCTCGTTGAGAGGGGCGGCTTCTCCCTCGTTTGCCTCCTGCTTCGATTTCGGTGCTTTGGACTCCGCTGCTTTGGGGGCGGGCTTGGAAGGCTGCTGCTTTTTGCTCCAGGAGTCTTTGAGGCTCACGATCTTGTTGAAGACCGGATGCTCGTCGCTGGAGTCCACCGGATCGGGGTAGAAGTACCCCTGCCGCTCGAACTGGAAGCGTTCGTCGGGCTTCTCTTCGATCACCGCCCGTTCGACGTAGGCCCCTTTGACGATCTTCAGAGAATCGGGGTTGAGATCCTCTATGCCCTGAGGATTTTCAACCCGGAAGAGCCGGTCGTAGAGGCGTACCTCCACTTCATGGGCCGTTGCTGCATCGACCCAGTGGATGGCACTTTTGACTTTGATGCCGCTGGTGTCGGCGCCGCTTTTGGAGTCGGGATAGTACTCTGCGCGAATCTCGGTGATACGGCCGCTCTCATCTTTGATCACCTCTTTGCAGCGGATGATGTAGGCGTGGCGCAGCCGCACCGGCTGATCGGGAGTGAGGCGGTAGTACCCCTTGGGCGGGTTCTCCGAAAAATCCTCCCGCTCGATATAGATCTCCTGAGAAAAGGGGAGCTTGCGGGAGCCCTCTTTGGGGACGTCGTGGGGATAGTAGGAGGCTTCCAGCTCTTCGCTTCCTTCGTAGTTTTCGATCACCACCTTGAGAGGATCGAGGACGCACATCACCCGCGGGACCTTCATATTGAGATCGTCCCGGATGGCGTGCTCCAGCTGAGCGACATCCACGACGGAGTTGGCCTTGGAGATGCCGATGCTGTTGCAGAAGTTGACGATGGACTCGGGGGTATAGCCCCGGCGGCGGTAGCCGGCGATGGTCGGCATGCGGGGGTCATCCCAGCCGCTGACTTTGCCGCTGTCGACCAGCTCCTTGAGCTTGCGTTTGCTCATCACCGTATAGTTCATATTGAGCCGGGCAAATTCGTACTGATAGGGTCTCGGAGGCCCCAGGCGGAGCGTATCGAGGACCCAGTCGTAGAGGGCGCGGTTGTTCTCGAACTCCAGGGTGCAGAAGGAGTGGGTGATCCCCTCGATATAGTCCGAGAGGCAGTGGGCGAAATCGTACATCGGGTAGATGCACCAGGCATCTCCCGTCCGCATATGATGGGCATGGCGGATGCGGTAGAGCAGCGGATCGCGCAGCTGCATATTGGGGGAGCTCATATCGATTTTGGCCCGCAACACGTGTTCACCGTCTTTGAACTCTCCCCGGCGCATCCGCTCGAAAAGATCCAGATTCTCCTCGACGCTGCGCTCGGCATAGCGGCTGCGTCGGCCCGGCTCCGTGACCGTTCCCCGATACTCCCGGATCTCCTCCTCGCTGAGGCTGTCCACGTAGGCTTTGCCCATTTTGATCAGCTCTACCGCATAGTCGAAGAGGCGCTGGAAATAGTCGGAGGTATGGCGCACCGGACCGTCCCACTCGTATCCCAGCCACCGGACAGCATCTTCGATGGCCCGGGCGTACTTCTCCTCTTCGGTCACCGGGTTGGTATCGTCCATCCGCAGGTGGCAGCGCCCCCCGAAATCCCGGGCGATGCCGAAGTTGATGGTGATCGCTTTGGCATGCCCGATATGGGGGAAGCCGTTGGGCTCGGGAGGAAAGCGGGTCACCACTTCGTCGTATTTGCCCTCTTTGAGATCCCGCTCCACAATGGTACGTAAAAAGTCTTTTTTCTTCATCTTGACTAAACCTTTAAGGATTCAGTGCCCCGAATTCCGGATCGAAGCCGGACGGATAAGAGGATCGGAGCACCCAATTGGATAGCGTATTTTATCCAAGTTCCCCTCCACAACCGCAACGGAACCGCTCGATTCTTCCAAGTCATCAATCCATTCTTCCAGCGAATCTGATAAAATTTCACAAAAACAAGGTACGAATGCCATGAAACTCTCGGTAGTGATCCCCATGATGAACGAAGAGGAGAACGTGGCGCCCCTTTTCGAAAGAATCCGCGAAGCATTGAAAGGGATCGACTACGAATTGATCCTGGTGGACGACGGCTCCACCGACGAAACGGTCCCACGGATGAAGGCCCTGGCCGACGCCAGGACGAAGATCATCGTTTTCAACCGCAACTATGGCCAGACCACGGCCATGGCCGCCGGAATCGACGCGGCGGAGGGGGAGCTGATCGCCACGCTCGACGGCGATCTGCAGAACGACCCGGCGGACATTCCCCTGATGATAGAAAAGATGCAAGAGAGCGGGGCGGACGTGGTGGCGGGTCGGCGGCTCAAACGTCAAGACGGTGTCTTCCTGCGCAAAATCCCCAGCAAGATCGCCAACTGGCTCATCCGCAAAAGCACCGGCGTCTATCTCAACGACTACGGCTGCACCCTCAAAGTCTTCAAACGGGAAGTGGCCAAAGAACTGGATCTCTACGGTGAACTCCACCGCTTCATCCCGGTGCTAGCGGAGATGGTCGGCGCCAAGATCGTGGAGATGAACGTCCGGCACCATCCCCGGATCCATGGAGAATCCAAATACGGACTGGGGCGCACCTTCCGGGTCATGAGCGATCTGATGCTGATGCTTTTCATGCAGAAGTACCGGACTAAGCCGATGCACCTCTTCGGGGGGCTAGGCATCGCCTCCCTGGGGGCCGGATTACTGATCAACTTCTACCTTCTGATCCTCAAACTCTTGGGCGAGGATATCGGCCAACGCCCCCTCCTGACCCTGGGGGTGATGCTGGTCCTGGTGGGGATCCAGCTCATCACTACCGGGTTCGTGGCCGAATTGATCATGCGCACCTATTTCGAATCCCAAAACAAAAAACCCTATCGGATCAAAGAGATCTTCGTTGGCCGCTAAAAAGCCTCTCTCACTGCTGTTCAAAATCACCCTGAGTCTGGGGGCGCTCCTCTATGTCCTTTCCCGGATCGATCCGGGGGAACTGTTCGGAAAGCTTCGGGAGATCGCCCCCAGCTTCCTGCTGGCCGCCCTAGTCGCTTTCAACCTCTCCAAGATCGTCAGCTCGATCCGTCTCAACCGCTTCTTCAAGGCGATCGGTCTGGCGTTAACGGAGCGTGAAGCCTTGCGTCTCTACTATATCGGGATGTTCTACAATCTCTTCCTGCCAGGGGGGATCGGCGGAGACGGCTACAAAATCTATCTGCTCAACCGTCACCGGGAGGTCGACGCCAAATCCCTCTTGGCCGCCACGCTGTTGGATCGGATCAGCGGACTGGCCGCACTGCTCTTTTTCGCCGGGATCTTTTTTCTTTCGAGCCGGTTCGCCGACCTCTTCCCCTGGCTTGTTCCGCTGGACTATCTCGGGCTTGTGCTGGTCTTTCCCCTCATCCGGCTTCTCTATCGGGGGAGATTTCGGAGGGTCTTTTTCAGTACCCTTCTCTTGGGGGCTTTGACCCAGATTTTGCAGCTGGTCAGTGCCCTCTTTTTGGCATGGAGTCTCGGGATGGAGGCCGATCTCCCGGAGCTTTTGACTCTCTTTCTTCTCTCCAGTGTGGCGGCGGTCCTGCCCCTTTCCATCGGTGGGGTGGGGATCCGGGAGTTCGTCTTCCTCTACGGATTCGGCCTCATCGGCCTGCCTGCGGAAGAAGGGGTAGCCTTTTCGATGCTCTTCTTTCTCCTAACGGCGTTCTCCAGTTTCCTGGGGATCTTCCTGCGCCACGGGCTCGAGAATCCTCGGGCCTAACGATTCACGGTCGAAGGCCCTTCGCTCCGTTTGCCCTCTATCTCTAGGAGCAGCAGCTCTCCGGTACGGCTGCTATCGTTTCTCCGGTATCCTTTGAGGATGTTGAGCATCTGCCAGACTCGGCTATCTGAACGTTTGTAAAAAAGTGACCTGTCTAAGACCCGATAGCGATATCTCTTTGCATAAGGTTTAAAATCTTCGACTGAGGTCAAAAGAATATAGTGATTTTCTTGGGGCAGTTTCTCTACATTACGGACCTTGCACTGGGCATAAAAGGGCAGTGAAGTACGCATTTTCCGAAGTGAATAAAATTTCAATTTCGGCTCATGTCTGTGTATTTTGACGATCTTCTCTCCGAAACGTTGGTAACCGAAAAACGGCTGTATCGTATCGAAGATATTCCCCAGTACCGTAAAGTAAAGCATCAACATCACTACCCCAATCCGGAAAATCCCCAGATAGATATTTTCCATTTTCAGAAACCACAGAGCCGCCGTCACCGCGGCGATCGCGAAAAAAACGAGCGAACGATAATCGAAATAGAGAATCCATATCGCGATGAGCGCGACGGAAAGCAGTCCCTGTATCCCGTAGATCGTATAGCGCAAGAGTCGGTTCATGGAGGCGTGGTAGACCGCCAGGGCCGTGAGAATCGCCGCAAACCCCTGGAGGTAGAAGAGATAGGGAGGCAGCTTGGATTTGGGGATGGAGAGGGTAATGAAGACGACGAAAAAGGCGGTCAGAACCAGCAGCAGTTCCCGATTCTTTTCCAAAGTTTCCCAAATCGTTCCCCAAAATCTCTTGAGGTAGAGAAGGGCCAAGACGAGCAGGAGGATCGACCAGGGAGCGAAATTGCCGAAAAAAACTTTGAGATAGAAAAAGGGCGAGTTTTTGCCGGTGACGTTTTTGCCGATCCGATCAAAGAACTCGTGGTAGAGGAAAACGACATAGGCGTCTCCATAGCGGGACAGCATGTAAAGGTACCAAGGCAATCCCACCAGCGCGAAGCCCAAGAGCGCATAGAGGGATCGTTTGACAAAAGCCGCTTTGTGACGACAAATCTCACCAGCTCCCAGCAGAAATCCCGTCGTCAGGATGAAGACCACCCCCACATAGAGTTTCGCCAAAAAGGCGAGCCCCACGCTGGCGCCGAAGAGAAAAACGGTTTTCGGGTCTCGTTTGCCCCGCAGAAGGTCGTAGAGAAAGATAAACGAGAGCATCACTGTAAAGAGCAGCAACATATGGGTGACGATATGGCGGGCCTGGAGAATAAAAGAAGCGGAAGAGACGAGAAAAAAGGCGCTCAAAAAGGCGATCTGTTCGTTGCGAAAAAGCCTTTTGGCGAAAAGCCAGGTCACCAGCAGTGTGGCCAGAGAAAGGCAGACCAGCGCCAGACGCAGGGTGAAAGCGTTCGCCCCCCAGAGATAGCTGAAGGGAAGCAGGACCCAATAGATCAGCACCGGCTTTTGCCAGCGATGTTCGTAATTGAAATAGGGGTCGAGAAAATTGCCCCGTTCGATCATCTCCCGCACCGTTTCGGCATAGAGTCCCTCGTCTTTATTCCAGACGGGATAGTCGCCGATATGGTAGAAAAGCAGTAGGGCGTAGACAATGAAAAGCAGCGTCAACAGTATCGATTCACGTCGGGTCATTGTCACGGTTTCTCCTCACAGATGATGGGGGTTGGGCTTGTCTTTCGGGTGGGAACGACGGTACCGTTGAGATCGATGCAGCGAAACGCTCCGGCGATGGGACGGGATCGGCCGTCACGGGTCCAAAAGACATGAAACCTTTTGTCTCCTTTAGCGAAACGATAGTCGTAGAGCCCTCCCTCTCGGCTCTTCCCTTCGGGCACGCTCCCTTCCAAGGTCTTCACCAGGGTCCCGAAGGCCCGAAAAGCCGGCCGCCGACGCAGATCAAGATGGTCGATCAGGCCGTAGCCTTTGGCCAAGAGCTGCCACCAGTAAACCCGGTCCACATAACCGTCGGAGAGCGCCATCACCAGATAGCGGGCCATATAGTCTCGATAGTGGGCCTCGCTGACGGCCTCCTTGTTGGAAGTGGGTTTGTAGGCTCCTTGATTTTTCAGCGGCCAGTTGACCTCGGTGATCCAGAGGGGTTTCTCCGGAGCGATCGCCTTGAAGAGGCGGATCTTGGCCTCCGTATCGAATCCGTGCTGTTCGTTTTCGGGTTCACGGACCCTGTCCACATAGAGCAGCGCATTGGCGACATCGAAACGATCCTTCGCCAGATGATTGTAGTAGAGGGTATAGAACCATTCGAAATCGATCACACTGGGGCCCACCGTTTTGGCAGTAGGATCGAATCGGTGAATTGTATCGAAAGCATCGTCAATTAGAGTTGTATAGTGCGCACTATCCTGCACACCCCATTTGCTCCGATTGACCGCCTCTCCGATTTGGTAGTCCTCGACGAAAGGGGCAAAATCCCTAAGGACTCGTGTGAGATTTTTCTCAAGTGCTCCATCGAAAGATTCAAAGGTCTGAGCAAGAACAAGTAGGAGTTTATAACCTTTTTGATGCAATGTTTTCGCCATCTCCACATGACGACGATAAGCCTCGGAATCTAAAAACTTTGAATTGACATAGATCCGAAGACCGACAGAAGAGATATTGAGATCCTGCAAAGCGGTAAGAATCGTCGATGTGTCGTTTTTGGCCGGATCGACAAAGATGCCAATCGCTCCTCGTCGGATTTTTTTCGTTTTCGGTTCAAGCGTTAGATAATTATAGGTTAGTTTTGGTAATCCCATGAATGTCCAAGCTGCCGTCCCAAGATAGGTATCCAGATAGAGAGCTCGAAAAATTTTTTTCTCTTTTTTAGTCAATCGTATCCGACGGGGTTGATCGCTTGGCAACATGACTGTATGGAGGTTTCTCTCCATTGCCTTCGTATCGAAAAATGTCCGTGTCAATGGCGGAACAATCCAATATGCCAAAAACAAAAAAGCCGTCAGTGATACGATAAAATAAAAAAACCATTTGAAAATCCGTCGCACTCACGTTCCTTTTCTACCCAACTACAACGATCGATATCGTAAATGGAGGAAATTGTATCACAATATATTTGCCTTCAATTAAACTCCGATGGATAAAATATCCCTATGGAACAGAACAGCCAACGCCCCATCAAGATTCTGATGATCGAGGACGACCCCGAGTTTGCCGAACTGCTGAGCGAATACCTGGCTCAGTTCGGTATGGAAGTGACCAACTACGAAGATCCCTTTCTGGGCGTCAGCGCCGGGGTGCAGAACTACGATCTGCTACTGCTGGACCTGACCCTGCCGGGGATGGACGGGCTGGAGGTTTGTGAAGAGGTGGTGCGCAAATACGACATCCCCGTCATTATCTCCTCCGCCCGCAGCGACGTGGAGGACAAGGTCAAGAGCCTGCAGCTGGGGGCCGACGACTATCTCCCAAAACCCTACGACCCCAAAGAGCTCTACGCCCGGATCCTTTCCCTGCTGCGGCGTTACAGCAAAGGAGGCACCGGCCGCCCCGCCCCCGCCAGCGCCTACGAGATCCGGGGAGACACCATCTACCACCACGGCCAACCGCTGCATCTCACTCCCGCCGAATTCGACATCCTCTCCCAGCTGATCCGCAAACAGGGGATCACCCTCTCCCGGGAGCAGCTCATCAACGAATCGAGTGTCATGAGCGACAGTTCCACCAAGAGCCTGGATGTGATCATCAGCAAGATACGCTCCAAACTGGGAGACCCCAAAGCGATTCAGGCGGTCCGCGGTGTCGGTTACAAGCTTGTTTGAGCGGCTGCGCATCACGTCGCTCAGGGCCAAGATCGATCTGGTCTTTCTGATCGCCGTCTTGCTGCTGGTGCTGCTCTTTGCCGCCCTCTGGAAACGATCCATCGACCGCTCTTTCCAGGAGATTCAGATGCAGGAGCGGGCCAATATCCACTACCTCTATCTCTACTACCTCAAAACCGGCAAGATCGACACCGACTATCTGGCCTCCCAGAATATCCGGGTCGTCGATGTGGGAGGGAAAAATCTCAAACTCTATCGCCAGATCGCCCAAAAGGGCAAAAGCAAGAAATTCTCCGTGGTCAATCTGCGGCTCCACCGCTACATTCTTATCAACAATGACCGTTTCAAGCTGATTTTGGAAAATCTGAACAAACCCCGTTTTCCGGTAGAGCTTCTTATCGCCTTTACCGGAGCCCTGGCGATGCTCCTACTGCTCTATCTCTGGGTCGTACGTTCCATCCGCCCTCTTAGTGAGCTCAAAGAGAAGATCCTCCGCTTCTCCGAGGGGGATCTCAACATCCACTGCCACAGCGACCACAAAGACGAGATCGCCGAAGTGGCCAATGCCTTTGACCAGGCGGTGGAGACCATCCGGAATCTGCTTCGCTCCCGGCAGCTGCTGCTGCGGGCCATCATGCACGAGCTCAAAACCCCCATCGCCAAAGGACGGCTGCTTTCGGAGATGATCGACGATCCGAAGAAAAAAGCGCGCTTCCACGCCATTTTCGAGCGACTCAATCTCCTCATCGACGAATTTGCCAAAGTGGAGCAGATCACCTCCAAAAACTTCCAACCCGACTTCCACTCCTACAAAGCCAGCGACATTCTGGAAGGAAGCATCGACCTGCTGATGCTCGACGATCCCTCCCACTGTCTCCACACCGTCATCCGCAAAGATTTCACACTGCGGGGAGATTTTGAGCTTCTGACACTGGCTGTCAAAAACCTCATCGACAACGCCATCAAGTACTCCACCGACCGTCATGCCGACATCCTGATCCGTGAACCGGAGATCCGGATCATCAACCGGGGCAAGGCGCTGCCGCATCCCATCGAGGAGTACTTCACTCCCTTTCACAGCTCCGAAGGGGGACTGGGGCTGGGGCTCTATATCGTCAAGAGCATTCTGGATCTTCACGGAATGGAGCTGATCTATCGGCACGAAGAGGGGAAAAATATCTTTGCGGTCATCGTGAAGTGAAATGAAATCCGCGAAAAACAGACTGACTTGATTCGGGATCTACGCTCTGTGGGTATTCAAGGCCCTGGATTCCGGGTCAAGCCCGGAATGACGAAGGTATTTCAGGGCCCTCGTTTAGAACTCTTCTCCGATCATAAAGGCCAGCTCCAGCGCCTGGTTGGCATTGAGCCGCGGGTCGCACTGGGTGTGATAACGATCCCCCAGTTTCTCTTCGGTGATGGGGCAGGAGGTACTGCCGGTGCATTCGGTGACATTCTCGCCGGTCATCTCCAGATGGATCCCGCCGGCGACGGTTCCCTCCTGCTGATGGATCTCGAAGAACTGCCGAACTTCCGAGAGGATATTGTCGAAATCTCTGGTTTTGAATCCCGTAGAGGTCTTCTCTACGTTCCCGTGCATCGGGTCGATGGTCCAGACGACGTTTCGCTTGGCCTCTTTGACCGCCCGCAGTAGCGGCGGATAGAGTTCAGAGAGCTTGTCAGCCCCCATCCGGACGATCAGGTTGAGCCGTCCCTCCTCGTTGTCGGGGTTGAGGGCATCGATCAGTTCGATCAGCTCATCGGGCTGCATACTGGGGCCGACTTTGCAACCGATAGGATTGCGGATCCCCCGGAAATACTCGATGTGCGCACCGTCCAGATCCCGGGTCCGGTCGCCGATCCAGAGCATATGAGCGGAGGTGTTGTACCACTGGTCCGTCAGACTGTCGATGCGGGTCAGCGCCTCTTCGTAGTTGAGCAGCAGTGCCTCGTGGGAGGTATAGACGACCGTCTGGCGCAGCTGGGGAGCGGTCTGACTGTTGATGCCCGCAGCGGCCAGGAACTTCATCGCCTTGTCGATTTGGCAGCTGAGCTCTTCATAGCGTTTCCCCAGAGGGTGATCCTTGATGAAGTCCAGGTTCCACTGATGCACTTGGTTCAGATCCGCCAGTCCGCCCCGGGAGAAGGCCCGCAGCAGGTTCATCGTCGCCGCGGACTGATAGTAGGCCCGCAGCATTCGACGGGGATCGGGACGACGCGCCTCTTCGGTGAAGGCGATATCGTTGATGATATCCCCCCGGTAGCTGGGGAGCTTCACGCCCTCTTTCTCTTCGTAGTCGCTGGAAC
>NZ_WFQN01000131.1 GCF_015487065.1 Nitratifractor sp.
CGACTTCACCAAACTGGTCAAAGAGGGATACGATCTCTCCCAGCTTCCCGATATCGGGGAGCGGATCGCCAAAAAGATCGTCGAAATCGTCACCACCGGCAAGCTGACCAAGCTCGAAGAGGTCAAAAAGGAGTTTCCCCCTCACATCCTCGACCTGCTCAAGATCGAAGGGATCGGCCCCAAACGGGCAAGAACCCTCTACGAAAAGCTTGGCATCGGTTCTCTGGAGGATCTCAAAAAGGCCGCCGAGGAACACAAGATCCGTGAACTCCCCGGCTTCGACGTCAAAACCGAGGAGAAGATCCTCAAAGGGGTGGTCCTCTACAAAAAAGAGGGCAAGCGTTTCCTCTACGCCGAGGCGGAGCCCTATGCCCTGGAGCTTCACGACTACCTCAAAGAGTTCAAAGCGATTCATCAGCTGACGATCGCCGGAAGTTTCCGCCGGCGCAAGGAGACGGTGGGCGACCTGGATATCGTCTCCACCTCCGAGGATCCCCTGGCGGCCATGGATCACTTCACCGCCTTCGGCAGGATCAAAGAGATCGTCTCCAAAGGCGACACCCGCTCCACCATTATCCTGCAAAACAACCTCCAGGTGGACTTCCGCTGCGTCAGCGACATGAGCTACGGGGCGGCATTGCATTACTTCACCGGCTCCAAAGCCCACAATATCGCTGTCAGAAAGATGGCGGTGGAGAAGGGATGGAAGGTCAACGAATACGGAGTCTTCAACGAAAAAATGGAGCGCATCGCCGGCAAGACCGAGGAGGAGATCTACCATCTCTTCGGGATGGAGTACATCGAACCGGAGCTGCGGGAGGACCGGGGGGAGCTGGAGGCGGCAGCCGAAGGGAAGCTCCCCGATCTGGTGAAGCGGGAGGATCTTCGGGGAGATCTGCATGTGCGCGCAGGCGAAGATCCCGCCGCACAGGTCAAAAAGGCCGCCGACCTGGGATACGACTACCTTTGCCTCACTCAAAAGGCCTCCCTGCTGCTCTGCGATCACGGTCGGGAGTGTCGTCCCCTGGAAGAATTCCTCGAGAGCGTCGATGCCCTGCAGAAAAAGTACAAAAAGCTTCATCTACTCAAGGGGATCGAAGTGGAAATCGCCGAGGACGGGAGCCTGGAAGCGGACGAGAAGGAGCTGGCAAACTTCGATCTGGTCATCGCCGGCGCGGAGGAGGCGCTGCACCTGAGCAAGGAGGAGCAGACCGAACGTCTCTGCAAAGCCCTGGCCCACCCCGCCGTGCGGATCCTGGCCCATCCTACCTGCCGGATCATCTCCCAGCGCAACGGCTGCAGCCTCGATCTGGAAAAGATCGCCCAAACGGCAGCGAAACACAACGTCTGGCTGGAGATCGACGCCCGGCCCGACCGCCTCGATCTCAGCGATGTCCATCTCAAGAGCCTACGGGACTTCGGTGTCCGTTTCGTCCTGAACTCCGTCACCGAAAGTGCCGAGACGATGGAGCAGATCCGATTCGGCCTCAACCAGGCCCGCCGGGGATGGCTGGAGGCAAAACATCTGGTCAATACCCTCTCCTTCTCAAAGCTGAAAGATCTCCTGAAAAGCGGGGTGAAATGATCCTCTATATCCACGGTTTCGCCAGCAGCGGCCTGGGAGCCAAGGCCGAAACGGTGCGGGAGTACTTCGGAGAGGAGGCCTTCGCCCCCTCCCTGCCTTATGTCCCCGACCTGGCCATGGATACCCTGATCCAGATCGCCGAACAGGCCGACAGACGCCGGGAACCGCTCTACCTCATCGGCTCCTCCCTGGGCGGCTTCTACGCCCTCTATCTGGCAGAGCGTTTCGATTGCAAAGCGGTCCTCGTCAACCCCTCGACCCGTCCCTGGGAGACCCTGGCCGCCCATACGGGAGAGGGGACCAACTACTACGACGGCGCCCGTTTCGAGTGGACCCCGCAGCATGTGGAGCGTCTGAGGAAATATCGGGTTCCCGCCCTCTCCCACCCTGAAAAGATCCTGCTGATGCTTCAGACCGGCGACGAGGTGTTGGACTACCGCCTCGCCCTAGAAGAACTCAAAGGCGCCCAAACGCTTCTTGAAGAAGGGGGCGATCACAGCTTCCGGGGTTTCGAAAAGCACCTACCCCGGATCGAGGCTTTTTTCAGATCCGGGCTTTCTGAAAAACATCCGTCATTCCGCGCTTAACCCGGAATCTAGGGCTTAAAATGCCTGTAAATTTGTGTCACCCCGGACGCGATCCGGGGTCTAGGGCCTGGAAAGCCTATGATGCCCTGGGTCCTGAATCGAGTTCAGGACGACGAGAGTTGCGCCATTTCCTTTTTTCAAAGCACACAACTTCAAACTTACTTCCAGCTTTCACCCTTCCCGCATAATACAGCTCATAAAACGCCCGCTACATCCTCCTTCTGCCCGGTAGGAGAAAAAGCGTTCCCGTTCACAAACGGTACAGACGGGACTGATTTCGATCTGTCTGTCGCAAAGCCCCGCCGCCAAGAGTTGCGTATGGTTGACCTCTTTGAGATCCAGCATCGGGCGGCCCCGTGTCCCGGGATGTACTGCCCCTTCGACCCCGCGAAACTCTTCGGCCACCTCTTCGCCGACTTCATAACAGCATCCGCCAATGGACGGACCGATAAAGGCCCGCAAATCCGCGGGATTGACGCCGTAAGCCTCCTGAAGGCGGGCCACTGTCTTTTCCACGATTTTCAGTGCGCTTCCCTTCCATCCCGCATGGACCGCTCCGACAGCTCCGGTAACGGGATCGGTCAAAAGAATCGGCACGCAGTCGGCCGTCAGGATCGTCAGGACCACCTTGGGAAGTCGGGTGATCAGAGCATCGGCTTTGAGGCTCTCATCCGGAAGCTCCCACCCCCTTGATTCCGACCGTTCCACCGCATAGATCCTGTCACCGTGAACCTGCAGTGCCGAAACGAACGAAGCATCCGGACCAAAAAATTCCGCCACTCTTCGACGGTTGGCTCCGACAAGTGCCGGATCCTCTCCGGTATGAAGTGCCAGGGAAAACCCCAGAGGCTCCGCCGCCCTCTTCTCGCTGATATAGTGCTTGATCCCCTGCAGTTCTTCCAGTATTCGCGAACGATAATGGTGCATTTTTACTCCTTACCTTGCCCCCTAAACCTTTGGATATAATAGCGCAAACTTTAAGCCGGACAGTCAGAATAACCCCTGATGGATTCCTTGTCCCGCTTTGTGAAGAGAGGCCCATGGATCTGGACTGGAAAGAGGTATCCGACTACTTCAAAACCCTTCCGAAGAACTTCGACTATCTCCTCATCATCCAAATTATTCCTCTCCTGATTATCTCTTCGATCCTGATCAAAGAGATCAATCCTGATCTCTTTGCCAAACAGATGGTTTACTACACCGTCGGAGCCATCGCCTTCCTTGTCGCCGTCTTCATTCCCTGGGAAAAGATCCTCTGGTGGTTCGCCCCGCTGAGCTATGTGGTCAACCTGGTGCTGCTTCTGGCGGTAGACGTGGCGGGCAAACGGATCCTGGGAGCCAGACGTTGGCTCGAAATTCCCGGTCTCCACGTCACTGTCCAGCCCTCAGAGTTCATCAAGATCAGCGTCATTCTGATGCTGGCCTACCTGATCTACCGCAATCCACCCCCCAAAGAGGGCTACGGCTTCAAAACCTTTCTCAAACTCTCCGTCATCATTCTAATTCCCTTTTTGCTCATCGCCAAGGAGCCGGATCTGGGAACAGCCATGGTCCTGATGCTCACCGGGTTGGGAATTCTCTTTCTCGTCGGCGTGCGCTGGCGGGTCTGGATCACGTTGGCCCTACTGACGGCCTTCTCTGCGCCAGTACTCTACAATCATCTCCACGATTATCAGAAGAAGCGCATCTCAGACTTCCTGGGCAAGCCCAGCTATCACGTCCGCCAAGCCCTCATCGCCATCGGATCCGGCGGACTGGAGGGCAAGGCCAAAGAGGAAGCGACCCAGACCCAGCTCAAGTTCCTCCCCATCGCCTCCAGTGACTTCATCTTCGCCTACCTGGGGGAGCGTTTCGGCTACAAAGGGATGCTGACGGTCATCGCCCTCTATATCCTTCTCATCGTCCACCTCCTTTTTCTTTCACGGATCTACGAACAGAACTATCTCATCAAGACCGTGGCCGCCGGGATCGCTTTTTTAATATTTATTTATATGGACGTCAATATCTACATGATCATCGGTATGGCCCCGGTGGTAGGGGTACCGCTGCCCATGTTCAGCCACGGCGGGACCTCCTTCATCATCTTCGCCGTCCTCTTCGGGATCCTGATCAATCTCATTGCCTTCCGGCACTATTTCCAGTATAATGCCGACGCGAAAATCACCATGATGGAGAAGGGTCAGATCAAAAACCAGGTCCCCTATCTTCCCCGCCGGATCCGCGAGCGGCAGAAGCAGCATGGCGAAAAGAAGGGTCTTTAGCTCAGTTGGTTAGAGCTCCCGGCTCATAACCGGGCGGTCCCGGGTTCGAGTCCCGGAGGACCCACCACCTTCCCCTATCCAACAACCTGTTATCACAAATTCGCTATCCTTCCTTTGCTATAAAACCCTCTGAACGAAAACAGATAATATTGATAGAGGATCAACCGACATGATCGATCGTTTAAAGAAATTTTGCAAAAATTTCGCCAAAAATCTACGCACTACCCACTATTCACTACTCACCGCGGCAGCGCTGCTGCCGCTTCCAGGAGCACTCATGGCAAATTCGCTGCCCAAATATTTCCACAAAACCCTCGACAACGGTCTGGAGGTCTATGCCATCCCTCTGGAGAACGGCACCGGAGTCATCACCACCGACATCTTCTACAAGGTCGGCAGCCGGGACGAGATCCTGGGCAAGACCGGGATCGCCCATATGCTGGAGCATATGAACTTCAAATCCACCAAACACCTCAAAGAGGGTGAGTTCGACAAAATCGTCAAAGCCCACGGCGGGATCAACAACGCCTCGACCGGCTTCGACTACACCCACTACTTCATCAAATCCTCCAGTAGCAACATGAAGATGGCCATGGAGCTCTACGCCGAATTGATGGCCAACCTCAAGCTCAGCGACGAAGAGTTCCAGAAGGAACGCAAAGTCGTGGCCGAAGAGCGGCGCTGGCGCACCGACAACAACCCCATCGGCTACCTCTATTTCCGCCTCTTCAATACCCACTACGTCGAGCACAGCTACCACTGGACCACCATCGGATTCATGCACGATATCCAG
>NZ_WFQN01000132.1 GCF_015487065.1 Nitratifractor sp.
AAACCGCTGGTGATGACCCCGCCGGGGGAGTTGATATAGAAATAGATATCCTTGTCGGGATCCTGGGCCTCCAGAAAGAGGAGCTGGGCCACGATGGAGGAGGCGACGGCGTCGTTGACCTCGCCGCTGAGCATGATGATCCGGTCTTTGAGCAAGCGCGAATAGATATCGTAGCTGCGCTCACCGCGTCCGGTCTGTTCGATCACATAAGGGATATAACTCATAGAAAACTGCCTTTGTTCAGGAGTTGTTTTGGGAAAGCGGCCCCTTTGAGGGAAGCCGTAATGAGAGGAGAATACTATTTCTTACCGGCGTTGTCAAGATCCAGGAGCTGGGTGAAGAGCTTATCTTCGATCATCCCCATTTTGACCGCGGGGAAGAGGTTGTTCTTCTGATAGTACTTGAGCAGAGCTTCGGGATCCTGACCCGCCATCAGGGCTTCGTAGTAGAGGGCCTGACTGACCTCCTGATCGCTCACGTCGACCCCTTCGGCCTTGGCGACGGCATCGACGATGAAGGTCGCTTTGACGCTGCGGACCGCATCGTCGCGGACCGATTCCCGGAGCTCCTCGATCTTCTCGGCGTTACCCTGAATCGCTTCGAGCTCCTCCTTGGAGAGGCTCTGGGCCTTCTGGTTGGCCAGGTTGTCCACCTCCTGCTCCACGATGTTCTCGGGCAGGTCAAATTCGTAAGCCTCTACCAGCGCCTCCAGAAGCTTGGGCTTGAGCTCTTCGTTGTAGAGCTTGCTCAGCTTCTCGGTACGGATCTGCTCGGTGACCTGCTCTTTGAGGGTCTCCAGCGTCGCCTCCTCTTTCTTGGTGACGGTTTTGGCCAGCTCGTCGTCGATTTTGGGCTCAGACTTGACCTTGATATCTTTGAGGGTAATCTCAAACTCGGTCTCTTTGCCGGCCAGGTTGGGCGCCTGATAATCTTCGGGGAAGGTCACTTTGATCCGCTTGGTCTCCCCTTTTTTCATCCCGATCATCTGCTCCTCGAAGCCGGGGATGAACTGACCCGAACCGATCTGCAGCTCGAAATCCTGGGCGCTACCCCCCTCGAAAGGCTCGCCGTCGAGATAGCCGGTGAAGTCGAAGACTGCGGTATCCCCCTCCTGCAGAGGCCGATCCTCCTCCAGGCTCACCAGGGGTGCCGCCTGCTCCGCCAGGGCTTTGATCCGCTCCTCGACCTCTTCGTCGCTCACGTCGGGAAGCTCATACTCGGGCACGGCTTTTTGGTACCCCTCCACGTCAAATTTGGGACGCAGACAGATCTGGATCTCCGCCTCGACTTTCTCTTCGCCCTTTTCGTATTTTTTGAACATAGGCTCGCCGATGATCTCCTGGGGATTGATCCCGGCCTCTTCATAGGCTTTGTTCAGCATCTCCCGGATGATCTCGCCTTCGGCATCCTGCTCCAGCTTCTCACCGTACATCTTTTTGACGATATGAGCGGGCACTTTGCCTTTGCGAAAGCCGTCGACTTTCAGCTGCTTGCCGGCCTCTTTGGCCAGTTTTTCCACCTGGGCGTCGATCGTTTCTTTGGGAAATTCTCCTTTGATCAGGAGGTTGGCATCGTTGATTTTTTCGTTTGTGATTTCCACGGGGTTGGTCCTTTGTAATATCATGATAAATGGCAAAGATTTTACCAAAAAGCCCATAGAAGTATGCTGACATCACCCGAAGCAACTAACGCTCCCGGGCACCCAGATCGTCAATGAGCCGCCACAGATCGTTGAGAACGGGGTCGTTTCCATGACGAGGCCAAAAGCGCTCCCAGGGAGAAAGGAGACGGTGCGCCTCTTTGTCGCGGGATTTGATCAGCCGCTCTTGGGGAGGAAAGCGTATAGGATAGGGTTTGGGATGATGATCTTTTACCGCCACCACGCTAAAGGGTTTGGATAGATAGAAATCCTCTCCATTCCGAGCATCCGTAAACGCCAGCCTGACATCGTCGGAGCGTTTCACGCCGAAACCGCTGACAAATCCCGGAAAGAGATACCACTCATACGAACCCGACTCCGCGGGGATCCGACACTCTTGCATATTCGGCTCCCGCTCATGCCCTCCAACCAGAGCGATGATACAGATCGGTCCTTTTCGATCGGTGATCCAACGGATGCGATAACTTCTCCCCTCTTCCAAGACCGCTCCGGGGTAGGGAAAAAGCAGACGAAAATAGTGCGAAGGATGTGTTGAAGAGCGAACGGTAAAAGTCGGTGAACTGTAATAATCTTCACCGCTTTGGGGGTTTTCAAACTCCAGGGCGACATCGTCGGCACGATTTAGACCGAATCCGCTAATGAATTTTGGCGGCACTTTCCACACCCATCTTCCCGATTGCAACGGAATGTGGCAATCATCCAGTGTCGCCGTCTGGTGCCCCCCAATCACCGGACGAATACACGTCATTCCCCGTAAATCGGTCTGCCAACGAATCGTATAGCTCTGCCCCTCTTTCAAGACGGCACCGTGATAGGGAAAAATCATGCGAAAATAGTGTGCCTGCAGCATCATACTGCAAAGAAGAATAATCCGGAGTGCTCTGCCGCCACTCTTTACCATCCTCCACTCCTTTTTTTATTGAGTATTTCATATTAATTATAAAACTTAATGATAAATAGATTTTAAACGGAACCTGTCTATGAGCTTTTATCCAAACAGCCCAAAAACGCTATGATTACGCTGAAAGTCAAACCAATGAGGAATCGTTCAATATGAAAGAGAACAAGACGAAAAAAATCGAGGAAGCGGTCACATCCATCCTGGAAAATCTGGGAGAAGATCCCGAACGCGAGGGGCTTCTCAAGACTCCTCATCGGGTCGCCAAAGCCCTGGAGTTTCTGACCGAGGGGTATCATAAAGACCCCAAAGCGATTCTGGAAAAGGCGCTTTTTACCAGCAGCAACGACGAGATGGTTCTCGTCAGGGATATCGAGTTTTACTCCCTCTGTGAACACCATATGCTCCCTATCATCGGCCGGGCCCATGTCGCCTACATCCCCGACGGCAAGGTGGTGGGCCTCTCCAAGATCCCGAGGGTTGTGAATGTTTTCGCCCGGCGTCTCCAGATCCAGGAGCAGCTGACCGAACAGATCGCCGATGCCATCAGCGAGACCATCCATCCCAAAGGAGTGGCCGTGGTCATCCATGCCCGCCATATGTGCATGGAGATGCGCGGCGTCGAAAAGATCAACTCCACCACCGTCACCTCGGCCCTACGGGGACTCTTTAAAAAAGATATTCGCACCCGCAACGAATTCTACGATCTCATCAACGCCAACATCCCGTCAAATTTCTAGCCCTCGACAGTGCCGATATTTCTATGTCGGTGATCATACTGCAATGATATTTTCCAAGATTCTTCTGCTATAATCACTCAAACCTGACAAAATAACTCATCATTAGGAGGCCTTGCCATGAAGGTCTATCTCGACAACAACCGACTCACCCCCGTCGATCCCCAGGTACGGGAGGTGATGGAACCCTTTTTCAATGAGCCCTACGGCGATCTGCCCGCGCTGCACGATTTCGGAGCCGCCACCCGCAAAGCCTACAACGAAGCGGTGGAGAAGTGCTATGCCAGCCTTCACGCCTCCGACAAGGATACACTGGTTTTCACCTCCGGAGCCGCCGAAGCCCACAGCACGCTTTTTATGAGCACTTACACCCGCTTCATCCTCACCGGACGCAAAAACAACATCATCGTCTCGGAACGGGAACCGCTTCCCATCCTGGAACTGGCCCGCTTCCTCGAGGAACAGGGGTGCCGGGTCAACTATCTGCCCGCCAACCGTGACGGTATCATCGATCCCGAGACCCTCACCGACTACATCACTCCCCGCACGGCCCTGGTCTCCGTCTCCATGGTCGATGCTGAGAGCGGTGCCATCAATCCGGTCGAGGAGATCGCCAACATCTGCCGCAGATATGAAGTACCCTTCCACACCGATGCTACCCAGGCTCTGGGGCGGATCCCCGTGGATCTGCAGCGGCTGGAAGCAGACTATCTGAGCTTCTCCTCCGAGACGCTCCACGCTCCCGTCGGTACCGGCGGTCTCTTTCTCAAAGAGGGCACCGAACTGCTTCCCCTCATTCCCGGCGGACGGATGAAGGCCGAAGCCTTGCGCGGCGGGCCGCTCAATCTACCGGGCATTGTCGGCCTGGGCAAAGCGATGGAGATCGCCTCCGATGCCCTGGGATTCGAAGTGGAGGATATGCGGGATCTGCGGGACAGGCTCGAAGAGGCGCTGCGGGCTTTGCCCGGAGTGGAAATTCTGGTCCCCTGGGCTCTACGCACCCCCAATACCGTTCTGGCTGCCTTCCGAGGGGTCGAGAGCGAAGCGATGCTCTACGAGCTCAACCGGGAGGGCATCGCCGCCTATTCGACCACCGTGCACCCCTTCGGCGAGTGGCGTCAACGACCGCTAACCGATATTCTGGAGCTCGATCCGGTCCTTCGTCACAGCACCGTGGGCTTCGCCCTCAACCGCAACACCACCGAAGAGGAGATCGACCACACCATCGAGGCAGTCAAAAAGGCCTTGGAGTATCTGCGGAGTTTCTCAACCCTGGATGAGTATGCAAAGGAGCAGGCATGAGCAAAAAGGACGTTCTGGCCAAAAGCCACTGGGAATCCTATCCCTTCAAAATCGAAATGCTGGCCGAAAAGCCCAAAAACAACGGTGAACTGACACCAGAAGATGCCGCTAAACTGGAGGGCACTCTGCATACCCACAGCTATGGCAGTATCGAAACAGGGA
The DNA here is from genome assembly GCF_015487065.1 of Nitratifractor sp. Classification (GTDB taxonomy): domain Bacteria; phylum Campylobacterota; class Campylobacteria; order Campylobacterales; family Sulfurovaceae; genus Nitratifractor. The sequence continues at coordinate 4,760 of NZ_WFQN01000132.1, forward strand.
TGCAGCTGCGCTGGTACTGGGTTCTCGACGCCCAAAAGCGCATCGTCGCCTGCCGCTACAAGCTCTTTGGGTCACCGGCACTCAGGGCGGCGGCGGATATGGCGGCGCTGCTCTGCCGCAACAAAAGCCTCGAAGAGGCCGCCAAAATCAATTACAAATCCCTGGAGTATTTCCTCAGAGACCACCCCTCCAATCCGGCACTGCCTCCTGAGAAGCAGTATGAGATCCTTTTCGTCCTGGAGGCCATCACCGCCACCATAAAACGAATCGAAGGCGAAGAACCGGGGGCTTCAGAGATCGTCTGTGAATGTGCCGGAGTGAACCGTGAACAGATCGAAAAAGCGATCCGGGACTTTGATCTGAACAGCATCGAAGCGATCACCGACTACACCCGGGCCGGCGCCTTCTGCAAGAGCTGCATCGCTCCGGGACGGGGCATGGCGGACCGCAGCCTCTATCTGGTCGATCTGCTCAAAGAGATTCGTAAAGCGATGGAGGAGGAGAAAAAGGCTTCGGGCATTTCTTTGGAAGACAAACCCTTCAAGGAGATGAGTCTGGAGGGGAAACGGGCTGCCATCGAAAAGACCATTGACGATCACATCCGGGCTATGCTGGTCATGGACGGCGGCGATATGGAGATCCTCGATATCAAAGAAAACGGCAAACATACCGATATCTACATCCGCTATCTCGGAGCCTGCAGCGGCTGTGCCAGCGCCAGTACCGGCACCCTCTTCGCCATCGAGGGAATCCTCAAACAGAAGCTCGACCCCGACATTCGCGTCCTGCCCCTCTGATATTCCGTCAACAACCCTATTATGCCCGGCCGAACCTGGCGGGTAGACCCCCCAAAAAATCTCTTGGAAAATTCAATCGTTTCAAACCTGATCATGCATCCAGAGCCAGGAATCCTCGGGAGACTCTCCGGATCCCGATCAAGTACAGGATGACGCAACAATATCCAATCGGTTTCTCAAAGGACTCACTCTGTTAAACGGTAGGGGGTTCCCGAAGGAAGATTTCGAAAAAATAAATGAAGAAGAGAAAGATAGAAGGGAAGAAAATCCGGCGATCCCGAAGGATCGTCCAGAGCCCTTATTTTCCTGCGGGAGGAGTGGGCTTGGGGATGAAGAGAGAGGCAGGAGATTTATAGGTCCAGGGCAGACCGTCATTTTTCCAACCGTTGACACTCCGACGATGAGGTTTGGTCTTGCTCATATCCCCTTCGAAACCGGTCACGATGGTGTAAGCCTTTTTGTATCCGGCTTTGTAAAGCTGGGTCGCGGTCATACCGGAACGGTCACCCGAGCGGCAGATCACAATAACAGGATCGTTTTTAGTCAAACCTTTGGCCTTGAGCTCTTCGTCAAACTCAGCAACCAAGTTGGGGTTTTTCCAGCTGGCAAACTTTTTCTTTCCCTTTTTCGTCGTGACGAATTTGGAGTAATCGATATATTTAAAGGGAATGTTTTTATCGATTCCAGTAGGATGTCCCAGGAAAAGAACTTCCGCGGGAGTCCGAACATCGACGAAAAGGATATGCTTAGGATCCTTCTGAAGCATGCTATAGGCCTCTTTGGGGGTCAGATAGAGCTTCTGGGGGGTCTGCTTCGCTTTTTTAGCCGGTTCTTCCGCCGCATAGGCACCGGTTCCCATCAGGCCTACAAAACCGAGAACCATCAGGAACGAGATCAATTTTTTTGTCATTGTGACTCCTTTTTAATTAGTTGGAGTGAATAGTATCATATAAAATATTAAGTGATTATTAAATAATTTAATACTTTAGTAGAAGAGATTTGAGACAAGCCTCAGGTAATCTTCAACTAACTCTTCTGAACTTTCTCAATAAGAAGCTGGAGGCTACTCCGCCCGTTGAAACGGTTTTCATTGAGCGTATAGAGCAGATCCACGTTTTCCCCTACTGACGGAAGCTCCGGAAAACGGAACTGAATTCCCTCCAGGAGAGACGCTCCGTCTCTGAGCAGCATCTTCAGATGCTGCCCGTCACTTCCAAGCTGACGCAACCCTTCGATCTGGACATTCCGGGTAATAAATTTGGGACGGGGATTGCCTTCACCGTAGGGTTCGTAGCGCTCCAGCAAACGATAGAGCTCCCAATTCAGCAAATCGAAATCGATCTCCCCCAGAATCTCCGGATCCCGAAAATCCTCCGACACGCAATGCCGAGTCGCTTCTGCTGTCAAAGCGGAAGCAAAAGACTCCAAAGCCTCGGCCCTGAGGGAGAGACCGATCGCCGCCGCATGGCCGCCGAATTTTTCCAGAAACTCCCGCTGGGTCTGTACCAGATCGAAAAGGTGGCACGTGCCGAAACTTCGGCCGCTCCCTTTGTACCCCTCTGCCGTACGGGTCAGGACGATGGCCGGACGCTCAAATCGCCGGGCCAGCCGGGCCGCCACGATTCCCAAAACCCCTTCGTGCCATGCTTCACCCACTGCCAGGAGAATCGGCGCCTCGGGATCGCTCCCTCCCAACGCCTCCTGAAAGATCATCTCCTCCATCCCTTTCCGACGCTCATTAAAGCCCTCAAGCCGCGCCAACAACCGTCTGGCCTCCGGCAAAGTTCCGGCGCAAAGATAGTCGCAGGCAACCGAGGCATCTTCCATCCTTCCAGCACTGTTGATCAGCGGTGCCAGTCCGAAAGCGATATCTTCGGCCCGGAGCGTCGTTTTACCGGTACGCTCCCGCCAGGCGACGATAAAGGGACTTTGACTCTGCTCCAAAATCTGCAAACCCTGTCGCACCATTGCGCGATTGATATGCTGCAGCGGCATGATATCTGCAATGATCGCCGGAGCAGCCAGCTCCAGGAGCTCTTTCATTTTCACCTTTCTTCCCAGACGGCGATTCAATGCCGCACAGAGATACCAGGCGATCTGGGCCCCGCAGATCTCCGAATAGGGAAAAGTGCACTCCGGTTGTTTCTGATTGACGATGGCATAGGCGGTGGGAGGAGTCTCCGGAACGATATGATGGTCGGTGATGATCAGGTCAATCCCTGCCTCACGGCAGAGCTCGGCCGCTTCGACCGCAGCGATACCGTTATCGACTGTGATCACCAGATCGGCATGGGAGATTTTGGGAAAGAGGGTTGTCGAAAGTCCGTATCCGTCGCGGAAACGGTTGGGGATGATCCACTCCAGCATCACACCGATCTGCTCAAAAAAGCGGCTCATGATCGCCGTGGCACTCACACCGTCTACATCGTAATCGCCCACTAGAACAATGCGTTCTTTTTCTTGGATTGCCCGGATGATCCGGTCAACCGCCCGGTCCATATCTTTGAACTGTGAAGGATCCGGCAGATCGCCGAGATTGAGAAAAGTGTCGTCGAAACGCTCTTTCAGAAGCGCTTCTACCGCTTCGAGGGAAGCGAGTCGGGGATAGGTATGCCGCATCAGCTCCGCTGTTTGACGGCAGCGTTGACAAAAGAGAGGATCGCCGGATTGGGATGCTGCAGGCGAGAGGTAAACTCAGGATGGAACTGGACTCCCAGGAACCAGGGGTGATCTTTCACCTCCACTGCCTCGATCAGTCCCTGGGATTCACCGGTCACCTCCATCCCTGCCGCCTCCAGCTGCTCCCGATAGAGAGGATTGGCTTCGTAACGATGGCGATGCCGCTCATAGATGGTACCGCTGCCGTAGGCTTGTTCCAGATTGGAGCCGGGCTTGACGTCACAGCGGTATTCGCCCAGGCGCATGGTTCCTCCCAGAGGAGAGGTGGTGGTCCTCACCTGGCGGGTCCCGCTGGCATCGATAAACTCGTCGATGAGATAGACCACCGGATGGCGGGTGTTTTCATCAAACTCCATGGAGTTGGCATCTTCCATCTTCAGGACATTCCGGGCAAATTCGATCATACTCAGCTGCATCCCAAGACAGATCCCCAGGAAAGGAATCTTCTCCTCCCGAGCGTAGCGGATCGCCTCGATCTTACCCTCGACCCCCCGCTGGCCGAAACCTCCGGCGACGAGTATGCCGTCAGCATTTTCCAGAAACTTCTGGGCTCCCTCCTCTTCGATCTTTTCACTGTCGACCCATTCGATGCGCACCCGACGATCCAGATGGGCTCCGGCGTGAATCAAAGCCTCCGTCAAAGATTTATAGGACTCTTTGAGATCCAGATACTTCCCGACAAAAGCGATCTTCACCTCATCAGAGGGGGAGATGATACGACTCACCAGAGAGTTCCACTCATCCATTTTCGGATTCAGTTCTCCCAGATTCAGTTGTTGGGAGATCGGTGTCAGGATATCCTGGGCCAGGAAATTGATAGGAACCTGATAGATGGTCGGAGCATCGATAGCATCGATGACACTGTCGAGATCCACGTCGCAACTGTAGGCAATCTTTTTCTTCAGATCGGAGGGAACCGGTTGCTCCGCTCGTAGAATCAGCATATGCGGAGCGATACCGATACGCCGCAACTCCTGCACCGAATGCTGGGTTGGTTTGGTCTTGAGCTCTCCGGCTGCTTTGATATAGGGTAGGAGGGTAACGTGAATATTCATCACCTGACTGCGACCCAGTTCGTGTTTCATCTGACGGAAGGTTTCGAGGAAGGGGAGTCCTTCGATATCCCCGGTCGTACCTCCCAGTTCAACGATCAGGATGTCTTTGCCCTCGCCCGCTCGAAGAATCCCATCTTTGATCTCGTTAACGATATGGGGAACAACCTGGATGGTTTTGCCCAGGTACTCCCCTTTGCGCTCTTTTTCGATGACGGAGACGTAAATTTGTCCGGTAGTGAAGTTGTTGGCCCGGGTCAACGAGGTATCGAGAAAACGTTCGTAGTGCCCCAGGTCCAGATCGGTTTCGGCTCCGTCTTTGGTGACAAAGACCTCTCCATGTTCCAAGGGAGACATGGTACCGGGGTCGACATTGATATAGGGGTCAAGTTTCAAAACACCGACTCTCAGCCCGGAGGCTTTGAGCAGGGTTCCGATACTGGCAGCGGTGATCCCTTTGCCCAGAGAGCTGAGCACGCCGCCGGTAATGAAGATGTATTTAGTCATTTGTTGGGACATCGAAATGATCCTTGTTTAGGCAATAATCGGCATGATGATAGTGATAAAGTTTTCGTCTCGAACCAGGAAGGGAAGGGTCGAATCGTTCAAACCGATGGTGAAACGATCATGATCGACCTGAGCCAGAAAATCCAGAAGATAGCGACTGTTCAGAGAGATCTCGAAACGATCGTTGATTCCGGTCTCCAGTTCGATTTCGGTTTTGGCCTCTACATTGTCATCAGAGAGCGCATTGAAGAGAACCGCGTCGCTAAGGAAAGTGATCTTGATATCGTTGGCGATGGTGGTGACCATGCGAATCGCTTCAAGCATCTCTTTTTTGGGAAGTTCGATCTGGTATTTCAGGGTTTTGGGAATGATTCGTTCATAATCGGGAAATTTACCGTTGATCAGACGGGTAAAGAAGAAGTAGTCATCGTTGGTGATGATCAGGGTGGTCTCATCGTAATGGATCTCGATCTTGTCGAGAAAGAGCTTCTGAATCTCCAAAATCGCTTTTTTGGGAAGGATCAGGGCCAGCTCCTGCTCGGAATTGTTGGGAATGGTGGCAACCGCCAGACGCCGGGTATCGGTTCCGACCAGGTCGGTGGTATCGCTTTTGATATTGATCAAAGCGCCGTTGAGTTCGTATTTGGGATTGTTGGTATCGATGGCGGGGGTGATCTTTTTGAGATTTCGAATCAGGTTCATCGAGTCGAGAGAGATTTTGGGTTTGTCATCGACAGTGGGGAAAGCGGGAAAGGCTTCGGCATCGAAAACAGGCAGTTTGAATTTGGAGTGCTGCTGTTTGATCATGATGGCATTGTCAAACAGCTCCAGAACTATCTCATCATCCCGGAGGATTCGGATGATATCCAGCAGTTTTTTTCCGTTGGCGGTAAAAGAGCCGGGGTGATCGATCTCAAATTCCCGGGTGACGATTTGCAGACCGATCTCGTTATCTGTGGCGCGAACGATGCAGTCATCTTCTCCCGTTTCAAAATAGATATGGGATGTGATCTGGCTGGCATCTTTCTTCTCGAGGAAGGGTTGAAGGTTGATGAGAATCGATTCGATGACCTGCTTTTGAGCCCTGATTTTCATACTCTCCCCTTGTTAAGTATTTAGAGTTCGTCGTAGTAGTCGTAGGGGATGAAAAGGTGAAAAACTCTCCTCCTCCCCCATTTTTAGGACAATTTGAACTTCACGTTTTTTTGGGACTTTTCCCGCTTTTTTCACGTAGAAAATTATATCTTTTTTTTATTCAATTTTCTTTGTGAGGGTGCCGACCTTGTTGGAGAGTTCATCGAGAAGAACCTTGAAGTTTTCGTCGTTCTCGGCGATTTCGTTGATTTTGCGTAGGGCGTGGCTGACCGCGGAGTGGTCTTTCATTCCGAAGTAGAGGGCGATCTGGGGCATGGAGTTGGGCGTGAGGTTTCTTGCCAGGTAGATGACGATGCGTCGGGCGTTGACCACATTTTTGTTGCGCTTTTTTGACTTGATGTCGGAGGGTTTGACGTTGAGCTCTTTGGAAACAATGCGGACGATGTCGTCGATGGTGATGTTCTCCTGCTTCTCTTTGAGCTGGTCTTTGATGGCGTTACGGGCAAACTCCAGGGTAATGGGTTGATTGAGCATGGTGCTCATGGCATTGAGTCGGATGAGGGTCCCTTCGATCTCCCGGATGTTGTCACCCATATGGGTGGCGATATAGTGGATGATCTCCCGATCCAGGTGGATACCGTCGAGTTCGCATTTTTTCTGGATAATGGCGATTTTGGTCTCCAGCTCAGGAGGCTGGATGTCTGCCTGAAGCCCCCATTCGAAGCGGGTGCGGAGCCGGTCTTCGAGGAAAGCGATCTTTTTGGGAGGTCGGTCGGAGGTCATGACGATCTGTTTGCCGGCGTTGTGGAGTTCGTTGAAGGTGTGGAAGAGTTCGTCCTGGGTCTTCTCTTTGCGACTGAGAAACTGGATATCGTCG
>NZ_WFQN01000133.1 GCF_015487065.1 Nitratifractor sp.
ACCTCCTGCCTATGATGCATGTGCAGACATTCGCCGGGACCGAATCCGATACGATCATGAGCGGGGTCATCTACTTCATGGAGACCGGATCCTACCTCATCGGGAGCGTCATCTTCATCGCCAGTATCCTGGTTCCTGTGCTCAAGATGCTGATCCTGCTTTACCTCATCCATACCGTTCGGCACCACAAGGCCGCCAAGCCGAAAGAACGGCAGAGACTCTATCTTCTGACTGAAGTCATCGGCCGCTGGTCCATGGTGGATGTCTATGTGGTCTCGATCATGATCGCCCTGGTCCATTTCGGGGGACTCACCGAAATTCGCGCCGGCGGGGGAGCCGTGTTCTTCCTCCTGGTGGTCATCCTCACCATGCTGGCGGCCATGAGTTTCGATCCCCGACTGATCTGGGACACCGCAAAGGAGCACCATGCCTGAAAATCCCGTCAAACATCCCCCGGGAGAGGAGTACGTCAGGGAGGCGATCTGGTCTGCCAGACGCCGGCACTTCTCCACCGTCTGGATCGTCCCGATCGTCGCCCTGATCATCGGGGCAGTCCTCATCTACAAATCGGTAAGCCAACGGGGACCGACGATTCAGATCACCTTCCAGTCGGCCGAGGGGATCGAAGCCGGAAAATCGGTGGTCAAATACAAAGATATCAAGGTCGGCAAAGTGACGGATATCCGCTTCGACGAAGATCTGAAGTCCGTCATCGTCACGGCGGAGCTCAACAAAGAGATGAAACGCTACCTCAGTGAAAAGACCCGTTTCTGGATCGTCCACGCCCGACTGACCGCCGAATCAGTGGAGGGGTTGGATACCCTGCTCTCGGGTTCCTATATCGGCATGGATCCCCAACCCGGCAAGGAGGAGCTGCGCCGTTTCAAAGGCTTGGAGAATCCTCCTGTGATCCTGGACAACCTCAAAGGCAGAATCTTTGTCCTGGAGGCAGACGACAAGGGTTCTCTGCAGATCGGCTCCCCCCTCTACTACAAAAAGCTCAAAGCGGGCAAGGTCATCGGCACCCACCTCTCCGCCGACGGACGACGGGTCTTGATCGATGTCTTCATTCAGGAGCCCTTTAGCCGGCTGGTCACCGACGCCACCCGTTTCTGGAACGCCAGCGGTATCGATGCCGTCATCGGTCCCGAGGGTGTCGAAATCCGCACCGCTTCGCTTACCGCCATCCTCTCCGGAGGGATCTCTTTCGACAACTTCGAAGTCTTCGGCCAAGGCAAATCAGTGGAAGAGAAACACCACTTTATCCTCTTCAAAAATCTCAAAGAGGCCCAGAAGATCCACTACAACCGGGAGCTCTATTTCTGGGTCTATTTTCAGGACTCCATCCGCGGGCTCAAAGAGGGGGCACCGGTGGAGTTCCGGGGCGTCAAAGTGGGCGAGGTGGTCAATTTCTTCCTCGTCGGTGACGCCCAGACCGCGGAGTTCCGCATTCCGGTCCTCATCAAGATCGAACCGGAACGCTTCACGATCCAGGGCGTGAAGCAGAAAAACAGCCATATAGACGAGCAGATCTTCAAAGCCCTCATCGCCAAAGGGCTTCGGGCTCAGCTGCAAAGCTCCAACCTCCTCACCGGCTCCCTGCTGGTCAATTTGGACTTCTTCCCCGATGCCGAAAAAGTGGAACCTAAAAAGGAGAACGGCCTCTACGTCTTCCCCTCCGTTCCCGGAACCATCGAATCGCTCAAAGCCAACCTCCAGAGTGTCTTGCAGAAAGTCGCTTCCATCCCCTTCAAGGAGATCGGACAGAAGGTCGATACCCTCTTGGGGAACCTCAACAGTGACACCCTGCCCCAGCTCACCCAGAGTGTGAAACAGTTCAATACTGAGCTGCTTCCCTCCTTTACCCGTCTCATCGACAACAGCAATGCCACGGTCGAAGAGATGCGAAAGAACTATCTCGACGCCAACGCCGAGATCCACCGCAATATGCTCAAACTCCTGGATGAGATCTCCCGGACCAGCCGCTCCATCCGGCAGCTGACCGACTATCTCAACCGCCACCCCGAATCTCTACTCAGAGGAAGATAGATGAAACGACCATTTGCAGCGACCTTTTCGATGTTTCTGCTCCTGCTTCTAGCGGGATGCAGCAGCAAATCGGACTACTACCGACTCCAGCCTCGTCTCATGCCCCAACACAAGATCCAACCACTGCACACCCATCGTCTCATCGGTATCGGAGAGGTTCAGGTCGCCGACTACCTGGAGCAAAAGTCGCTGACGACCCGCATCAGTCCCGAGCGGCTCCAAGTCCACGATACCGACCTCTGGGCCGGTTCACTCAGCAAAAACATTCAGCAGGTTCTGCAGAGCAACCTCTCCCAGCTTCTGCCGTCAAACACTTTTCTCGCTTATCCATGGGAAGAACCTCTCAGCGATGCCTATCGGCTCTATCTCACCGTGGATCAATTTGACGGCGATGCCAACGGCACCGTTACGCTCAGCGGACACTGGAGTCTGGTCAATCGGCAAAAAGATCGCCTCGTTCTCGGAGAGAACTTCCGCTTGACGGCTCAGGGGGCTCCGGAGACCTCCGGCATCGTCGCAACCCAAAGCCGCCTTTTGGAGCGTCTGAGCCGCCGGATCGCCGCGCGGATCCGTTCACGGATCTAAACCGGATCACCCCTCGGCAACCACCCGATCTCTTCCTTCGTTTTTGGCCCGATAGAGCGCCCGATCCGCCCGACGGAAGAGCTCTTCCGCTTCCAACGTCTCTTCACCGCTACCGCTGCAGGCGATTCCGCAACTGCATTTCAGGGAAATTCCTTCTGCAAAGAGCCGTTTTTTCAACTCCTGACGAATCTTTTCCGCCAGAGCCCGGGTCTCTTCACGCCCGCGGGAGGTCAT
>NZ_WFQN01000134.1 GCF_015487065.1 Nitratifractor sp.
CAAACTCTTTGAAATGGCGCAGTTCGTCACGATCGCTCGGCTCCCCTTTCATCCCAAAAGTCATAAACTTTCCGTTGGCCAGATAGAAGTAGTCGCTATGGAAATCTCTGAATTCCTTTCCCTCGGCGACTACGCTTTTGGAGTTGGGATAGGTTAGTTTAGCCTGATCGAGAAACGCACGGAACTTTTCGGCACTGTAGGGTGCCAGCGGATCGTTTAGCCGTGTTTCCTCGGGAGCCCAGAAGTTCCCGCTCATGACCAGCAGTGAAAGGAGATTGACACTGTCTTCGTAGTAGTCTTCGTGAGTTTTGCGCACCGCCTTGTAGATGCTGTCGAGGAGTTTTTGATACTTTTTGTTCGCCATAGCTGCCACCCCGAAGGGAGCTTGAAAGAAAGTGCTAGTGTAATTGCCGATTTTCCGGCCCTTGAGGGTGTAGCCGGACTTAATACGTGAGGCACGCTCTTTGCTCCGCTCTTTGAGCCAGTCGAGCATTTTGTCTACCAGTTTGCGGGAGCTCTCGTCCCCGGAGATCAGATAATCCAGACCGATCCTCCAGGGATCACGCCCCGCATTGTAGTAGTAGTCGCCGTCGTGACTTCCTTCCAGAAAGTTTTTCGGTGCCGGTCGGCAGGAGTCGATCGGGTCGCAATCGACCAGAAAATCGGGCAGGAGGCCGGTCCTTTTGCTGTATTTTTTCTGGATCTGTCTTAGAGCGCCTTGACAGGCTTCCACCACGTCGTACCAACTCTCGTCGCCGCTTGCCCAGGCGAAGCTCTTGAAAGCGGTCAGGATACAGTCGGAACTTCGGGGGGTGTATTGATTGTATTTTTTACCGTCGTTTTCCACCCAATCTCCCAATTTGGGAAGGAGACTCTCTGGACCGATTGTGGAGTCTTTGATCCCTCGGATCACTCTGCGGGCTTCGGACAGATAGTCCACAGCTCCGTCACTTCCCCACTGCTCATTGGCCAGTAGCAGCGCATAGGCGATGTCCGCATCCCCGTCGAAGGCGCTGTCTGCCCCCTCGACCCGTCGGCCGTTTTTGACTTTCCAACTCATGAGTCGGGAGTCAATTTCGCTGGGGTATCGCCGGGAAAAACGCCACATCCCGTCGAAAATCTCTTTTGCCTGCTTGTCGTATCCGGCCATAAGGGCGGTAATCACCATCCCGTAGCCCTGTCCCTCCGAGACGGTCACATCGGATCCTTTGCCGAAGGCCACTCGATAGAGCGGATGTCCCTGTTCATCCTCACCGGCACGGATCACATAATTCTTTTTCCAGTAGTTGTAAAAATTGCCTACATCCTGATCCATCTGTTTCTGAGAATATCGGCTGGGCTTGATGGTACCCGCCGCATAGTCCACATGTTGAGGGAAAGGGTTGTGCGGCGCCCCCCAAAGCTGCCCGCATCCGATTAAAACTGCTGTGATCGTTGCCAAAACTCTTTTCATACCTTATCTCCTTCCTGCCGTTAAAGCTGGGTATTCCTCGATCTGTTCTTGCCTGATTTTCGGGTATTTCCCCTTATCAAAGTATAACGCAGAAGCGGAGTTTCTATCCGCAAAATGCATGATTCTGAGGTAAAATTCTCTCAAATCGGTGCAAAAAGGAAAGTGTATGAAGATCATGGTAGTCGGTGCCGGCGGAGTCGGTGGGTATCTGGGGGCACGCTTTATCCGTGCTGGAGAAAACGACGTCACTCTCATCGCCAGGGGAGCGCATCTGGAGGCAATCCAAACGCGGGGCTTGCACATCATCGATCAGCTGGAAGAGTACACCGTCCACCCCGCCTACGCTCTGGAAGATCCTGCCGGCCTCGGAATCCAGGATCTGATCCTCCTGACTCTCAAAGCCACCGACCTGGAGGCGGGTCTGGAGGCGATCCGTTCCAACGTCTCGGACCAGACGGTCATCCTCCCCCTCCTCAACGGGGTAGAGTATCGCCCCCGAATCCTCAAGCACTACCCCCAAGCCGACGCCCTGGAGGGGTGCATCTATATCCTCTCCAACATCGTCGAATCGGGAGTGATCCGCAAAAAAGGAGAGATCTTCCGTCTCTGCTGGGGCAGGGAAAATTTCGATCCCGACGACTATGCTCAGATCGTCGAACTCTTCGACCGCTCTCTGCCTCGTCACAAACCCACAGCCGATATCGCCTACGAACAGTGGCGCAAATTCCTCTTTATCTCTCCCATGGCGGCACTCACCTCACTCTATAAGGTTCCGATGGATCAGGTCTACCGAGAGCACAGAACGCAGCTCCGCCGCCTCCTGGAGGAGATCACCGCCCTCGCCCGGGCCAAAGGGATCTCCCTGGGAGAAAAAGAGATCGAAGCCACCCTCGCCCAGGCCTCCAAAGTCCTCCCCGGAGCCAAAACCTCTATGCAGCTGGACCTGGAACGGGGCAAACCTGCCGAGATCGAGGCATTGGTGGGTTATGTGGTCAAAGAAGGTAAGCGTCTGGGGGTGGATGTATCGGAGATGGAACGAATCTATCAGCTTTTAAGAGCTGAACCTTCAAGGCATTCATCATGAATAGAAAAATCAATATACTTGGATTCAAAGTCTTCGAGGAACTTCGTCAGTCAGAGGAAAACACTCCGGAAAGCACAACGACTTTCTTTATCGAGGCGGCAAGAGGCGCGGGGGCGAAAGGTCAAATGACCTCGGAAGGGTTCGTCGTATTTAAAAATTCTAAAATTGCCCGATCCACCGTCAAATCATTTCCTGAAAGCATCAGAAAATTTCGTGAAAAATTGATCGAAGAAGGCATTATCCAACAGATAGGAGAAGATTATCTTTTCCAAAAAGACTATCTTTTCAACAGTCCTTCCGCCGCGGCATCGCTCGTGATGGGCAGAAGCGCCAACGGCCTCACTGAATGGAAATCAAAAGACGGCAGAGTCCTGAAATCGTTTGAAAGTGTGGAATAGAGTTAAGTTCTCGATCTTCATTCTTTGATGATAAGCTCCCAAAACGGAATCAACTACACCTACGATAAAATCCGCCTTGCCTATGAACGAAATTGCTACATCAAAGTTTGAGCTATATCATTGGTTCGGTAATAGCTACGATATGTCATGGGAAATGTCACAAAAATTTGGGGGAGGTCAAATGGGCATTTTAAGCCCGCACGTGCTACCCTCCGTTCATATTCACTGAACGGATCTGGAAATGTCCAACGACAAATTGACGAAAATCGAACGGGCCGGCTTTATCCTCAAGCCCGATTCTCCGGAGATCAAACCGATCTACGAGGCGGTCAAAGCCCGCTTCGAGGCGCGGGGTATCCGTGTCGCTCTGGCGGAGCGGTCGGCACGGATGATCGGCGAAAAGGGGGAATCCTTCGAGCGGATGTGTGCCGAGAGCGATTTTCTCGTCTCCCTCGGCGGGGACGGGACGCTGCTCTCCCTCGTGCGCCGCAGCTACTCCTGGCACAAGCCGGTCCTGGGGATCAATGCCGGCAACCTGGGCTTCCTCGCCGACATTACCGTCGATGAGGTCGATACTTTTCTCGATCAACTCTTCGACGGGGAGTACCGCATCGATCACCGTCTGATGATCGAAGGAAACATCCGCAAAGGTTCGGGAGCCCGGATCGACTTTTTTGCTCTCAACGACGTCGTCATCTCCAGTCCGGTCCCTTCCAAAATGGTCATCGTCAACGCGGCCATCGACTCAGAGCGCTTCAACAGCTATCGGGGCGACGGCCTCATCATTTCGACTCCGACCGGCTCCACCGCCTACAATCTCGCCGCCGGAGGCCCGGTGGTCTACCCCCTCACCAAAGCTTTCATTCTCACCCCGGTCCTGGCCCACTCCCTGACCAATCAACGCCCGCTGGTATTGCCGGCGGACTTCCGTATCGAGCTCGACACCGAAAAGTACGAAGCGGTCGCCACCATCGACGGTCAGGAGCGCTACGATCTGGAGGAGGGGGATCTGGTCTGTATCAGCGGCGCCAAAGAGGGGGCCCGCCTCCTGCACCGCAAAGAGCGCAACTACTTCAGCGTCCTGAGGGACAAACTGCATTGGGGAGAGAAGAATTGGTGAGTGCCGGAGTGCGAAAATGATCTCCCGTCTCTATCTCAAAAACCTGCTTTCTTTCAGGGAGGTGGAGTTGGAGTTTGCCCCCGGGCTGGTGGTGCTGACCGGTCCCAGCGGGGCGGGGAAATCGGTACTGATGCAGGCGATTTTGGCGCAGTTCGGCCTGGGAAGCAGCGATGCGAAGCTTTGCGAAGTGGAGCTCAGGCGCCCCCGGGATCTGCACAGCGATGCCTACGAGCTGGAAGAGCATCTCGCGCTCAAGTCGATCCGCAAGGAGCGGGTGGCCCACTACATCGACGCTCAAAAGATTTCCCGCAAGGCGCTTCGGGAGCTTTTCTCCCCCTACGTGCGCTATCTGAGCGTTCGGGATCGGGGAGGGCTGGAGAGCGGAGTGCTGCTGAGTCTGCTGGACGAATCGCGCAGCGCCCGGGAAAAGCCTTTTCGGAAGTTGTGCAGAGAGTACCGCAAGCGCTACGCGACCTTCGCGGCGCGCCGGGCGGAGCTGGAGCGGATCCTGGCCGAGGAGCGGGAGTGGGAGGAGAAGAGGGAATTCGCCCGCTATGAGATCGAGAAGATCGACGCTCTCGCCCCCAAGGAGGGGGAGTACGAGGAGCTGCTGACGATCAAGCGTCGGCTCTCGCGGATCGAAAAGATCAACGAAGCGCTGGAGCAGGCTTCGGGGGTCTTCGATCTGGAGGAGAGGGTCCAGGAGCTTTTCGCACTGGCGGAGAAAGAGGCGGACTATTTCAGTGACGCGATGAATCAACTGCGGGCCGATTTCGAAGAGATCGAGAGCCTCTCGGAGGAGTTGGCGGAGGTGGAGATCGAGTCGGTGTTGGAGCGCCTCGAAGCCCTCTCCGGCTTGATTCGCCGTCACGGTTCGATCACGGAGGCCTTGGCGTACCGTGATGCCAAGGCCAGAGAGCTGGAGAGCTACGAGCACATCGAGCGGGACAAAAGCGCACTGCGGGAGTATCTGGCCCTCGAAGAGCGGGAGCTGGAAGTCCTGGCCCGCCGCCTCTCTCAGGAGCGGAGGCAGGAGGCTCAGCGGACGGCCGAAGCGTTGGAGGCGGTCCTGCGAAAGCTCCGGCTGCCGGCGCTGCGTTTCCGCTTCGAGACGCAGCCGTTGGGGTCCGAGGGGGTCGACCGAATCGAGCTCGATCTGGAAGGCTCGGCGGCCTCGACATTGAGCGGCGGGGAGTTCAATCGACTCCGCCTGGCGCTGATGAGTGTGACGCTGGAGGGGACGAAAGGGGGTGAGGGGGTGATCTTCCTCGACGAGATCGATGCCAACGTCAGCGGCGACGAGTCGATCGCCATCGCCGAACTCATCGAGGGGCTATCACGCATCTATCAAGTCTTCGCCATCTCCCACCAGCCCCATCTCAGCGCCAGAGCCGATCAGCATATCCTGGTACGCAAAATGGGTGACGAAAGCCGTGCTCTCTCCCTGGAGTCCGAGGAGCGGGTCCGGGAAATCGCCCGCATCGTCAGCGGAGAGCGGGCGGATGCAGAGGCGACGGCCTTTGCCCGAAAGCTGTTGAACGATCGCAAGAAAGAACCGAGGAGGTAGAGATGTTGACGATCGAAATTCCGGGCTTCGGGACCCTGAAGCCGGACCACCTGGTGCTGGACTACAACGGTACCCTGGCTCGTGACGGCCGTCTCGATCCCGATGCCGCGAGGCTGCTCCCGAAACTGGCGAGAGATTTCCGCCTCCACGTCGTCACCGCCGACACGTTCGGGACGGTGGCGGCGGAGCTCAGCGGCTTGCCTGTGGAGCTCCGCATCCTGC
>NZ_WFQN01000135.1 GCF_015487065.1 Nitratifractor sp.
CACCGGTGCCGTCGGCGAAGAGATCTTCCGGATTCTGGAAGAGCAGCAGTTCCCCGTGGGAGAGGTCCTACCTCTCTCCAGTGCCCGGGGTGCCGGGACCGAGATCGAATGCTGCGGTCGGAAATTCGTCACCGAAGAGCTGACCGAAACGGTCTTTGAGGGGCGCGACATCGACATTGCCTTCTTCAGCGCCGGCGGCAGCGTCTCGGCCCGTTTCGCCCCCTACGCTGTGGAGGCGGGAGCCGTGGTCATCGACAATACTTCCCATTTCCGGATGGACCCCAAAGTCCCGCTGGTGGTCCCCGAGATCAACCCTGAGGATATCGAGCTGTGGCGGGAGACCGGCATCATCGCCAATCCCAACTGCTCCACGATCCAGATGGTCCTGGCCCTCAAGCCTCTCTATGATCTTTACGGCGGGATCAAGCGGGTCGACGTGAGCACCTACCAGGCCACCAGCGGCGCGGGCAAGAGCGGGATGGAGGAGCTGGTACGGCAGATGCAGGACTTCTTCGCCTTCCGCCTGGATGAGAGCAAGCACGAAGCTTTCCTCCATCAGATCGCGCTGAACGTCATCCCCCAGATCGACTCGCCCCAGCCCAACGGCTACACCCGGGAAGAGATGAAGATGGTCAACGAGACCAACAAGATCCTGCACGCCGATATCGCCGTGAGCGCCACCTGCGTGCGGGTCCCGGTGCTGCGCAGCCACAGTGAATCGGTCACGGTGACCTTCGACGAGAGTGTGGAGGTCGATGTGGACAAAGTCCGTCTGGCTCTGAGCGAGTTCCCCGATGTGGAGGTGCAGGATGACCTGGAGCATGGCGTCTATCCCATGCCCATCACCGCCACCGACAGTGACATCACCTACGTAGGCCGGATCCGCCGGGATCTCTTTGCCCCCAATATTCTGCATATGTGGGTCGTCGCCGACCAGCTGCGCGTCGGTGCGGCGACCAATGCCGTACGTATCGCCCAGAAATGGATCGAACTGGAGGAGGTGTGATGAAAGAGACGCATACCGAAGCGGAACACCTGGCCATGGACAAAGCCGATCAGTCCTGGATCGAAGCGACCTTCGAGAGTGCCCTCTGGGGTACCCGGTTTTTCGTGCTCCTGGCGGTGGTTTTCAGCATGATCGGCGGGATTGCCCTCTTCATCGTCGCCAGTGTGGATGTCTGGCATGTGGTCGTCTCGGTCTTTCACAACTACTTCGGCGGTGCGCATCCTGCCAATTTCCATGAGAAGATCGTCGCGGAACTCATCGGAGCGGTGGACCTCTACCTGATCGCTATCGTCCTCTTCATCTTCGGCTTCGGTCTCTACGAGCTCTTCATCTCCAAGATCGACGTCGCCGAGCGCAGCGCCGCCAGCAAAATCCTGGAGATCCACTCCCTCGATGAGCTCAAAGACAAGCTGGCCAAGGTCATCATCATGGTGCTCATCGTCGGCTTCTTCAAACGGGCCATGCACACCACCTACGGCGGGGCCCTGGATATGCTGATGCTTGCCGGCGCCATCCTTTTCCTGGCATTGGCCTTCTATTTCATGCACAAGGGAGACTCTCACTGATGAGCCAAAAGATTTTTATCGATGCCTGCTTCGGACGCCCTACCCCCTACACTCCGGTCTGGATGATGCGCCAGGCGGGACGCTACCTGCCCCAGTATCAGGAAGTCCGCCAAAAAGCCGGCAATTTCCTCAACCTCTGTCACAATCCGGAACTGGCCGCTGAAGTGACCCTGCAGCCTGTCGAGATCGTCGGGGTCGATGCGGCGATTCTCTTCAGCGATATCCTGGTGGTTCCCAACGAGATGGGGATGAAACTCGATTTTGTCAAAGGGGAAGGCCCGGTTTTCGCCGAGCCGATCCGCAGCCGGGAGGACCTCGAGGCCCTCATCGGCGGAGAAGAAGCTGCCGACAAACTCACCTACGTCTACGACACCATCCGCCTCGTCCGGGAGCGCCTGGCCGACGACAAAGCTCTCATCGGTTTCGCCGGAGCCCCCTGGACCCTGGCGACCTACATGATCGAGGGCCAGGGGACCAAGACCTATACCCTGTGCAAAAAGATGATGTACACCGATCCCGAGCTGCTCCATGCGATCCTACGCAAGGTCACCGACGTGGTCAAGCTCTATCTGGAGAAGCAGATCCAGTCCGGGGTCGATGCGGTGCAGATCTTCGACAGCTGGGCCGCCGCCATCGAGCCAAGCAAATATGACGAGTTCTCCTGGAAATATATGGTGGAGATCGCCGAATACCTCAAGGAGAAGTACTCTCACATTCCAGTCATCCTCTTCCCCAAAGGGATTGCAGCCTTCGTCGAGCGGGGCTGGGTCTACGGCAACTTCGACGTCTTCGGTGTGGACTGGGGCACCCCCATGGCCCTGGCCAAGGAGAAACTGGGAGAGCGCTATGTGCTGCAGGGCAACATGGAACCCTGCCGCCTCTACTCCAAAGAGGCGACCCGAGAGTGCGTCAGTGCCCTGGCCGAACTGATGAAAGAGGGACGCCACATCTTCAACCTGGGCCACGGTATTCTCCCCGATGTCCCGGTGGAAAACGCCAAATACTTCGTCAGCCTCTGTAAAGAACTCAGCCGGCGGAGCGGTGAATCGGTGCCCGAAGAGTCGTGAACATCATTCCGCCATTGTCCCTTAAAGGCTCTGACAACCTCTATTGTTCCGGGCTTGACCAGGAATCCTAGGGCTTAAGATTCCTCAAAACCGTAGATCCTGAATCAAGTTCAGGATGACGAAGAAAGATCGTTCCGATTTTTCAGAATCCTCCATGGGAATACTGAAATGAAGTTTGCCACCCTCTCAGAGATACTCGAACAACTCAAAAATGAAAACCACTACTGGCAGATCGGTTTCTACGGTCTCGTCGCCGCGGCGGCGATTCATTTCTTTTTTCTCCTACTTTTTACCTTTTTGGATATTCCGCTGCTCGCCGCTGTCAATATCGTCAGTGTCGGTCTCTATCTCTATTGTATTTTTGTTCTGGGTGTCCCGACACTCCAGAGCAAAGACGACCACCTTATCGGTTGGCTCGTCTACGGAGAGCTTATCGGCCACAACCTGCTGGCCACCTGGCTGCTGGGTAGAGAGTCGGGGTTTCAATTCTATCTCTACATCCCCGCCCTACTCCCTTTTTTTATCCTCAGCTATTCCCGTCTCATCTATTTTCTACGGCTACTTTTTGTCATTGCCCTTGCCCTTTGGGTGGAAACCAGCCCGCTCTTCAACCATCCCCGCGTCCCCATCGATCCTCTCTGGCTACAACGGTTCAACTGGATGAATCTGCTGATTTTCCTCCTCATTCTCAGTATCCTCGCCTACCTCTACGCACTCAAAGAACACGCCTATAGCCGTCGGTTGATTCACGATTTGAGTCGGGATCCCCTGACCGGTCTCTTCAACCGGCGGATCCTGGATGAGATCCTGAAAAAATCACAGGGAGATTCCGCCAGACTCGGTGTACTCCTCCTGGATGTGGATTACTTCAAAAAGATTAATGATACCTTCGGACACGAAGGCGGCGATTACGTGCTGAAGCAACTTGCCGCCAAACTCAAAACGCTCTGCCCTCGGGCAACAATTCTACGTTGGGGAGGTGAGGAATTTTTGATCCTCCTTGCCGATACCGACAAGGAGACGCTACAACGGAGGGCGGAACAGATCCGTCAAGCTGTCGAATCCTCCACGCTCTTCTTTGATGGGAAGCGCCTGGATTTTACGGTCACCCTCGGCGCCACGCTCTTTGCGTTGAAGTCGGAAAATTTCCGTGATGCCCTGGTCCGAGCCGACAAGGCACTTTACGAAGGGAAAAAAAGCGGCAGGAATCGCGCCATCTTCTATGACATCCAATCGGCACCTCTGAAAAAGGGGGAGGAGAGAAGTTCGTCATCCTGAATTCGATTGGGATTCGACGTTTGAATCCCAGATTCCGTATCATATCCGGTATGACGAAGCTTTTTCGGGAGATTCAACCTCTGGTTGTAAAGACTCAATCGAGAATATTGAGCATCGCCAGATGGTTGGGATTGAGCTGATATTTGTGGCCCACAACGTCATCGATCTCCATCAGACCGAATCCCCCCTCATTGTAGACGACGACTTTGTTGGAGTCTTTGCTTTTGAGGAGATGGTCCACCGCCCGGACGGTGAATTCGAAGGCCATGAGCCGGTCATAGCTGCTGGGGGCTCCGCCTCGCTGGATATGGCCCAGAACTGTGATCCGGGTCTCCATCCCCATGCTCTCTTCGAGCCATGTAGCGATCTCCTGGGTTTTATGGGTTCCTTCCGCCACGATAGCCAGGATATAGCCCCGTCCGTGGGCGATCTCATCTTTGAGCCGCGCTTCGGTGGCCGGGCGGTTGAAGTCCACTTCCGGAATCACGCAGATCTCGGCGCCGGAGCCCAGGGCCGAAATGACTGCCAGATAGCCACACTCCCGTCCCATCACCTCCACGACAAAAGCCCGGTTGAAGGTGGAGGCGGTGTCGTAGATTCTGTCCAAAGCATCCCGGATAGTATTGAGCGCCGTATCGACCCCCAGGCAGTAGTCGGTGCCGTAGATGTCGTTATCGATGGTGGTGGGGATGCCCATGAAATTGAGGGGAAACTCTTTGCTGAAGATGTCCATCGCCCAAAAGGATCCGTCACCGCCCAGAACCACCAGGCCGTCGATCCCGTGCTTTTGCAGATTCTCGTAGGCCTGACGGCGGTAGGCGGCCTCGTAGAAGCGTTTGGAGCGGGAGGAGCGGATCACACAGCCGCCCCGGTGGAGGATCCCCGCTACA
>NZ_WFQN01000136.1 GCF_015487065.1 Nitratifractor sp.
AGGTAGATGTAGGGCAGTGTGGTCTTCCCCTCTTCGAAATCGTGCATCGCCGGTTTACCCAGGGCCTTGGCACTCTGGGTGATATCCAGCAGATCGTCGATCATCTGAAAGGCGATCCCCAGATTGCGCCCATAGGTGCGGTAGACCTCCCGGTTCTTCCCCGCCAGGATCGCCGCCCCCTCCGCCGAGGCTTCGATGAGAGAGGCGGTCTTCTGGTAGATCATCTTCAGGTAGGCACCGCAGTCGGGATTGAACCGCTCCGAAAGGAGCACATCCTGTCGCTCCCCCAGGCTCAGCTCGATGACGGCATGGGAGAGGACACGGGCCACCTGCCGGTCGATATCCACCAGCTCGTGGAAGGCTTTGGCATAGAGGACATCCCCGAACATGATGGAGGTCTTGCTGCCGTAAAGGGCATTGAGAGAGGGACGGCCGCGGCGCAGATCGGCATCGTCGATCACGTCATCGTGGAGCAGGCTCGCGGCGTGAATCATCTCCACCACCGCCGCGGTCTTTACCGCCGCGGGACTGCTCCCGGCGATAATGAGGATCAGCCGGGCCCGCAGGCGCTTGCCGGCGGGCAGCCGCCCATAGAGCTCCTGCGCGTCCCGATCCTCCAGTTCGGCGATATACTGTCCGATCCGGCGTTCAACTGCTTCCAGCACCGGATCGTCCTATTCGCACTGGGTGACGATGTTTCCCACCGTCTCGATGAAGAGGGAGTTTTTGCGGTTCTCGAACTCTTGGGGCTCCGTGGCCGCCATCGACTGGACATTGCGTTCGTAGGCTTCCTCCAGTCCCTGATCCTCCAGCATCTTCTCCGCCACGGCCAGACGCTCGATCAATCGCTCGATCTCCAGATCCACGATGTTGCGGTTGGCTGTGTGGAGTATCTGGAAGAAGTTATCTCTGGGGGTAGTCATCATGAAATCGTCGTCGTCAAAAAGCTGCATCGTTTTCTCTTTTATGCTGGGATAGTCTCATCGAATTTGCTTCCGACCTGGCGGTCGAAAAATATGTGATGAAAATTTTGGGAGATATTATAGCACCTTTGCTACAAGAGAATAGATCGGACCCCCCTCACTAACTTGCCGATACAAAACGAAACAGAACAGGAGATTTCAGCGAATCTCGCCGCCGCCTAGCAGCCGTTCCCCGTCATAGAAGACGGCGAACTGCCCTCTCGCCAGGCCGTAGACCGGTTCAGCCAGTTCCACTTCGCCCCGTTCTCCCTCGATACGGACGCGGGCGGGGATGGCCCGGGTACGGTAGCGGACTTTGACCTGACACTCGAAACTCTCCAGATCCTCGAAGAGGTTGATCCGGCCGATCTCGAAACGACGCTCCTCCAGCCGATCCCGGGTCCCGACGACGATCCGGTTCTGCGCCGGATCCAGGGAGAGGACGTAGTGGGGATCGTGGGCCCCGTGGACGGTAAAGCCCCGCCGTTTGCCTACGGTGTAGTGCATATAGCCCCGATGGGTTCCCACCACTTCACCCGCATCGTTGAGCACCTCCCCTTCCCGGTCGATCTCCATGTGACGGGCCAGGACCTCGGTGTAGTCGTTCTCTACGAAGCAGATCTCGCTGCTCTCTTTCTGGGTGGCAATATCCGCCAGGACCGGGATCCGGGCGGCGATCGCTTTGACCTCCTCCTTGTGCCTCTCCCCCAGGGGGAAGATCAGCCGCGGCAGAACCTCCCGCCGTACCTGAGCCAGGAAATAGCTCTGATCCTTGTTACGGTCCGCCGCCATATAGACATAGCGGCCGTCACAGCGCAGGTAGTGGCCCGTAGCAATCTTGTCGATCCCCAGGGAGTCGGCAAAAGCCACCATCCGGCCGAATTTGATCTGCCGGTTGCAGACCACACAGGGGTTGGGGGTGCGTCCGGCCTGATACTCCCGGACGAAGTAGTCGTAGACCTCCTGCCGAAACTCCCCGGAGATATCCAGAAATTGCACCTCGATCCCCAGATACTCTCCCACCCGCTTCGCCTTGGCGAAGTTCTCCCGATGGTAGGCTTCGTTGTCGTGGAGTTTCATATAGACGCCGGTGACCTCGTAGCACTGCTCCTGCAGCAGCAGTGCCGTCACAGTGGAATCGACGCCGCCGCTCATCCCCACCAGGACCTTTTCAGCCATCACAACGCTCCCGTACCTGCAGACCGTATCCCTCGGAGGAACGGGCCAGTGTCGCTATCGCGACAGGCTCTTCCCCTCGACAAAGCAGGACCTGTTCAAAGACCGAAGGGGGAAGTTCGATCCGCTCTCCGGATATCACACGCTCAGCCGGGAGGACCGCGATCCTTCCCTCCAGCAGTACCCGTTTACGCTCCGCCAGATCCGGTTCCTCCTCGACACACTCTCCCACATACCATCCTTCGGACGCCGGGTGAACCCGGGCGACCTTGCGGCCGTCACGGCGGATCTGGAGCTCGGGAAGCTGCCCACCCAGATCGATCCAGGCGCCTGGACGTAATCGCTCCAGATGCTTGCTTTTGAGAGAGAGGGGCTCCAGACTGAGGTAATATTCTCCCTTTTTCAAATGTCGGAGACGTGAACGGTTGAGACGCAGAGCCTGGGTCTCAAGCATGGAGTTCTCCCGTGAAAGCGTCCAGGATCCGCTCTTTTTCCGCCGGGATCAGGTCATCGGGGACCTTCTGGCCCGTACTGAGATAGCTCACCGGCAGATGGCGCTCGGTCAAAAAGGCGATCAGATCCCCCACCCGCTGCGTTTCGTCAAATTTGGTGACGATGGCGTTTTCGACATTGATGAAGTTGAAGTGCTCGTAGATCTCGCGGATATCCTCATATTTGGCGGTAGCGGAGATGACCAGTGAGGTGGAGATCTCCCGATCCCGGACACTTTTGAGGAACTCCACCGTTCGGATCAGCCGATCGGTGTCGAAAGGGGAGATCCCCGCTGTGTCCACCAGGATCACGTCGTAGTCCGCCAGTGCGTCCAGCTGCTCCGCGAACTCCTCGATCCGCTCCACCCGGCGATGCTCCAGGTGGAGGATCCGGGCGAAGTTGTCCAGCTGCTCGTAGGCTCCGGCCCGCCAGCTGTCCAGATTGATCAGCGCCACCCGGTAGTCCCGATCCAGGAGGTAGCTGTAGCGCGCCGCCAGTTTGGCGATGGTCGTGGTCTTGCCTACACCGGTCGGCCCCACCATCATCATCACCCGGGGACGGGAGAGATCCTCAGGAACCACCCGCAGCCCCTCGTCCACCTCTTCCAACAGATAGCTCAACAGCAGCTTCTCATCCTCCGCCACCGCCGTCCCCAGCATCGGTTCCACCCGTTGTATCAGCCAGTCGCGGCGCAGTCCTTTGGAGCTCAAAAGCCCGATGACCTTTTCCACTGTCTCGGAATTCTCGTCACGAATCCCCGCCGCCGCCTTCATTCGCTGCATCTGACTTTGAAGCTGCTGCATCTCACGGATCAGCTCCTCCTCTTCGCTCAAGCCGAGGCTGGCCAGGTACTCCTCTTCGGGGACGGCCACGGTGATTTCCGCTATCAGCTTCCCGTCACGACCGGCAGTCTGACGGGCCCGTAGCAGCTGCAGATCGCTGACATGGGGATATTTGGACCGGGCCAGGGCGAAGGCCTCTTTAGGCGTCGGGGCTTCGAAGGTCTCTTCGATCATAAAATGGCTCCTTTTTTCCGGGGCCTGGGGCCCGGGGGCTTTTAAATAGTTTTGAGTCGTTTTCACTTAAGGATAGCAATCGGCGGCAATGTCTGCATCCTGGCCAGCGGAACGGTTACTGACTGACGCTCCGCCCAGTGCGGGTGAGGGACCGTCAGCTCCGGCCGCTGCAACTGCCGATCCTCATAAAAGAGTATATCGATATCCAGCGTCCTGGGGGCGTCCTTGAAGCTCCGGACCCGTCCAAAACGCCGCTCGATCTCTTGAAGCCGGCGCAGCAGGCGACGTGGGGGCAGCGACGTGGCGACCCGCAGAACCGCATTGTGAAAATCGGGCTGCTCCAGGTACCCGAAGGGGGGATTGACGAGGATCGGGGAGCTCTCCAGCAGACGCAGATCCTTCTGACGCTTCAGGAAGTGCCAGAGGTGCCCGAAACGCCGCAGCGAATCCCCCAGGTTGCCGCCGATCCCCAGCCAGACCTCATGCTCCCCCTGTCGCAGTGCCTGTCGGGGACTCTGCCATGGAAAGAGCGGGGTACGCAGCAGCGTCAACTCCGGGGTGAGGCTTTTGCGCAGGACCGCCATGTGGGCTTAGAGGACCTCGGCCCGTCCGCCCTGCATGACGACGGTATCTTCGATCCGGATGCCGAACTCTCCCGGCAGATAGATTCCCGGTTCGACGGTGTAGACCATGCCGTCTTCGATCCGGGTGCGGCTGCGGGTGGAGATGTAGGGCATCTCGTGGATGTCCAGCCCGACCCCGTGCCCCGTGGAGTGGACGAAATACTTCCCGTAGCCCGCCTTCTCGATCACCTCTCGCGCCAGGGCGTCGACCTGCCGTGCCTCCATGCCGCTGCGGGCCTTGTCGATAGCCCGGTCGTGGGCTTTGAGCACCGTGTCGTAGGCCCGCTGGATCTTGCGGGATTTGAAGCCCTGGATCGTCCCGAAATCGAACTCTTTGACCGCCCGGGCCGTTCGGGTCCGGTCGGAGCAGTAACGGCGGTATTTCACGCCGGCGTCCAGCAGAAGCAGATCGCCTTTTTTGAGCTTGCGCTTGGTGGGGCGGGCATGGGGTTTGGCGGCGTTGGCCCCGATGGCGACGATGGGATCGAAACTCAGCTCCCGCTTCCCCTCCTTGCGCAGGATACGCTCCGCCAGGAAATGCAGGGCCCGCTCATCCTCGCCGAAGCCCTCTTGGCTGAAGGCTTTGGCGATCTTGTCGAAGGCTTTGGCTCCGGCCCGGGCGGCACGGGCCAGCATCTCGATCTCTTCCTTGGTTTTGATGATCCGCCGGCGATGGGACCAGTCGGGCTCGGCCTTCCAGCGGATCTTCCCTTTGGGGTCGAGGCGTCCGAAGGCGTAGCAGTCCCACTCTTTGGGATCGTAGGCGCAGCGTTTGATGCCCGATTTTTTCAGACGTTTTGCCACGGCTCCGTAGAGATCGGAGACGATCACCACTTCGGCCCCCCGGACCGCTTCCCGGGCTTCGACGGCGTAGCGGCCGTCGGTGAAGAACCAGGCCTCCTCTCCCAGACGCAGGTAGACCGCGTTGTCGCAGCTGTAGCCGCATTCGTAGTAGAGGGCGCTCTCGTCCCGGAGGAGGATGTTTTTCACCCGATTATCCCTGCTGCTGCATCTGCTGCTGGCGTTGGGCTTCCTGAGCCGCTTTGATCTCGTTCATGATCTGGGTGATTCCGATCATGGCCAGGTGGTAGCCGAAGGGCCCCATTCCGGCGATCACACCGGCGCAGACCTCGGCCGTGATCGATTTGCGTCGGAACTCCTCCCGGGCATGGATATTGGTCAGATGAACTTCGATCGCAGGGATCTGGACAGCGGCCAGGGCATCCCGGATGGCGATGGAGGTGTGGCTGTAGGCGGCGGGGTTGATGATGATCCCCTGGGCATCCCCCATGCACTCCTGGATACGATCGACGATCTCCCCCTCCAGGTTGCTCTGGAAAAACTCGATCTCCAGCCCGTTCTCTTTGGCGAAGTGCTTCATCTGCTCATGGATCTGCTCCAGCTTCATGGGGCCGTAGATGTGCTGTTCGCGGACTCCGAGCATATTGAGATTAGGGCCTTGGATGACGACGACTTTCATTGAAATTCCTTTTTGGGTGTGATTTTGAAATAGGAGCATTTTATAGCAAAGGGGATTAAGGGGCGATTATCGCAATGGTATAATCCTGTTCCATAGAGAAAACAACCGGTTTCACTCGATAGCTCTGGCAGTCGCGAACATGAGAAGCGTTTAACAAACGATACCTGCGTATCGTTTGTAGCTTCGGAACCGAAACGATCGGAGCGAAGCGAAGCCGTGAAGGAGCGCCCGTTTCACGGGTTGAGCGCTCCTTTGTCGCCATCGAGTGAAACCTCTCTTGACATTTTTCAGAGGGTTCTATTGAAAGGTAAGCATGACAACCATCATCCTCCCCGACTATCTCTATACACCCAAAGGATATCTCCGGGAAAAGGCCGTGGCCTTCGATGACCGTATCCTGGCGATCGACACACCGGAGCGACTCCGCGAGAAGTATCCCGAAGCGCGTCTGATCGACACCGGCAGCGATTCGATCCTCTATCCCGGCTTCATCAATGTCCATACCCATCTGGAGTACTCCGCCAACCGAACCCGGCTGGAGTACGGAGATTTCATGCGCTGGCTCGAGAGCGTCATCCGGGAGCGAGACACCCTGGTCCCCCAGGCCGACA
>NZ_WFQN01000137.1 GCF_015487065.1 Nitratifractor sp.
GGGCAGCGGCGGTATCGGAGGATTCGGCTTGTTTTTTGCCGCCCATGAGCCGCGAGATCTCCTCCTTGGTCAGCGGGCCTTTGAGATAGCTCATGACCCAGCGGGTGACGAAGAGCCGGATCCCCTCCAGGTGGGCGCTTTTGAGGAAGAAAGTCCGTTTGGGGAGATTAGCCAGGGTCCGGGCGATCTCTTCTCGGCTGATCTGCTCGTCAGCCTTGCCCCCCAGCCCGTCGATGACCCGTTCGATATCCTGCCTGGTCTGAAGCCGTCCGATGAACCAGGTGCCGATATTGGAGAGCCCTTTGTAGTCCAGATCGACGGGATTCTGGGTACTGAGAACGATCCCGGTCCCGTAGGCCCGTGCCTGTTTGAGCAGGGTGATCATCGGCTCTTTGGAGGGCGGGTTTTTGACCGGGGGGAAAAAGCCGTAGATCTCATCCATATAGAGAAGGTTACGCAGCCGGGTGGAACCGCTCTGCATCCGCATCCAGGCGATATATTTATTCAGCAGCAAGGTGACGAAAAACATCCGCTCTTCGTCACTGAGGTGGGCGATGGTAAAGATGGAGATCTTCGCCCTCCCCTCCTCGTCGTAGAGCAGCTTCTGGATATCGAGGCTTTCGCCGCTGAGCCAGTTGAGGAAGCCGGGAGAGGCGATGACACTGTTGAAGCGGGTGGCGAAGCGGAAGCGTTCCTTTTCGGGATAGAAGCTCTCCAGCGGCAGCACCCCGATCTTTTTAAAGAGCGGGGTGACGATCTGGCCGATGAGCTTTTCGAGATTGAGATCCTCTCCGCTGCTCCAGGCGTGGCTGATGATCTGGGCCAGGAGGATGTACTCCTTGGACTCCAGAGGATCGGCCTCGATATCCAGCAGGGCCAGGAGCCCGCTGACGGTACTTTTGAGATAGGCGGCGAGATTGTCCCCGTCGGAGAGGATCGCTTCGGGGGGAACCTGCAGCGAGCTCATCAGGTTGATCGGAACCCCGGCCCGGCTCCCCGGGGTGTAGATCGTCTTGGGGACCTGTTGGAAACGGGCGACGCGCTCACTCTCCTGTCCCCAGCTCTCGATCCCCTCTTTCCAGGTTTTGGCGGTCTTGGCGGCATACTCCATCGGGTCGATGCCCTTGGCTTTGGCCTCCTCCTCGACCCAGGGGAGGAAACTCTCGGGACGGAACTGCGGATCGGTCAGGCAGAGATCCCCCATGTCCCCCTTGGGGTCAATGACGATAGAGGGGATGTTGTCGATGGCCGCCTCTTCCAGCAGATCGATCCCCAGCCCGGTCTTGCCGCTGCCGGTCATTCCGATGATAGCGGCGTGGGTAGTGAAGTTTTTGTTTTTGAGCAGTGTCAGCAGCTCGGTGGGCTCCATGCTCGCAGGGTCGACATCTTTTCCGAGGTAGAAGAGCCCTGCTTTTTCGTAGATAGCTTTTTCTCCCATTTCTTCCCCTTTACTTAGCGATCAACATTTTATTTTATCCGGAAAATCAATGTGATTCCTTGACAAAATTTCCGAATTTGTCTTTTCTTTTGTATTCTAACATTTACTTTTCAAAGATTCGGTTCCAGTCTGCTATAATAAGCAAAACCATAAATTCTCTGTTAATAATTAGAGTGAAGGAAAAAAATGTTCAAAGGATTTGTGATCCTGGCAATTGTCGGAGGGCTTTTCGCCTATTTCGTCTTTCATTTTGTGGGGAGTATCGAGAAAAATGACACCGCCTCCTCCTACAGTCAGGAGCAGGACAAGACTGAGGATAATGCTAAATATTATACAAAAGATGCAGCGGGATATACCGTATTGGCTGTTGGAAAGATTCCCTTAGCCAAAGCCAGAGAAGTCTGGAAAGAGAGTACGGTGATGCAGGATGTCTTGGAACTTTTTCCACGGTTCGAGTTGATGAAAGAGAGTATCAAGAGCCATGTGGAGGAGGGACCGTTTCGCCGATATCTCCTCAAAAAACTTGATGATATCGAAACGCAATACCTTGGTGGAAAAATTGATTCCTTCAAAGCCAAAGAGATGTTTCAGAATCTCTAGATATTTAACCCTCTTCTCTGCTTTTGATCTTTTCCAGCCACTCGGCAAGTCTCTTTTCATATCCGATCGATCCGCCGGTGTAGAAGCTGCGAGGCTCCGGTAGATACTCCTGGGCAATCCATCCGCCGTAGCGGTGGGGATAGCGGTAGCTTTTACTGTGGGTCTTGATAGACTCCGGCACCGGCAGCAGATCCCCCTCCCGTATCGCTTTCTGGACCCGATTGATCGCTTCGTAGGCGTGATTGGATTTGGGGGAGGAGGCGAGATAGATCACCAGCTGTGCCAGAGGAATGCGGGCTTCTGGGTAGCCGATATGCTCCACGATGGTGAGGGCAGAGGCCGCCAGATTCAGGGCATGGGGATTGGCATTGCCGATATCCTCGGCGGCCAGGATCGCCAGTCGCCGGGCGAGAAACTCGGGCGGTTCGCCCCCTTCGATGAGCCGCGCCAGCCAGTAGAGCCCCGCATCCACATCGCTGCCCCGGATACTCTTGATCATGGCTGAAGTGAGATCGTAGTGGCTGTCGGCCTCGGCGGAGCCGGCTCGGATCGCCTGAGGGCGCAGAGAGCGCACGGTCTCCAGACTCACTGGACGCTCCACAGCGGCAGCACTCTCCAGGAGCCCCAGCATCGCTCGTAGATCTCCGCTGCTCGAGTGGATGAGGTAGTCAGCCGCTTCCGGTTTGATTTCGATCGCTTCTGTTTCGAGGACCCACTCCAGCCTCTGCCGCATCGCTGTTTCGTCGATCGCCTTGAGCTCGAAGAGATGACTACGGGAACGGATGGCGGCGGTGAGGGCGTAGTAGGGATTCTGGGTGGAGGCCCCGACGATCAGGGCCCGCTGCTCCTCCATATAGGGCAGCAGCACCTCCTGCTGGGTCTTGCTGAGGCGGTGGACCTCATCGATGAAGACCAGCGGCTTCTGCAGAGCGTTGGCGTAGTCCCGGAAGAGCTTGCGCAATTCGTCGATCTTGAGAGTGGTAGCGTTGAACTCGTGAAAGGGGCGTCCCAGTTTGGTCGCCAGGATCCTGGCCAGAGTGGTTTTGCCGCAGCCGGGAGGACCGAAGAGCAGGGAGTGGGGCAGGGCCTCGGCCTCCACCAGCTTTCGAAAGGGCGCGTCAGGGGCGAGCAGATGCTCCTGTCCCACCATTTCGTCGAGTGTTTTGGGGCGATATTTCAGAGCCAGCGATATCATAAACGGTACTCTTTCAGCCCGTCATGCAAATGGCGGAAATTGAGAATTGGATTTGCTGAAAAACCTATGTCGTTCTGGACCTGATCCGGAATTGAGAGGTACCAATATCTATGAAACCGTGGATCCTGAATCAAGTTCAGGATGACGGAAGCGTGTCGCTTCATTTTTTCAGAGAACTCGATTGAGAATGGAACATAGAGGATTTTGGATGAGAGTGCCGAGAAAGATTTTAGCGGTGAGGTAAAGGATAACAGGTTGTGCCTCCAACGCTTAGCACTTAACACATAACACATAGCACCTTTTCCCCAATGACCAATGACTAATGACCAGTGACTAAGTTCACTGAATCACCTGTACGATATATTCCCGATTCTCCCGCGGTCCGTCGAACTCGCAGAAGAAGATCGCCTGCCACTCCCCCAGGTAGAGTTGTCCATCTTTGACGGGGACAACAATGCGGGGGCCGCAGAGGGTCGATTTGATATGGGCAGGGGTATTGTCCCCCTCACTCTCGTAGCTGACATCGGCGGGAGCGATCCGGCTGAGGGAGGAGAGGAAGTCCCGGCGGAGTTTGGGATCGGTCTTTTCGAACAGGACGATGGAAGCGGTGGTGTGGGGAGTGAAGACGGTGCAGAGGCCGTCTCGAATCCCCAGTTTCATTACTTCGTGGGCGACGGCCTCGGTGATGTCAATCATCTCGGTTTTGTAGTTACTGTCGAGTTCAATGCGAGTCATTTTTGCGCTCCTCTTTCAGGTATTGATGCAGGGTATCGTACTCCTGGCGGCTGAAGTAGCGGGTCTTGTTCTCGGGAAGATTGTTGAGTTCGACCCAGCCGAAGGCGACCCGCTTCAGATCCAAAACCTTGGCGCCGAAGTGGCCGAAAAAGCGCCGGAGTTCCCGGTTCTTCCCTTCAGTGATGGTGACCCGCAGTTTGGTATATTTGCCGCTTTGGCCCCGTACGGTCACCTCCTGAAACGGAGCGAACTCCATCCGGGTGATCTCACTGGCTTCATGTCCGCCCTCTCTGGCATCTTCCAGAACCAGTCCCTCCCGCATGGCCCGGAGCATCTCTTCGCTGAGGGGCTTGTCGATCTTGATGTTATAGGCGCGTGGCAGTCGGCTGCGCATCAGCACATCGGCCACCTCCGGGTTGTCGGTCAGCAGCAGCAGCCCTTCGCTGGCATAGTCCAGCCGGCCTACGGGAATGAAGTGACGGAATTTTCCGGGCAGTTTGTGGTAAATGGTGGTCCGTCCCCGGTCGTCCTTTTTGGTTACCAGGATGCCACGGGGTTTGTTGTAGACGACCATCGTCACCTCGCCCCCTTTTCGGGGCTCTACCAGCCGCCCTTTGACGGCCACTTTATCCTCGGGTTGCACCCGGTAGGAGAAATCCTTCATCGGCTGTCGGTTGACCGTGACCCGACCCTCTTCGATGAGCCGGTCGGCTTCCCGTCGGGAGTAGGGGGTGTTGTGGGAGATATATTTGTTCAGGCGCATCAGGCTCTTTTCATTTTGTTATATTTCGCTTCAGCTTCGGTCGGACTTGATCCCGGCACTGACGAGATCGTGGAGATGAATGACCCCCTGAATCCGGTCCGCTTCTCCCAGAACGGGGAGCAGTTGAACCTTGGCCTCTTCGATCATGGCCAGAGCGTCACTGGCCAGCAGGGAGGCATCCCGGATGACTTTCGGATGGGGGGTCGCATAGTCGATGACTGGACGTTCCATCTCAAAGCCCTCTTTCATCAGGGCCCGGCGGAGGTCTCCGTCACTCATAATCGCCTCCAGGCGTCCCTCCCGGGTGACGAGAACGTTGCCGAGCTTCCCCTCACTCATGACGACAATCGCCTCTTTGAGGGGTGTCTGGGCCTCCACAATCGGCAGATTCTCCCGCCGCATCAGATCCTCTACCTTGACGAAGAGGCGGCGTCCGAGGGAACCGCCGGGGTGAAAGGAGGCAAAATCCTCTTTACGGAAATCCCGTTTCTTCATCAGGGCGACAGCCAGAGCATCTCCCATGGCCATCGTTAGGGTGGTACTGGAAGTAGGGGCGGCCCCCAGAGGGCAGGCTTCTCTCGCGACAGAGATATCCAGGACCGTATCGGCATAACGGGACAGAGTGGAGTCAAGGCCGGCGGTCATAGCCAGCAGCGGGATCCCGAAGCGGCGGATATGGGGCAGGATATTGGAGAGCTCCTCACTCTCCCCGCTGTAGCTGATAGCCAGGACGCCGTCCTCGGGGCTGATCATCCCCAGGTCGCCATGCAGGGCTTCGCTGGGGTGCAGGAAGAAGCTGGCGGTACCGGTGCTGGCCAGCGTGGCGGCGATTTTGGCTCCAACCAGTCCCGATTTCCCGATCCCGGTGATGATCAGCTTGCCTCGGAGTCCGTAGATACTCTCGACTGCTTCCGCGAAGCGGTCGTCGATTCTTTTTTCTGCCGCCATGAGAGCCTCGGCTTCGATCCGCAGGGTTTCACGGGCGCTTTCGACAAGGGATTGGGAGCTGGGATTCTTGGGATTCATGGAGATGATTATATCACAGGGGAGGTGTGACACTCCCCGGTCTGACCGGTTCAGACCAGGAAGACCGTGGGGATGATGATGGGATATTTTTTGTAGCGTTTGAGGATATGTTTGCGGACGGCACCGCGGATGTCATCCTCGATCACCTTGGGATTGGCCGATTTTTCGATGGGGGAGCTGATCAGATAGCTCTCCAGCAGCTGCTCGATCTCTTTGGCGAACTGCTTGTCCTCACGGTCGGGAACCAGTCCGTGGGAGGTGACGACGGGTTTATCGACCAGTTTTCCGCTCTGGGTGGAGATCTGGGCGACGATATTGACGATCCCCTCGGTGGAGAGTTTCTGCCGGTCATCCACCACGTCGGCGTAGATCTCTTTGTTGTTTTGGTTGTCGATGTAGCGTTTGCCTGCTTTGACCGTTTTGACTTTTTTGAGATATTTGGGGGTGATCTCCACCTGGTCGCCGTCGCTCATCAGCAGGATATTGCGCTCGTCGACGCCGCAGCTGACAGCGGTGCGGGCGTGGGCGGCGATGTGGTTGTATTCCCCGTGGACCGGGAGGAAGAACTTGGGCTGAACCAGGCGCAGGATCAGCTTCTGCTCCTCCTGGGAGGCGTGTCCGGAGACATGGATGTCGCTGCACTCTTTGTAGCGGACGGTGACGCCGGCCTTGAGGAGCAGGTTCAGCAGCTTGGAGACACTGGCTTCGTTGCCGGGGATGGCGCTGGCGGAGATGATGACGGTGTCGGTGGGTTTGAGTTTGATATGGCGGTGCTCGTCGGTGGCCATCCGGGAGAGGGCGGCCATGGTCTCTCCCTGGCTGCCGGTGGTGACGACGAGAATCTCGCTGTCTTTGTATTTGTTTACTTCGTGGGCTTCGATGAAGTGCTTGTCATCCACGTCGATGTAGCCCAGGCGACGGACCGTCTCGATGTTGCGCTCCATGGAACGGCCGATGACACAGATCTTGCGACCGTGTCTCACGCCCCGCTCGATCGCCTGGAAGATCCGGTGGGCATTGGAGGAGAAGGTGGACATGATCACCCGTCCTTTGGCCATTTCGAAGAGATTGTCGAAGGTTTTGCCCACGACCGCCTCGCTCTTGGTGAAGCCGGGGTTGTGGCTGTTGGTGGAATCGGAGAAGAGGCAGAGTACCCCCTGGGCTCCGTAATGGGCGAAGCGGTGCAGATCGGCGGTATAGCCGTCGATGGGGGTATGGTCGATCTTGAAGTCCGCCGTATGGATCAGCGTCCCGATGGGAGTCTGGATCGCCAGGGAGCAGGCGTCGATGATGGAGTGGGTCATATGCATGAACTCCACCTTGAATTCGCCGATTTCGTAGATCTTTCGCTTGACGATGTAGTTGAAATACTTCTTGTCCGCTTGCAGGCCGTGCTCGTCGAATTTGTTGCCGATCATTGCCAGGGCCAACGGGGTGCCGTAGATGGGAAATTTGAGCTCTTTGAAGAGATAGGGGACGGCTCCGATGTGGTCTTCGTGGGCGTGGGTGATGACGATGGCGCGGATTTTGTCCTTGATGGCGTGCAGATAGCTGAAATCGGGGACCAGAATGTCCACACCGTGCATGGTCTCGTCGGGGAAGCTCATCCCCACATCGATGATGATGGCGTCCTTTTCGGTCTCCAGGACGGCGATGTTGCCGCCAATCTCTCCCAGGCCTCCGAGGGGGGTGAAACGGAGCTTGCCTTTGGCACCGATATCCAGTTGCTTCCAGGGGTTCATCCGCTCCTGCTGGACCCGCTCGTTCTCCAGGATTGCCGCTTTCATATCGGCGGGAACGGTGGTGTCGATTTTGGGACGGCGTCCGCCGCGACCGCGTCCGCCGCCGCTGCGGTTCTGTCCCTGGGAGCGGTTGCTCTGGTTGCGGTTCTTGTTGTTGCTGCTGTTGCCGCCGCGGCGGTTTTCGTTACGGTTTCCACCGTTGTTCTGTTGGCGATTCCCGCTCTGGGAATTACCCTCTTTGCGCTCGCTGCCGCCAGTTTCGGTTGCACCTTCCGCTTTTTTGTTATTGCGGAAGGGGTTGGGGCGGCGACGGTTCCGGTTGTTGTTATTCCGGTTTTGGTTCTCCGTGGATTGATTCTGATTCTTTTCCATGGTCGGGTTCCTTTGTCAATGCTTGATAGATTCGATGATAAAGCGTCGTCCCGACCTGGTGGGGCCGCAGGGTCCGCTGAAGCCCCCACTTTTCAAAAAGGGGCTCGAGGACAGCTTTGGGGTAGAGGGCGGAGAGGTTCTTCATCAGGGTCTTCCTCGGCTGCCGGAATGCGGCTTTGAGAAAGGCTTCGAAGGCCTCGTCGTCCAGGGTGTGCTCCTTGCGGATCTCCAGCACGGCCGAATCGACCTTGGGGGGCGGATTGAAGGCTGCCGGCGGGACCGGGAGGCGGATGGCCGCCTCTCCGGCACTTTGGGCCAGGACCGAGAGGGCCGAGAAGTTCCGATCCCCCTCACGGGCGGCGAACTTCTCGGCGACCTCCTTCTGTACCATTGTGAGTGTGGATCGACAATGGGGGTCCCGCAGCGCTTTCAGGATGATCGTGGTCGCGATGTAGTAGGGCAGGTTGGCCACCAGCCGATAGGGCCGGTCACACAGGCTGCCGCCGCTCCATCGTTCCAGAACATCTCCGCACTCCAGACGGAGTCTGCCGTCGGCGATCTCCCGGGAAAAGGTTTTTCCCAGATAGTCGCACAACCGTTTGTCTACCTCGTACGCCGTCACCCGGCGAACTTGGACGAGCTTTTTGGTTAAATCACCTAAGCCAGGCCCGATCTCCACCACCGGGAGATTATCATCGGGCATCGCTTGGATGATTTGTTCCACAACGCTTTCATCTTCCAGAAAGTTCTGTCCGAATCTTTTGTCGGCGATATCAGAAGCATTGGGCCTATAATTTTTCATTATACTCTTTCGGTACTTAAAATTCAAATACTGGGACTTCGCTACTCCGCAAAAAGGATCGCATACCGACTACTCTCTATATTTTAACATGATCCTTGTGTTCGGCAAAAAACCGCTTTTCCTGTTTGTCATCACTTTTTTGTTTCTTTCTTTTTCTTCCGCTTCGGCGGTGGGGCTTCCACCCCTTGAATGACAAAAGAGTAGGGGGGCTTGTTCTGTGCCTGGAGGACGATGAGAAGATCTCCTTTGTTCCGATAGACATCAAAGAGCTGCATCTCTTTCATGACCTCATCGATTGCGACACGCTCATCCGGTCGGGGAGGCAGTGAAAAAGCGTTTCCCTCTATCCGGAAGAGCGTGTGATGTTCTTTTGCAACGACCCAGCAGACTCTCGGCCAATCCAGGTCATGCAGGGTATTGGCGGTTCTGTTGATACAGAGGCGGTCAAATTCCCCCTTGTGAATACTCAAATTCCCGTCACTGGCGATCAGATCACGGTAAAGCACCAAGACATTGCGGTTTTGATGTTCCGCATTTTTTAAATAGCCGTGAAGGATCTTATTGCTCTGTTGTTGGATATTCAGACTTTGGTAGAGCCCGATCAGAACAAGGGAGATGAGAACGGTAGAGATCAGCATCTCTAGCAGTGTAAAAGCCCTACGGCAGTGCATCACCCGTCCATTAGCCCGACGCGTACCGCCTCTTCGTAGCTGGTCAATCCTTCATAGAGTAACTCGCTGAGTCGGTCGGCGATTGTCTGCATACCGTTTTTTTTCATCTGTTCCCGAATTTTATAGTCTTTGAGCCCCTGGGCAATCATCTTCTTGACGGTATCGTCCACGATAAAAAGCTCTCCGACGGCCTGGCGGCCCTTGTAGCCGGTGAAGTCGCACTCGGGACAACCTACGGCGCGGTAATAGGTGACAGAAGGGTCAAGATGTGCCGTGGCGAGAGTTTTGGCATCCAGCTTTTCCGGTTGTTTGCAATGCGGGCATAATTTCCGGACCAACCTTTGGGCCAAGACCCCCAAGAGTGTCGAAGAGAGGAGATATCCTTCGATTCCCATATCCATCAGGCGTGTCAAGGCGGAGGTGGCATCGTTGGTGTGAAGTGTCGAGAGCATCAAGTGCCCGGTCAAAGAGGCCTGAACGGCGATGCGAGCCGTCTCCTGGTCACGAATCTCTCCCACCATTACCACATCCGGATCCTGACGAAGAATGGAACGCAATCCCTGGGCGAAGGTCAGCCCCACCTTTTCGTTGACCTGAATCTGGTTGATATTGTCGGCGTTGTATTCAACGGGGTCTTCGATGGTGATGATGTTTTTGTCCGGTGAAGCGATATGTTGCAAAAAGGAGTGCAAAGTCGTTGATTTTCCTGAACCTGTGGGGCCGCTGACAAGAATCATTCCATGGGAATGGGCCAGGAGGTGATAGAACGCGGAAGTGATTTTGTCGGTGAATCCCAGCGATGGAAGCGAGGGGATATGTTCGCTCTGCATCAGGATTCGCATTACCACCCGTTCACCGTGATAGGTTGGGAGGATGGAGACCCTGACATCCAGGGTCCTTCCGGAGATACTGATTTGGGTTCGTCCATCCTGCGGCAACCGTTTTTCGGAGATATCCAGATTGGAAATGACTTTGATCCGGTTGATAACGAGGGTGACAATCCTCCGGTCAAGCTCCAGATGCTTTTTGAGGACACCGTCGACACGTAGTCTCACTTCGCCCTTACGTTCATGGGATTCGATATGGATGTCGCTTGCCCCTTTTTTGATCGCCTGAAAAAAGAGAGAGTTGACCAGTTTGATAACGGGGGCCGACGCCTCATCTGAGAGGAGATCCTGCGCATTTTGAATAAATTCCAGCAGATCGGACTCGGCCTCAATCAACTCTTCGGAGGCATTTCCCATCTCTTCATAGGCGTTGCTGGTCTGAAGCTCGAGAAATTTGTTTCGCAGCCGGGTAAAACTCTCCTCGTCCAGGAGATAGACCGGATAGGAAATTCCAAGCCGGGAGAGGTAGTTCAAGCCTTCGGCACGGTAGGCAGGATGGATCACCGCGATGATCTGATCGTGATATATGGCAAAAAGAAGATGATGCTTTATGGCGGTGCGGTGATCGATCTCCTCACTCCAATAGGGTTCCAGATCGACTTGTTCAAGTCGGGGAAGTTCCAGCGTTTCCGGCTTCAAGGTCGCGTCCTCAAAATATCCAGGGCATTGTTGGGTCGCTGGTGAGAGAGGGTATTGTCTTCCGAATGATCGGATACCTTGTCTGGCCGTACAGGCTCCTTGCCCCCTCCGTTTTTATCTTCGATCCGTTCTTTGATAAAACGGGAGTAACGTTCTTGAATCTCTTCCAGATTGGAGAGGAAGGTCCTCAGTTTGGTCAGATCTCGGCTATGTCGGACGATAAAAGGGGTGAGATAGATCACGAGATCAACCTTCCTTTCTGCCTTTCCTTCATCTTGGAAGAGACGACCTATGACCGGAATATCTCCCAAAATAGGAATTTTGTTATTGGCGGCACTGGCGATATTTTTGATCAGCCCGCCGATAATGACGGTTTGCCCGTTTTGGACAATGGCGTTGGTCGTCACCTTTCTTTTGTAAGTGGTGGGTGTAGGGCTGTTGTAGCCGCTGCTGTCATCCACATCTTCGATAATGGCATCGACGGTCAAGGCGACTTTGTTATTGCTTGAAAGTCTCGGTTTCACCTTCAGGGTCAGTCCGATATCTTTTCGTTCATAGTTGTTGCGGGTCAGGTCGTTCTGATTGTCTCCGCTTGCCGAACTGGTCAGAATCGATCGGGTCTCTCCGACAAAGAGCTCGGATTCCTGATTGTTGGTACAAAGAATCGAGGGTTCGCTCAGGACATGGGCGGCTCCATCCTGTTTGTAAAGATTGAGTTGAACCCCCAGGGAAAAGAGGGCTTTGACATTGCTGAAGTTAAAGGGGCTGCTGGAGTTGCCGTCCGAACTTTGCCCGCCGAAGGCGTTGAGAAGATTTTGGGAAACCTGTACCGAAGAGCCCCCGCCGAAATTACCCCCAAGCGAAAAAAGCCCGTGCGGGGTGATAACCCCGCCCTCAAAACCGTACCGGGCACCGATCTCCTGGGCCAATTTATTGTTGATCTCCACCACTCTGGCCCGAATATAAACCTGGGGTTTTTCTACATCGATTCGATGGACCACCTGCATGATGTTTCGATATTGTTCGCCGGTGGCCAGAACGATCAGAGCGTTTCTTTCTACATCGGAGACCACCATGGCTTTTTGGGAAGCGTTCGCTGATCCTTTTCGCCCTTTTTTTATGGAGATATTATTCATCTGGGCAACCAGTTTCCCCAGAATCTTTTCCATATCTTCCACATTGGAGTTTTTCAGAGGTATGACATACATCCGCTGATTGACACTCTCACCTTTTCTGTCAAGCTGTTTGATGTATCGGACCATCTTCATCACATTTTTTTTCTTCCCGACGACGATGATCGAATTGCTGGGTTCATCTTTGTAGATGCCGACCTTTTCTCCGGGGATCGTTTGGGGAAAGAGCTGTTTCGCCATATTGACGGCATTGCCATAGACATCATTGACTCCGGCATGCTTGAGTTTGATCACGACACTCCCCTGGTTGCCCGTATTTTCAATCGCGTTGATCAGTGTTTTGATGGAGCGGAGTGTTTTGGGGTAGGCGGTTACTGCAAGGATATTGTTCTCTTTGAATGAGACGACCTTGGCGTTTCTGTCCAGGAGAGGGCGTATCTTTGCCCGAATCACGGAAGCGTTGCTCCGTTTGAGCGGGAACAGCACGGTTCGCATCGTCTCCCCTTGGACATTTTCACTCACCGGGATTCCTCTGCCGGCGGCTTCGGCGGCGCGGACAACCTCCATGAAGTCTCCATGATCTATCAACGCATATCCTTTGCTGGAAAGGATGGAGTTCGCCAGAGAGAAGAGGGACGACTTTTTGATCGGTCGGTTGGAGATAAAGTTGATTTTGCCCTTTAGATCACTGTTGATGAGGATATTTTTATCTGTGATCTTCCCGATCATCTCTACAAACTTTTTGATCTCCATGTTTTGGATGTTGAGTCTTATTTCATCGTTTTTCGGTACTTCCGACCATAGGGAGATAACGATCAGGGATATTGCTAGAAGTATGACTTTCAGTTTCATTGTTCCGTTTTGCCTCACTCTCTTATTGTCTGCCGTTATGCAGTATCTTTCCGTTTCTGTGTTCGGGATATTCCTTCACGTTATACATGAAAGGCTTCCCAAAGGGGGGGCATTTCACTTGACAAAGAGGCTCCCGACCGGTCGTTGATATTTTCCATCGATGGGAAGCAGGGGACAGGGAATCTATTTCCCGAATCGAGGTGCACTCTCCGAGTGAAGAGGCGTGCATAATGTATCGTGTTGGGGAAGGAAAGGGTCTCCTTCTTCCCCTGTTTCATTTTCAAAATATAATTATGCCCATCTTTTTC
Source organism: Nitratifractor sp. (assembly GCF_015487065.1). Taxonomy (GTDB): domain Bacteria; phylum Campylobacterota; class Campylobacteria; order Campylobacterales; family Sulfurovaceae; genus Nitratifractor. Next base: position 13,164 of record NZ_WFQN01000137.1, read on the forward strand.
GAAAATGACCTTTCCGGATTCTACCTTTTTGAGGAGAAAACCTCCTTGAATCCGGTCGCCCTCCCTCAGGACAAAAGCGTGTCCTCTGAGGCTGACAACGGCCAGATGCACTTTGCTGTCAAGGTAGGTCGCCTCCAGTGTATACCCCTTCAAAGAGGTGATTTTATGGGCTGTCAACTCTTGTTTTCGTTGATGGAGTGACGCATTGGAAGCGATAGACAAATGATAGCGGAGAGCTTTGGCCTGCGTGGAACTCTTCTTCTCAGGTGCGTATGAAGGGAGATAAAATATTTCCAGGCTTACCCAGATCAGTTTGATCAGTATGACGGTTCCGAGTATGAGCAATAAAGAGGGTAACCACTTCGTACGTTCAGTATCTGTCTTCAAAGAACCACCCCTCTTTGTCTTTTTTGAGATGGGGACCCGGAGTACTGAGATATCTCTTCTCTCCTTTTAGGTGAAAAGAGAGCACGCGCTCTTTGAGATTCAGTACGCCCTCGATTTGGGCAGCGGCACCGGTGCCTTTGAAGAGTATCTCAAAAGGATCCCACAATGCATAATACCCCTTGACCTCTCCAAGAATCAGAGGAAGTCGGGAAGCTCCGTATGAGAGTTTGAGCTCTTTGATTCGGAAGTGTGTATAGAAAAGTAATGTCCAAAGTGTCACGTTTTCAAATGAAAATTGATTTTTGTCAGGGAAAATGATGGTTGCTTTTCCTATTTCGATTCCCAGCGGCTTTTCCGAAATCTTTTCAAGCGACACAGTAAATCCTGCCTGGGTAAGTCTGTTTTGGAGATAATAGCAGATCTCTCGTTTGGGAGCGAAAAAGATGATAGCAAGCCAGGTTGTCAACAGGACAATGAGTCCTTTTTTTACCAAAGACATGTGCACTCCATGCTATATCGATCCTTTTGTCGTTCGATAACCAGGGTCTTGAATTGCAAGGGAAGGGAGGCAAGTTTTGACACGAGGCGGTTAAGCTCTCTCCCCGAGAGGTTTTGAAAAGCGATGGCGGCTTTTTTGTGTTTGAAGCGGAACGCTTTGATCTTTTCTTTCGGGAATTCATTTTTCAATCTATCGAGCTTTTTGGGAAGGCCTTTTCCTCTCCAGATCTTTTCGAGTGCCACCGTCTTTTGAATCTGAGCGAGAGCGATTTGCGTCTGTTTCTGCTTCTGTTCCAATTCACGGTGTTGAACGGTTTTAAAGAGAAAAGCTGCCAACGTAATAGCCAATGCCAATCCGAGGAGCAGGAGGTTTCGTTGACTCATTTATCCCAGGCTCCATGCAGAATAATTTCATCTTTGTTACTTTTGGGAGTGAAGCCGATTCTTTGGGAAAGAGCCATTACCTCATTTTTCTTTGCTCCATGGGTCTCGATGGCAACGGTATACCCCTTTTGATCCATCTTCAGCGAGGTCAATTTTGAATCCTTGCTGGTCAAACTCCCTATCTTTTTCAAGGTCTCTCTGAGTTGGCGTTGATGTTTGTCAATATTCGCATATTTATGATAAATATTATCACGGAGGATAGGGTTCTCCAATCGAGGGTAATCTTTTCCCCACCGATGAAGCGAGTTCTCCAGGTTGCGGACCTCTTTTCGGTAGTGCAACCCCTCGACGGTCCAGATAAATCCCAAAATGAATAGAAGCGCGGTCAGCAGCATAAGCTCCTCCGTACTGATCCATTTTCCGCCGGAGGAAAAGGGGAAGGAAAATCCCTTTTCCGGTCGGGAAATATTTTCGATTCCCGGCAAATCATCTATCGCTGATGCGACAGGAAGGAGGGAAGGGGGAAGGATAACAACGGTGCCCTCGATGAGTGTCAAAAGCTCTTCTTCACCGACTCGCAGAGGCCGTTGGAGCTGTGTGGCTATCTGTTGGGCGAAAAAAACACGGTGCACCCGCGTTGTCTCCAGGCCCAAGCTTCCAAGTGCCTTTTCTACCTCCGTGGGGTCGTAAGCTACGAATACCCAATCTTCATCTTCTTTAAAGACTTCAAATTGCCAGTCAGGTTTGGCTCCGAGCTCTTCCAGGATGGAGGGGGCCAGCCGCTTGGCCTCAAAGCCAAATCGGATCGTCAGACGTTTCTTCTGCATCAGATAAAATTGGGGGGACAGCAGAAGGTCAAAGGGCTCTCGTGCCGAGAGAGTGTGTGTCGTCCCTCGGGATAAGAAAAAGAGTTTTTTCTTCTTATCGATAAAAGTCAAAATTTTCCACCCTTTTGTTTAAATAGTCGAAACCAAGATGATATTCCCTCTCCTGATAGCCGAAAATTACATCGCAATGCATCACAGGAGACAAACCCTTTGCAAAGAGCCAGTCATAGCGTTTGTTGGTGTCGGCATACTCATCGAGAAGGGCCTTCAGGTTCCCCTCGGAACGTTCCCTTTTCACTTCGTCGGCGTCCAGACCGTAAAAATAGGCGAGCAACTCCGGAGTAAGAGAGTCTCTTTCCAATTTCATTACATCCCCGATCGGCGTGAAGTTGAAGTAATTTCTCCATCGAATATCTTCCACCTTCGGATCATCCGCCTCGAATCTGTACCGATCAAGTAGCTCTTCAAACCTTCGGAAGCTCAGTGCGTCTCCCCGCTCTTTCAGCCACTTCCCTTCTCCCCGAACTTCATCTGTAAGCAAACTTTCCAGTATCATATCAAAAAGTCGGTTTGGTTCTTTGAGTTCTGATGAATCGATGAGGTTTTCCAAGATCTCTTTGGCCAGACGGTAAAAGGGCGGATGGGTTTTTTTGACCTTGGAACCCAGCCATTCTATGGGGATGGTGCTGAGTAGAGGTCGGCAGTATAATTGAGCCGAATAGCCGGCCTCCTGTGAATTGATAGTCAGAGGGATGGTGTAGAACGTGGAGAGGTTTTTACTGTTTAGATACTTGCTCAGCAGCATTTTGAGATCATTTTTCAGGAGAGATGCCTGCAATAGTGCACTTTGATCCGCCGCTTTTTGGCGTGTATGTTCGATGTAGCCGTAAAGCAGGGCAATCAGTGACCCCATCGCCGCGATGACCGATAGGGTGATCAACAATGTCACCCCCCGTCTCATTCTCAACATCCTCAAAGTGCAATTCCCATAAAATCTCTAATGGTATAATATTATAGACAGTTTTACCTCAAAGGTTGGATAAGTATGAAAAAAGCATTTAGTCTATTGGAACTTTTGGTCGTCATATTGATTCTGGGGATTTTGGCAGCTTTTGTCGCTCCCAACCTTATCGGAGCCGGGGAAAAGGCCAAAAGGGATTTGGTCTGCACCCAAATGAGCAGCGTCGCCCAGGCCCTGAAGATGTTTAAGTTGGATAACGGAAGCTATCCCGATACGGAGGAGGGGCTTCAGGCACTTTTGAAGAATCCCGACCCCGATAAATATCCCAACTACTCCACGCAGCCTTATCTCGAAAAACTTCCCAAGGACTCCTGGCGCAATCCGTTTACCTATATCAAAAAAGATAATACTTTCGATCTTATCAGTTTCGGAGCAGACAGGAAAGAGGGGGGCGAAGGGGAAGCGGCCGATATCTATTACAGCAAATGTCAAAAATAAGGGGCATTCTATCCCGAGAAGGCGTTCGTAGAGCCTTTACGCTGTTGGAACTCCTGATCGTTATTCTTCTCCTCTCCATTTTTACGCTGTTGATTACTTTGTCCCTTTCCAAATCCGGTAAGCGTGGAGAAAAGGGAGAACAGATAACCCCTGCGAGGCTCAAAAAAATTGCGCCGGGCTCTTTTTACCCCTGGGCAGAGTTGGTCTGCATCGATGAATGCCGGCAATGTTTTTTCCATACTCCGCAGGGGACCATGAATGCCGCACCTTATACTTTGCCGCCGCTGAAAGCTTATTCGCTCAATGGCTACCTGGAACCTGTCCGGCTTGAGTTCGGCCGCTATCAGGATCAGCCCGTCTGCCTGCGTTTCCGATACTTTCCCAATGGAAGCAACGATCAGATGATCCTGCAAAAAGGGGAGATGTTTTATTTCGTTCCCTCTTTCTTTGGTAAAGTCGAAAACTTCAACAGCCTGGAGGAGGCACGCGACTACTGGTTGCGAAACCGGGATCGCCTCCGGGACATAGGGGATATTTTTTGAAGATACGCCAGCGAAAAGCCTTTACTCTCATCGAAATCCTTATTTCTGTCATGTTGATCTCTCTTGTAATCCTCGGCCTGCTAAAGATTAGAGAACAAAATATAACGATGGCTCAATATATCGCTTCCCGCATGCGGACAGAGTTGAGCAATTCACTCTTTTTGACGCAGGATGCGTTGCGTTACTCGGGAGAAGATAAAGATGCCTATGAACTTTTGCAACAGCACTTCGGTATCCAAAAATCGCAAACCCGTGAAATTTTGAAATCGCAGCATAGGAGAATTATCGTCAGTTCTCCTCTCATCCTCTCGCAACTTCCGGTCCCTCTACGACTCATCACCATTACGCTTCGGGGAGCGTTCTCTTCCAAATATTTTAGAGTTTTCTTTTGAACCCTCTTATTCTGAAAAAAGAGGTGATGTTTTGAATGGGGGAGTATCGATCTTCGATATAATCTTATGAAACTCATAGGGAGAAAGAAGGTATGGAAACCTTTGCAAAACGTATAATTCCCTGCCTCGATGTCAATGCCGGCCGGGTCGTGAAGGGGGTGAACTTCGTCAACCTTCGGGATGCGGGAGATCCTGTCGAGGTGGCTCGACGCTACAACGAAGAGGGGGCGGATGAGCTCACCTTTCTCGATATCACGGCAACCCACGAGGAGCGGGGAACGATGGTTGAGGTGGTCCGGCAGGTAGCCAAAGAGGTCTTTATTCCCCTGACCGTCGGCGGGGGGATCCGGGAACTGGAGGATATCTACCGGCTGCTGGATGCAGGGTGTGACAAGGTCAGCGTCAACTCCGCCGCCATCAAGCGCCCCGCTTTCATCGAAGAGGGGGCCAAACGTTTCGGTTCCCAGTGCATTGTCGTGGCTATCGACGCCAAACGGGTAGGAGAGGGCCGTTGGCACATCTTTACCCACGGTGGGCGGCAGGATACGGGTATCGATGCCGTCGAGTGGGCCCGGGAAGCTTACAACCGGGGAGCGGGAGAGCTGCTGGTGACCTCCATGGATGCCGACGGGACCAAAGCGGGTTTCGACAACGAGCTCAACCGCCGTATCGGCGAAGTGGCACCCCTTCCCATCATCGCCAGCGGCGGTGCCGGGACGATGCGGCATATCGAGGAGGCATTTACTATCGGCAAAGCCGATGCCGCATTGGCCGCGAGTATCTTCCATTTCCGGGAGATCGATATCATGGACCTGAAGCGCTATCTCAAATCCCGTAATATTCCGGTGAGGCTGTAGTGATGTTTCTCTGTGCCGGAAACAGTGAACAGTTTGAATTTGCGCTGCCGATCGGAGTAGGGATGGTAGAGGCGGCGATCAATCTGACCCGTCTGGCGACGATGGAGGCTCCCGAGTTTCTCCTCTTTGTTGGGACGGCGGGAAGTTATGGAAATCATGGAATCTTCGATATTGTCGAATCCAAAACGGCCGCCAATGTGGAGCAGGGACTACTGCTGGGCAGTGCCTATACCCCCATCAACAATGTGGTTTCTGCCGCCGAGGATGTTTCACGTGAAACAATCGTCAACTCGTCCAACTACATCACGACCGATCCGGAAATGGCCAAACGTTTCCTTTCCCGTCGCCTGGAGCTGGAGAATATGGAATTCTTTTCGGTCTTGGCGGTGGCCAAGACTTTCGGCATCCCGGCCGGAGGTGTTTTCTGTGTCACCAACTACTGTGACGAAAAGGCTCACGAGGATTTTCTGAAGAATCAGACAGAGGCGATGACCCGACTCGAAGAGTATCTCAAAGAGAAAGGTCTTTTGAAGTGAGCCCGACGGTTCAAAAAAAGAAATAGGCAAAAGGCAATGAAAAAGATTATCCATGATTACACAAAAGAGGAACTCTCCAAAGAGGTCCAGCCTTCTTTCCGCGCCAAACAGATCTATAACTGGATCTATCACAAACACGTCGACCGTTTCGAGGAGATGGCCAACCTGCCCAAATCACTCCGTCAGGAACTGGAAGAGAAGTATGAGTTTCATCCTCTGGAGATGGTTTCAAAGCAGGAGAGTCGGGACGGCAGCATCAAATACCTTTTTCGCCTCCATGACGGGCATACGGTCGAGGCAGTGCTTTTGCTGATGAAGGAAGCCGAGTATCATGAAGACGGCACCCTCAAACACCATCGCCGCTATACCGTCTGTATCTCTTCCCAGGTCGGTTGCAAAGTGGGGTGTGCTTTCTGTCTGACGGCCAAAGGGGGATTCATTCGGAACCTAAGTGCCGGGGAGATCGTGGATCAGGTCCTAGAGATCTACAAGGATCAGGCGATCCCTTCCAATCATCGTGTCAACCTGGTCTATATGGGAATGGGAGAGCCGCTGGACAACCTTGACAACGTGGCCAAGGCGGTAAAGATTTTTTCCGATATGGACGGGATGAGCATCTCCCCCAACCGCCAGACCATCTCGACCTCGGGGTTGAGCATCAAAATTGAAAGACTCGGCAAAATGGATCTGGGGATCAACCTGGCGATCAGTCTTCATGCGGTAGACGATGAGCTTCGTCAACAGCTCATGCCGATCAACAAGGCCTATAACATTGCCTCGATCATGGAGGCGGTACGCAATTTCCCTGTCAACCAGCGCAAAAAGGTCCTCTTCGAATATCTTGTCATCAAAGATGTCAACGACGATATCGCAGCGGCGAAAAAACTGGTCAAACTGCTCAACGGTATCAAGGCCAAAGTCAACCTGATCTACTTCAACCCCTATCCGGGTACCGATTTCCAGCGTCCCGAACCGGAGGACATGCGCCGTTTCCAGGAATATCTCCTGGGCAAAGGGGTTCTTTGTACGATCCGGGAATCCAAAGGCCTGGATATCTCTGCCGCCTGCGGGCAATTGCGTGAACAGAAACTCAGTGAAGGAGTGGGAAGATGACACCGGTAGATTTGGCGCTCTATATTATTATCGGCGGTGTGGTAGTCGTGGGAGTCATTGGGTTTATTATTGTGATTCGGAGTGATAAATAAAGTAGTCATTGGTTATTGGTTACTGGTAAGTGCCTTAGGCACCTTTTTGCCCGTCTGAATGTTGCAGTAGAATCCGCGTGGGATAAGCCAGTATTACTCCGGTGGATATTATCCCAACATTGGAGGCAGGGCTTTAGCCCTGCATTGCCGTAATAAGTTCTGCCTTCCTGGTACAAAAAACCACGCCGAGTTAATAAATGCAAGTTTTTTGCCCAATTCCCAATGACCAATGGCCAGTGACAAATGACCATTTCTATGACAAGACCTCTTCAGGCTTTTCAGTCTCTATCTTCCATCCGTTCGTCAAATTGAATTCTCTCTTACCGGGTGGGGCAATCGCTGTTTTTTCCTGAGAAAAGTCGTTGCGGCTAAAGAGTTTCCAGTGTTGTTTGTAATTGAACTCTACCGAATAGGCGTGGAGCATCAACCGGTCGGCTCCGGTGTGGCGTTGCCGTTCTTCAGGGCTGAGGCGCTCCTCCAGATAGGCTTCAGCTGTTTCGTAGCTTGTGCCATAGATGGGATCGCCCAGGATAGGATGTTTCACGTGAAACAAATGGATGCGGATCTGGTGGGTGCGGCCGGTATGGGGAATGCACTCCAGGAGGGTGGCATCGAGCCTCTCGTCGTACTGTAGCGGCATGAATGAAGTGTAGGCCCGTTTCCCCTGATCGTGGATGAAGACTTTATGTTTTGTGGGGCCGTAGTCGTCGTTGAGGAGGATCGGGGCGTCGACGCTGAAGGCTTTTTCGACTCTGCCCTGGACCCAGGCCCGATAGCTCTTTTGGATCGCTTTGCGTTCGAAAGCGCCCTTGAGGAAACGTTCGGCCTCTTTGTGGCGGCTGGCCAGGAGCAGGCCGGAGGTCTCTTTGTCGATTCGGTGGACGGCGTTGGCGTGCTGCCCGCCGAAATGGCGGACCTCGTCAAGCATGGAGTAGGGGGTTGTCATTTTTTTGGGATGGACCAGAATGCCGCTTGGCTTGTCGAAAAGATAGAAATCAGGCGTGCTCAGGATCGGAGCGTTACCTCGGCTTTGGGGTTCGAAATAGACCACCTCCACTTCGCCGGAGATCCGGGCCGATTTGTCCGGCAGGGTCTCTCCGTGACAGAGCAGACGTCCCCGGTCGATGATCCGCTGGGCCTCCCCCTGGGTGATTCCGAAGGTGCGCATCAGCCAGACGAAGGCGAGCTGTTCTTCTTCCAGGAAAAAGGTGCGTTGAACAAAGGGCAATCAGGACTCCTTCACGGGGATTTGAGTAGAATATTAGCCAATTTTATTTTGTTATTGGTGTATTGGTTATTGGTCTATTGGGCTGGATGTTTCCTGTGAAGATACACCGTGAAAGGGTAGGAAGTGGTAGAACGATATGCACGCAAAGAGATGAAAGAGAAGTGGACGCAGCACGCCCGCTATGCCGCCTGGCTGGAGGTGGAGAAGGCGGTAGTCAAAGCCTGGAACAAACTGGGACTGATCCCCGACGAAGATGCCAGGAAGATCGTCGAGAACGCTACCTTCTCCGTCGAACGTATCGACGAGATCGAGGCGGAGACCCGGCACGATCTCATCGCCTTTACTACCAGTGTCGCCGAGAGCCTGGGGGAGGAGAGTCGCTGGTTCCACTACGGGATGACCAGTTCCGATACGGTCGATACCGCCGTGGCGCTCCAGATGCGAGATTCTCTCGAACTCATCATCGAGGATGTGAAGATGGTGATGGAATCGGTCAAAAAGCGGGCCATGGAGCACAAATATACCCTGATGGTGGGGCGCAGCCACGGAATTCACGGTGAGCCCATTACCTTCGGTCTCGTCCTGGCGGTCTGGTACGACGAACTGCGACGGCACCTGGAGAACCTGGAGCAGACCATGGAGGTGATTGCCGTAGGACAGATCAGCGGTGCCATGGGCAACTTTGCCCACGCTCCCCTGGAGCTGGAGGAGATCGCCTGTGAAGAGCTGGGGCTCAAACCGGCACCGGTGAGCAACCAGGTGATCCAGCGGGACCGTTATGCCCGGCTGGCTTCGGCCCTGGCCTTGTTGGCCAGCTCCATCGAAAAGTTCGCCGTTCAGGTACGTCACTGGCAGCGGACCGAGGTCTATGAAGCCGAGGAGTATTTCGCCAAGGGGCAGAAGGGCTCTTCGGCCATGCCCCACAAACGTAACCCGATCCTCACAGAGAACATCACCGGCCTGGCCCGGATCATCCGGGCCTATGTCATTCCGGCCATGGAGAATGTCGCCCTCTGGCACGAGCGGGATATCTCCCACAGCTCTACCGAACGCTTCTGGCTCCCCGACAGTTTCGTTACTTCGGACTTCATGCTTCACCGCTTCAACAATGTCATCGCCAACCTCACGGTGATGCCCGAGAATATGCTCAAAAACCTCAACCGCACCGGCGGGCTGGTCTTCAGCCAGCGGATTCTGCTGGAGCTGCCCAAAGCGGGCGTGAGCCGTGAGCAGGCCTACAAGATTGTCCAGCGCAACGCCATGAAGGTCTGGGAGGCACTCCAGCAGGGCAAGCCTCCCGTCAATGAGAGGGGAGAGAGCCTCTTCCTGCAGTACCTTCTGGCCGATGAGGAACTGCGCAGCAAATTGAGTGAAGAACAGATCCGGGAGGCCTTTGACTACAGCTACTACACCAAAAATGTCGATCGTATTTTTGAAAGGGTTTTTGGAAAAGAAGACTGAAAAACCCATCTCATGGGCCCTCTGGAGAGCCCATAGATTTCATTATAAAATGTTATAAAACTTCTGCCTTTCCCCCCTCCATTTTTAACATGACCATCAGTTGTTTTTGAGTAAAATCCACCTACCTGTTTTGCACAAAAAGCTGCACGGTTTTACCTGATTTTCCAAGAGTTAAGACCGGATTTCCAATTAAGCACTTACTGAATGCAAAAGAGACTTCCCCCTCAGGAGCGAGAATGATCAGAGTCGTCAAACGTAACGGAAGAGTCGAACCCCTGGATGTCTCCAAAATCCAGAAATATACCTCCGCCGCCGTCGAAGGCCTTGATGGTGTGAGCCAGAGCGAGTTGGAGGTCGATGCCAAGCTTCAGTTTCAGGATATGATCAAGACGGAGGATATCCAGCTTACCCTCATCAAAACGGCGGTGGACAAGATCGACATCGATCAACCCAATTGGACTTTTGTCGCCGCCCGTCTCTTTCTTTACGATCTCTATCACAAGGTCTCGGGTTTCACCGGCTATATCCATCTGCGGGACTATTTCGAGAGGGGTGAGAAGGAGGGGCGGATTCTTCTGGGGCTTAAAGAGAAGTATGATCTGGATGATCTGAATGACTACATCAAGCCCGAGAGGGATCTGCAGTTTACCTATCTGGGAATTCGTACCCTCTACGACCGCTATCTCATCAAGGACCGCAACGGCCAGCCTATCGAGTTGCCCCAGCATCTCTTTATGGCGGTGGCGATGTTCCTGGCCCAGAACGAGTTTGACTGTCAGACCTGGGCGAAGAAGTTCTACGATATTCTCAGCAAGTTCGAGGTGATGGCGGCCACGCCCACCCTCTCCAACGCCCGGACTACCCGCCATCAGCTCAGCTCCTGCTATATCGGTTCCACCCCCGACAATATCGAAGGGATCTTCGACGGGTACAAAGAGATGGCGCTGCTCTCCAAGTTCGGCGGCGGGATCGGCTGGGACTGGACCCAGGTGCGGGGGATGGGTTCCTATATCGACGGGCACAAACACGCTGCCGGCGGGATCGTCCCCTTCCTCAAGATCGCCAACGACGTGGCCATCGCCGTCGATCAGCTCGGCACCCGCAAGGGAGCGATCGCCGTCTATATCGAGCCCTGGCATATCGACGTACGCGATTTCCTGGATCTCAAGAAAAATTCCGGCGAAGAGCGCCGTCGTGCCCACGATCTCTTCCCCGCTCTCTGGATCAACGATCTTTTTATGAAACGTGTGGCGGAAGATGCGACCTGGACACTTTTTGATCCTTATGAGGTCAAGGAGTTGACAGAACTTTACGGTGAAGAGTTCGAGAAACGCTATGAGGAACTGGAGCAGGACGAGAGTCTGACCCGAGAAGTGATCTCGGCCAAACAGCTCTGGAAAGAGGTGCTGCGCAGCTATTTCGAGACCGGCAACCCCTTCCTCTGCTTCAAAGATGCCGCCAACCGGGCCAATCCCAACCGTCATGCCGGGATTATCCGCAGTTCCAATCTCTGTACCGAAATCTTCCAGAACACGTCGCCCAACCACTACCGGATGAAGATCATCTTCGAGGATCAGACGGTGAGCTATTTCGAGGAGGAGGAAGAGGTAACGGTTGACAACGGTGTCACCAAACCCGCCAAAAAGATCACCGCCCTGGATACTCTAGGAGGCAAAAAGATCTGGATGGTGGAGAAGGAGGCCGTGGACGGTGAAACCGCCGTCTGCAACCTGGCCTCTGTCAACCTCTCCAAGATCAATACCCCCGAGGATATCGCCCGGGTCGTTCCGACGGCGATCCGGATGCTTGACAATGTCATCGACCTCAATTTCTATCCCCTCGCCAAGGTCAAAAAGACCAACCAGAAGAGCCGTTCCATCGGTCTGGGGGTCATGGGAGAGGCCCAGATGCTGGCCGAATCGGGAATCGAGTGGGGAAGTAACGAACATTTCCACAAGATCGACGAAGTGATGGAATCGATCAGCTACTATGCTATCAAAGCCTCCAGTGATCTGGCGCTGGAGAAGGGGACCTATCCCAATTTTGAGGGCTCCGACTGGTCCAAGGGGATCTTCCCCATCGACAAAGCCAATCCCGAGGCATGTAAACTGGTTGACAGGGGAGGGCTCTTCGGCTATACCCACGACTGGATGGCGTTGAAAGAGAAGGTCAAAAAAGACGGTATGCGCAACGGTTATCTGATGGCGATCGCCCCCACCAGTTCCATCTCCATTCTCACGGGAACCACCCAGGCGATCGAGCCGGTTTACAAACGCAAATGGTTCGAAGAGAATCTTTCCGGGATGATTCCCGTTGTCGTTCCCAATCTCAATCCGGATACCTGGGCTTATTATACGCCGAGTTATGAGCTGGATCAGCGTCTATTGATCCGAGCCGGAGCGATTCGCCAAAAGTGGATCGATCAGGGGCAGAGCCTCAATATCTTCATCAGCCTCGACAAGGCCAGCGGCCGCTATCTCAACGAGATCTATATGGAAGCCTGGAAATTCGGTCTGAAATCCACCTACTACCTGCGAAGCCAGTCTCCGGAAGCGGTTGCAGCAGAAGAAGGGGTCGAAGATCGCAGTATGGAGTGTGTCGGTTGTCAGTAATTGACAGGCAAATCATCTGAATAAGAGGGGAAGCTCTACCGAAGTTTGTGGAGGCTTCTTCGGAAGAGCAGGGCTGTGGCTGAATCGGCTTTGGAGGGATAGGAAAGTTAGAGTTTCCCCGCCGCACCAAGATTCATACTGAAGATGGGCAGCAGCATCGCCATGACAATGACCCCGACAATCAGACCGATTACCAGCATCATGACCGGCTCCATCAGACTTAGAAGCATTTTGAGCCGGTCTTCGTTCTCTTCGTTGTAGAGGCGTGACAGATTCAGCATAACGGAAGGGAGTTCGCTGGATTCTTCTCCCAGTGCCAGCGACTGAAGAAAATTGCGTTTGAGGAATTTTCCGTTGCATTTGCGCAGAGCCTGCGTGAGCGTATTGCCCTCTTTGACTTTTTCTCCCGTCTGATTGAAGAGATCCTGCATTGCCGCATTGTTAAAGGTTGTTCCGGCCAATTCCACCGCCTGGGCGTAGGAGACTCCCGAAGAGAGCATCAGTGAGAGAATATAGCTGAAACGTGCCAACTCGTGGTTTTGGATCAAGTCCCCGATAACCGGTGTCCTCAGCAATAAACGATCGACGACTTTTCTGAAAAGTCTCCAGCGGGTATAAAAGAGCCGATAAAAAAAGACAAAAAGGACCACCCCCACGCCCAACGCAATATAATGATGAGAAAAAAAGTCACTCAATCCCAGGACAAAGCGGGTGACTTTCGGCAGTGCCTGGCCGGTGTCTTCGAAGATCCCCGTGATTTTTGGCACGACATAACTGATCAGAAAGCCGGTCATCCCCATGGCAACGACAAAGATAAAGAGGGGATAGGCCATGGCGTTGAGTACCTGTTTTTTGACCCGGTTTTGAACGGAGAAGAACTCGCCCATATTCTTGAGGACTTCCACCAGTTTTCCACTCTGACCGGCCACATTGACACTTTGGAGAAAAAAATCAGGAAGCTGATAGATCTGTTGGGCCGTTAGGGCGCGATAAAAGGATCGTCCCTCCTCAATGCCCTTTCGCAATTCCCCCAAAAATGCGGAATAGGTTTTTTCCTCTTTATGCTGATTCTCCATCAGCTTCAATGCCACCAAAAGCGTCATTCCCGAGCCGAGATAGCTTGAGAGTTCCCGCGAGAAGGAGCTTAGGAGCATTCCCGGCATTTTGCGCTGTGTGAGGCTGTTCCATTTGAGTTCAAAAGCGGGTTGGATTTTTTGATAATAGATCCCCTGAGCACGGAGGATCTGTTTGGCCTCTTCCTCTGTCAAGGCGTTGACTCTGCCCTTGACACGTCTGCCTGACTGATCGATACCTTTATATTTAAACTGCATTGAAAGATCCGTTTGCGGGAGGAGAAAACGTGTACTGATCGAAGGAAGTCATTTGGCAATTTACTTTGTTATGAAAAATTTTCATCGGGGTTCAGGGGGTTATTTCCCCTGACAGCCGCTTCGACCGGCAAACCAACCGTCATAATAGTCACGATTTTTTTTAAAAAGTTCACTGTTTTTTGTATAGTCGCCGTGAGCGGTGGTACAACCGTCCTGGTAGCCCGCCTGGTAATCGGGAGTGTTGGCGGGTGCCGGTATTGTCCCGGTTGTCAGTATGCCGCAGCCGCTGAGAGTAATCAGAATGCCGGTAAGGGACGAGAAGGTAATTGAGCGCCTCATGATATGCTCCTTGTTTTTGGAATTGATTGTAACAAAAGTTCGATAGATTGTACTGTGCCACTTCATTTCAGGAGAAACGATTATAATCTTTTTATACAAAAGATTTCCCAATGCCAAAAAGGAGAAGAGATGAAACGAATGGTGGTCCTGCTATTGATGGCCGGGATAGTATCCCTTTGGGCGGCAGATCCCGCCAGCCGGGTTTTCCCACTGGACAAAACCCATTTCAAGGTCGTGGACAAAAACGGTAAAGAGAAGATCGTTGATATGAGTGGGAAGGACTATATTGTCATTTCTCTCCGGGAAAAAGGAGCTGATGGAATCGCCTATGCCATCGACCGGGACGGAGTGGTCTGGTGGGCCGCTTCCATCTCATCCGGAGCCAAAGGACACGAGACTCCTTCGGGTATCTTTCCTGTCCTGCGCAAGGTGCGCTACTATATGTCCAAAGCCCATCCTGATCCCAGCGGCAAAAACAATATGGATTTTTCCCTCTTCTTCACCAATCAGGGACACGCCCTGCATATGGGCAATACCAATGCCATGAGCCACGGCTGCATCCACGTGGGGGAGAAGGGAGCGGCGACGATGTTCAAATGGGCTAACGCCAAAACCTGGGTTGTTGTCACCCGGGAACACTATCTCCCTTATGTCTACTACGATCTGGCCAAGGTGGGTTACAAAGTTGACAAACAGACCCCCCAATACATCAAAAACTATCTCAAAACGATGGTCCCTATCAAGCCCCATATGGATGTGACAGCACCGGAGCGCAATATCACTGAAGAGAAGAGTGTCTATTAGACGGCATTGGGTGTGACCAACAACAAGAGTATGAAGGAAGAGGCAAGGTGGCAGGGACAAGAGAAGAACAGACGGTAATCAGAAAAGAGAAGCGAAGGGCGGCCATCATCCATGAGGCTCTGAGACTCTTTGCCTCCAAAGGGTTCTACAGTACCACGATTCCGGATATCGCCCGATCCATCGGGATGAGTGTGGGGAACCTCTACAACTACTTCGGCTCCAAAGAGCTATTGGCCCAGGAGATCATCCGGCATATCTCCGCCTATCTTGGGGCGAGGATTCGGGAGATCAACGAAAGCGATCTTCCGGTAAAGCAAAAGATTCGGAAAATTGTCGAGATCTACTTTGAGACCGCCAGGATGGAGCCGGAGATGATCGACTTTTTTCTGCGTGTCTATCTCTCCAACCGGGAGGTCTTTCACGAGGGGTGCGAAGGGATGGTTTGTGTCAACGAATTTGTCACCGAGATCATGATCTTCTTCGATGACGGTGTCGGAAAAGGCGAGTTGAAGAACCAGGATTTTTTTAGCGCCTTTGGACTTTTTATGGGCTATCTGGGGGGCATGGTCTTCCTCAACGGAGAGCACATTCTCCCCAAGGCACTGGAAGAGTATATTGACGATATTTCTGAAAATATCTACAACGCCCTCAAGGCATCCTGATGCGATTGCTCTGGCTCTCGGCTCTGGCTTGCAACGGCAATGCCCACGCTCTGCTCAACTATCCGGATTTCGAAGAGTGGCAGAAGGGGTTCGAGTGGCTTTACCATCCTTTGCTACCTTCCACCTACTCTTTGATCGAAGTGGAGAAAGGGATCGACGGTGTCGAGGTGCTGATCGTCGAGGGGACACTGGAAAAGGGAATGACGAAAAACACAATTCCTTTCCAACACCTGCTGGAGCGATACGCTTCGCAAGCGAAATGGATCCTGACGGTGGGAACCTGTGCGACTTTCGGCGGGATTTTCGCCCGGGGAGGAGCGGATCGCAACGGCGTACACTTTTCAGGCGAGGAGCAGCTTGAAGAGTTCACCGAATTCTGGGAAAAGAGTATCAGCCTCCCGGGGTGTCCGGTTCAGCCTGAGATCCTCGCCGGGACCCTGTCGCTGCTGAAAGAAGCTTCGCCTCTTCCGCTGGACCGGATGCATCGCCCCAAATACTTCTACGCCTATACGGTGCATGACGGCTGTACCCGCAACGAATATTTTGAATACAAGATCGACGAGCATCGCTTCGGTCGCCTGGAAGGGTGTATGTTCTATGAACACGGTTGTCAAGGGACCTTTACTCATGGTAGCTGCAATAAAATCCTCTGGAACGGCGTCAATTCCAAAACCCGTGCCGGTCAGCCCTGTATGGGATGTACCGAACCGACTTTCCCTCGGGAAGGGCTCTGGCGAACTCCCAAACATATGGGGATTCCCGCTCATATGCCTCTCGGAGTTCCAAGACGGGCCTATCTGAGTCTGGCCGGTATCGCCAAAGCATTTCGAATTGAGCGTTTTTATCGTCCCTTGATGGAGGATGAGAATGGCTGAAGTCCGCCTGGAGCTTATCGAAAAGATCGAAGGTGAAGCCCAGGTCCGCTACCACTACGAAGAAGAGCAGGTCACTTTCGCCGAGATCCTTTTTCTCAACAGCCGCCATATTGAGAGGATCCTGCAGGGACGGGATCCTCTCGATGCTTTGAGCATCAATCCGCGGGTCTGCGGCATCTGCGGCCATGCCCATCTGATAGCCACCGTGCGGGCCCTGGAAGGGTGCTTCGAGGGTTTGCGGATCAGTGATAAGGCTCGCAACGTCCGGGAATTGACGCTGAGCCTGGAGCTTTTGCAGAATCATTTCAAATGGTTTTATCTGACGATCCTGCCGCTTCTGGAACTGGAGGCCCCACTGAAGCGGGCGCTGGAGCCCGCCCGGATCGCGGGAGAGATGATCGCGTTGTTGGCGGGGCAGTACCCCCATACCAGCTATGCGATTCCCGGAGGGATCTGCGGAGAGATCACTCCGGTAGATCTGTTGGAGTTTCGGCATCGCCTGCGTCGTTTACAAGCGTTGTTTCGTCACACTGTCGTGGATGTGGAGCTTGAAGAGTTCGTACGCTGTGAACGGATCGAAGAGCTCTTGGACAAAAGCGGCGATCTGCCAAAAGCCATGCGCCGGATTTTCGATCGCGGCTGGGAACGGCTGGGACAGAGTCACGACCGATTCATCGTCTTTGGCGAGGGGCTCTTCCGTCCCGGGAAATCGGTAGGGACCCGTCTGCGGAAACATCTGGACCTACGCTATGTACAAGAGGACGTCGTTCCCGGCACTCAGGCCCGCAAGGTCGTCTATCGGGATCGGCCCTATGAAACAGGCTCTCTGGCCCGGGCCATGGTGATGAAGACTCCACTGGTGCGGGAAGCACACCGGCGCTATCGTGATTCGCTCTTTACCCGTATCTTGGCAAGGATCTGTGAAATTCCCCGTTTGATCGGCTATCTCGACAGACTTTTGAAGGAGATCGATCTGACCCAGGAGGCCTGGATCGATCCGGGCCCGTTCCCCTCCGAGACAGAGGGGACAGGTATCGTCGAAGCGGCACGGGGATCGCTGATCCACCGGGTTTCGATCCGTGAGGGGAAGATTCGGGAGTATGAGATCATCACCCCCACCCAGTGGAATCTGGGAAACGGCACACCGGAGGATCCGGGAGTGGCCCAAGAGGCTCTTGTCGGCCTGCATCGGGAGGATCCGACGGAGCTGGTTTTCAAATCCTTCGATGTCTGCAGTGTCTGTACAACCCATTGATACGACAGATCTGACTGGGGTCGGTCCGATTTATATATAAGAAATTAAAATTTTTACATTTTTTTAAATAAAATCACCCCGATTTAAATGTAGGGTAAGCTTTACTCTTTTAAGATGGTGAATGATTATTCATTCGGAGGTATCAGATGGACAGACGTGACGCATTGGCCAAAATGTTCAGCGCCAAAGGGGTACGGGTCAACACCAACCGGGGTGAGGCCTATTACGACAAGCTGCGGAAAATTATGGAGAAACGCCTGAGTGAGCTGCGGGAGGCACCTGCGGCGACCAAGGTGGATATTCACAAGGTGCTCGAAGCCGAAGGGCTGAGTCGACGGGATTTCATGAAATGGGCCAGTGCGATCACGGCGATGCTGATGCTGCCGGGCTCTTTCACCCCGTTGGTAGCCGAAGCGGCGGAGCTGATGAACCGGGTGCCGATCATCTGGATCGAGCTGCAGGATTGTGCCGGCAACTCCGAAGCGATCTTGCGCTCTGATTCTCCCACCATCGATGAGTTGATCCTGGAGACGATCGACCTGGAGTTCAATGAAACGTTGATGGCGGCGGCAGGCCATCAGGCCGAAGCCCATCTGGACGAAGCGATGGAAACGTTCAAGGGGAAATATCTTTGTGTCGTTGAAGGCTCCATTCCCGTCGGTCCCGGGAAAGAATGGTGCACCATCGGCGCCAAAGGAGAAACCTTCGAAGAGCATCTACTCAGGGTTGCGGGCGATAGTGCCGCCGTTGTGGCCGTGGGAACCTGTGCGACATTCGGCGGTGTGCCCGCGGCGGCACCCAACCCCACTGGGGCCGTGGGAGTTCAGGATATCGTCAAAGGCAAGCCGATCATCAACATCCCCGCTTGTCCCGCCAACCCGGCCAACATCACCGGGACGATTCTGCACTTCGTCCTAACAGGACAGATTCCGGAGCTCGATCACCTCAACCGCCCCAAGTTCGCTTTCGGCTATCGGATTCACGATAACTGTGAGCGTCGTGCGCATTTTGACGCCGGTGAGTTTGTCGAAGAGTGGGGTGACGAAGGAGCGCAGAACAACTGGTGTCTCTATAAAATGGGTTGCAAAGGTCCTATGACCTTCAATAACTGCTCGGTAGTCCGATATAACAGCGGCACCAACTGGCCCATCGGTGCCGGTCACGGCTGTATCGGTTGTTCCGAGCCGCAATTTTGGGATAAATACGCCACCGAACGTCCCATGGCAGACAGTCATATCAAAGCGCCGACCGGCGGTGTGGAAAAAACGGTCGATCAGTTTGGCCTGGGGCTTTTGACAGCAGCGGGTGTGGGTATCGCCATTCACGCGGCGGCGAGTGCAGTAGCAGGTAAAAAAGACGAGGAGTAATCATGAGCAGCAAACATATCATCGTAGACCCCATTACCCGGATCGAAGGACACCTCCGCATCGAAGCGGTAATCGACGAAAACAACGTGATCAAAGATGCGTTCGCCAGCTCCACGATGTTCCGCGGGATCGAAACGATCCTCAAAGGGCGTGATCCCCGGGACGCCGGGCTTTTGGCCATGCGAATTTGCGGCGTCTGTACCGGGACCCACTACCAGCGTTCCATCGAAGCGGTCGAACATGCCTTCAGCGTCAAGATCCCCAAAAATGCCCGTCTGGTACGCAATCTGATGCAGGGGGCTCTCTACATCCACGACCATGTGGTGCACTTCTATCACCTGCATGGCCTGGACTGGATCGATATCACGCAGGCCCTCAAAGCCGATCCCGTTAAAGCCTCCCAAGAGGCATTCAGATGGACGGATACTCCCTATGGAACAGGTGCCGGAGAATTGCGTGCGGTTCAGGAGCGGTTGCAGAAATTTGTCAAACAGGGACGATTGGGACTCTTTGCCAACGGCTACTGGGGCAACAAACATTACAAACTGACTCCCGAGCAGAACCTCATCGGCGTGGCCCACTACCTGGAGGCTCTGGATATGCAGCGGGATATGTCCAAACTGATGGCGATCTACGGTGGAAAGATGCCCCACCCCCAGAGCATCGTCGTCGGCGGGGTTACCTGTGTCCAGGATATCCAGAATCCTGCCCGCAACGCCGAGTTCAAATCGATTCTTACCAAGGCCAGGAACTTCATCAAAAACGCCTATCTGGCCGATATCGCCATGGCGGGTACCGTCTATGCCGACGAGGCGCTTGACGGTACCGGTGCGGGACTGAAAAATTATATGGCCTACGGCGGTTTCCGGCTCGACGACAACGACTTTTACAAAGCAAGCCTTCTCTTCCCCGGCGGTGTCGTACTCAACGGCGACCTGAGCAAGGTTTACCCCTTCGATCAGGCCAAAGTGACCGAAGATGTCACCCACAGTTGGTATGACGCACCGGCCCCCCAGCATCCTTTCGACGGGACGACCAACCCCCACTATACCGGCTTGGAGAAAAAATCCGACGGATTGGCCTATCTCAAAACAGAGGAGAAATACAGCTGGATCAAAGCGCCGGTCTACGACGGTCATCGCGTCGAAGTGGGTCCGCTGGCACGGATGGTGGTGGGCGTCGCTTCAAAAGACGAGCGGATCACCAAGTACGTGACGGGCTTCCTGGATCGTCTGGGCCATCTGCTGGGTCTGGACAAATCGGCCCCGGCCAATGTGCTTTTCTCCACCGTGGGGCGTACCGCCGCACGAGCTATCGAGAGCGAAATGATGGCAGATGTGATGATGGAGTGGATCGATGAACTCGCCGCCAATGTCGCCGCGGGAGACAAAAGCACCTGGACGGAGTTTGATTTTGATACCGTCAGCAAAGATGCCAAAGGGTACGGTCTCGAAGAGGCGCCTCGGGGGGCTCTGGGCCATTGGGTCAAGATCAAAGACGGCAAAATCGAGAACTACCAGGCGGTGGTCCCCTCCACCTGGAACGCATCGCCCCGGGACGGAAAGGGACGGATGGGGGCCTACGAGGCAGCACTCATCGGCACCAAGGTGGCCGACCCCGAACAGCCCCTGGAGATCCTGCGTACGGTGCATAGTTTCGATCCCTGTATCGCCTGTGCCGTGCATATCGTCGATACCAAGGGCAAAGAGCTGGGTAGTTTCAAAGTCAGCACCAGCTGTAGCGTCTAAAGGAGGCAGTCATGAAAGCCGGATACAAACGCGTCAAACGGATGACGCTCTTTATGCGGATCAACCACTGGGTGGTGGCGATCTGTATGGTGGCGGCGGTGATCACCGGACTCTATATCGGGCACCCCTACTATCAGACGTTGATTGCCGAGCCTGCTGTGGACAAATATGTGATGGCCTGGAACCGTTGGGTGCATCTGATCGCTGCCATTATTTTTGATGTCAGCTCCGTCGTTATCGCCTATCTCTACTTTTTCAGCCGCTTTGAAAAGCCGATTCTCAAAGTAATCCCGACACCTAAGAATATCAAAGAGTTCTTTGCGGTCTTTATTAATCTGATCACCTTCAATCGGGTCAAAAAATTCGATTCCAGCCATGCCGATAGTTTCAATACGGTCTATTTCCTGATCTTCCATCTGTTGCTTGCGTGGATGCTCTTTACAGGACTGCAGCTTTACGTCCAAGGACTGGAGAGTGGGCATAGCAGCATCGGCGACTGGTGGCCCGCTGTGCTTCACTTGGCAACCGACTGGACCGTAGGGGTGACCGGCGGTACCTACATGGATGTGCGTATCAGTCACCATATGACGATGTATTTCCTCATCGCCTGGGTGATGTTCCATATCTATTATCAGGTCTGGCGCAACATCTATTGGCAGGAAGGCGATATCGCCATCGTCTTCGGCGGCAGTAAATTTGTCAAAGAGAAAGAATAAAACGAAAAATCGAGTGCTCCGGAAGATATCGGAGCACTCCTTTGTTCGTTTTAAATGTTGATCGAAGGGGAAACGTTGCGCATAGCGGTTGTAGGGGCGGGAACAGTAATTTTTCGGGATGAAGGAGTAGGGGTCTATGCCCAGCGATATCTGGCGGAAAATTACGACTTTGACGGTGATGTGACGCTGGTCGACGGCGGCGTACTGGGGTTTCAGCTCATGACCTATTACACCGATTATGACAAGGTAATTATCCTTGATACGATCACGATGAAAGATGATGGTCCCGGGGCGATTTACAATATCCCTGGAGAGATGCTTTTGGGGCTGGGGAGCTACAAACAGACCGCTCACGAGGTGGAGATCGTAGAGATGCTGGAGATCGCCGCGCTCAACGGCAATCTCAGCGATGTCAATATCATCGGGATCGTTCCTGAGGATATCCTGAGTGTCAAAGCGGGGCTGAGCGATACGCTCAAAAATGCCTTCCCCGCTTTTGTCAACACCGCTTTGGAAGAGTTGAAAAAAAGCGGGGTCGAATACAGATTGAAACCTACGCATCTGAACCTCGATGCGGTGATCGACTTCTATGCCAACCCTACCGCTCCTCGGAAGATAGGAGACATGGGATAAGAAACAAACGTTTCATCGGGGCAACCCCTTTGTTCTCATTGGAGTGATGAATAACAATTACCGATTCAAAGGATTACTATGTCTATCGTCCAGACCATCAAATTCAAAATCGAACACAAATATTTCGCCGGTTTTCTCCAAGCCGCTATCGATGAATGCGGTGTCAAAGGGAGTGTCGAACAACAGGGCAAAACGATCACACTGATTCTCTCCGAAGAGGATCCCGCCGCACTGGAGCGTTTCAGTGCCTATACGCAAAAGTATCTGCCGCATTCGATCTTTTTGGGAGAGATCACAACGGAACGGGCCGATACCGAACCGAAAGCCGAGCGTTTTCGCTCCCCCGCCTATGCGCTGGCTCCCTGCCCGCGCTGTCTGGAGGAGATCACCGATCCCGCCAGTGACCGCTACCTGGATGACACGGTCCTTTGCGCCCATTATGCCAATGAAGAAATCTACGAGGATCAAGATAGCACCTACTTCTCCCCTCATTATAACGGCAACAATACGGTTCTGCTTTGTGACGCTTCGAAAGTACGGGATCTCTTTCTCGTCACCGACGAAGAGGTCAAAGCACTTTTTTCTATCGAGAAGCCGACACTCAAGGTCACCGTAAAAGATCCGGAACTTCAGGCCCTCACCGGCAAAAAATTCCTCCGCATCAAAGCTCCCTACAATGTCAAAAGCGTTTTGGCGGCCCTCAATGCCAAGGAAAGCGGTATCGACACGCTTTTTTTCGACGAGCGAAAAGGGGAACCGGAACTGATATTGGTCCAGGAACATCGCCATATGGTCCGGGATAACCGAATCAGTACAGCACTGGAACCTCTGCATGACGATCTGGTACTCAACCGTTTCCTCAATGTTCGGAGTGAGACCGGGGCTTCGGAAGCTATAGGAGCCTATCTGAGTCGAAGCCATGGAGTGAGTTTCCCCGTTGCCACCGCGATGGGGGTGGAAAAGGCCATTACTTTCGAACCTTTCGATCCAGCTGCGGTTATAGAAGCGATGATGACGGATCCGACTCGTCGGCGGCTTTTGGAGAATTTCACCCGAGGCTTTCCCGAAGCGGCCCATCGTCTTTCCGAGTCGTTGGATGCAGACCTGTTTCAGGCCTTGGGTATCGTCCTGGAGCTTGATAATCCGGGATTCGACTCCCTCAGTGACGCGTCGTTGGAGTTTCATGGAAACGGCGGGCTCAAGATCGATATGAATTTCAACGATGAGGGGTTCGACTATGCCGCCATGCTGGGGTCGGTGATGAGTTTCCGCCTTGCCGGTACCGAATCGCATTATCTGGCCTATAGCATTTTCGAAGCCTATGGGGATATGGTAGTATCGGTCCTGGGGCAATTGAAACGAGAATACAAAATCGATACCTTCCTTTTGATGGGAGATCTTTTCGCCAATTCGGTCCTTTTCAGCCGGATCCTGAGCAAATTCCAAATTTCCAAACCCTATTTCTCCGACCGAATCGCTCTGGATAGCGCGGAGGCATGATGCCGATGGATCCTCAAAGAATCGAGGAAGGCTTTCGTGTCTAGTCAGACACACCGATCCCTTGAAATCGTCATCACGGGATTTGTCCAGGGGGTCGGATTCCGCCCGTTTGTCTATCGTCTCGCTCACGAAGAGAATCTGGGAGGATGGATCCGGAACAACACGGAAGGGGTGGTTCTTGTTGTAGAGGGGAATGCCCATGCGCTCATGCGCTTTCGATACCGCTTACAACGGGAGCTTCCCCCTTTGGCACGCATCGATTCGTTTCGGATTACGGAAATCCCGGCGCAAGGACTCCGCGCTTTTCATATCATCGACTCGGAAACCGACAAAAACAAAAAAGCGTCGGTTCTGCCGGACATAAGCCTCTGCGACGCCTGCCTGGCGGAGATGCAAGACCCGAAAAACCGCCGATACCGCTACCCCTTCATTACCTGTACCGACTGCGGACCAAGGTACTCTATCCTCCGTACCGTCCCCTATGACCGGCCCAACACCTCGATGGCCGAGTTTTCGATGTGCGACGCTTGCCGACAAGAGTACGAAGACCCGAGCAATCGCCGCTACCATGCCCAGCCTATCGGATGCTGGGAGTGCGGTCCGATGCTGCATTTTTGGTACAGAGCTCAAGAGCGATGGCTGGAACTTTCGTACGACGATGACATCAAAGCCTCAAGCGAGCGATTTCTCGAAGAGACGGCCCGGCGGATCGAAACGGGCCAGATCGTGGCGATCAAAGGGCTGGGCGGCTTCCATCTGATCTGCGACGCTTTGAACGAAAAGGCCGTGCAACGCCTAAGAGAGCGCAAACGCCGCC
Source organism: Nitratifractor sp. (assembly GCF_015487065.1). Classification (GTDB taxonomy): domain Bacteria; phylum Campylobacterota; class Campylobacteria; order Campylobacterales; family Sulfurovaceae; genus Nitratifractor. The sequence goes on from NZ_WFQN01000137.1 coordinate 37,599, forward strand.
CGAGCAAACCCTTTGCACTGATGGTACCTTCTTTGCAAACAGCCGAATTGCTCGCCGCGTTGAACGAAAAAGAACGGGAACTTCTCGTTTCCAAAGAGCGCCCCATCGTGCTTTTGCGGAGAAAAGACGCAACAAATCTGCCGGACTCGGTGGCTCCCGGCATCGATCGGCTGGGGGTGATGCTCCCCTATACTCCGCTGCATCATTTGCTCTTGCAACGCCTCAACCGCCCGATCGTCGCCACCAGCGCCAATCTCTCCGATGAACCCATCATCTACGAGGGCGAAACCTTGCGCCGCAAACTGGGCTACGTCGTCGATGCCGTACTCGATCACGATCGCGACATCGTCAACGCCTGCGACGACAGTGTGGCACAAGTGGTAGGCGATCTGGTGCAGTGGCTGCGTGTGGCGCGAGGCATCGCGCCCTTGAGCCTGCCCTTCGAAACCAAAAGCGCCGCTTCTATTCTGGCCGTCGGTGCCAATCAGAAAAACACCATCGCTTTCTCGCTTGACAACAAGGTTGTCGTCTCTCCCCACATCGGAGACCTCAACAGCATCGAATCGATGGAATATTTCCACCGTACCGTCGAAACCTTCCAGCGATTTTACGACTTTGTTCCCGAAACGGTTGTTTGCGACCTTCACGCGGGGTATGAAACGACAAAATGGACAAAAGCATTCAAAATCGAACATCCAAAATCCAACATTCATCAGGTACAACACCATTATGCTCATGTCCTGGCGGTGATGGCGGAGCACAACTACCGTGACAAGGTCCTGGCGTTTGCTTTTGACGGCACGGGCTACGGCATGGACGGTACGATCTGGGGTGGCGAGGTGTTTATCGCCGATGTGGAGAGTTCCCAACGTATTGCCCATTTACGTCCTTTTCGGCTCCTTGGCGGTGAAAAGGCGGTCAAAGAGCCCCGGCGTGTAGCATTGGCTCTACTTTTTGAATTATTTGATCTGGATGAGATTTTGGCCATGGACAACCCGACGGTCAAAGCTTTTCTGCCCGCCGAAATCCGTCTGCTCCATCAGTCATGGCAAAAGGCGCTCAACGCACCGCTAACCACCTCTATGGGACGTTTGTTCGATGCCGTCGCTTCACTGACAGGCGTTTGTCAAATCCAAAGCTACGAAGGGGAAAGCGGTTTGCGGCTTGAAGCCTGGGGCTGTGATCACGAAGATACCGACGCAAGCCTTTTGGCCGTTGACGGAAAACAGATCAACTGGCAACCGTTGATTCATGCATTGGCGGTGGGGGAAGCAAATGCCGGTCGTGCGTTCATCGCGGCTCTCGTTCACGCGATAGCTCGATTCACCGCACGTTATTCAGACCTGCCCGTCGTCCTGGCCGGCGGCGTCTTTCAAAACCGCACTCTCATGCAAGCGTGCCTGAAAAGCTCTTTTGCCGATCGGCTCATGCTCTCTCGTTTGTTGCCGCCCAACGACGCGGCCGTCGCCCTGGGACAACTCCATTATGCGTTGCATTCCGATGCCAAGCTTCGCAACACCTCTTCCCGATAAGGCATCGGATAGTTGAAAAAAAACTCCGCTTCTTTGAGGTAGTAGAAGAAGTTCTCGCGATGCACGCCCCGATAGAGCTTCATATGTTCGTCCAAAAAACGCCAAAAGCGCACAATGGTATTTTCGCGGCTCTTCAGTTTTGCGATACGGTGGAGATTCAGGAATTGGGAAAACTCCCGGTAATAAAGATCCTCCAACCGGTCATCCAAAAAGGCCTGTTTGTAGCGATCCAGAGGCGGCATCAGGATCGAATAGACCTTTCCTCCATAGTCGAATGTGAGCAGGTTATGCGCATCAAAAATACATTTCTTGTTCTTACGTTTGGAGTGATCGAGGTAGAAGTATTCGTCATATTCGGTAATCTGATCACGGTTTTGTTCGTAATCGGCTTCGAGCAATGCCGGCAGAAGATGGCGCATGCGGTCAAAATAGTTTTTGACCGTTACATAACTGATGTTTACCTCTTTGGCCGCCTGCAGCGCACTGTATTCACGGCAAAATAGCTGAATAAGCCTCCTCTCCCTTTGCCGCTTTTTGGGGGCATAGCGCCGTTTGCATACGGCACATTTGTATCGTCCGTCCGATAGTTCATAAAATTTTTCCGCTCCGCAAAAGGGGCAGTGCTCCCCTTTCCTTGGTCCGGTTTTTATCGAAGAATTAATATTTTTCATGATCTTTTTATGATAACGCGTTAGAATACAGAGCAAACTGAATGATCATTCAGTAAGTCGAGTAAGGAGCGTATATGCATATTCCCGACGGGTATCTTTCGCCGGCTACAGTCGCGACAAGCTACGCGGTGATGATCCCGTTGTGGACCTACGGCTTTAAAAAACTCAAATCTTTTCTCGATGAAAAGACCGTCCCCTTGCTCGGATCGCTCAGTGCGCTTAGTTTTCTGATCATGATGTTCAATATTCCCGTTCCCGGGGGGACGAGCGGACATGCTATCGGCACGGCGCTTTTGGCGATACTTTTCGGGCCGTGGGTTGCGTTTGTCGCCGTCTCTTTCGTGCTGCTTATTCAAGCCCTCGTCTTTGGTGACGGCGGCATCTCCACCTGGGCCGTCAACGCCTTTGACATGGCCTTCGTTGCGGCATTTGCCGGCTACTATGCTTACAACGCTTTGAAGGAAAAGACGAAATACGCCCCTTTCATCGCAGGATGGTTTTCGATCAATGTCGCCGCGTTGTGTGATGCCGTGATTCTGGGTATCCAGCCCTGGCTTTTCAGCGATGCGTCGGGGAAACCGCTCTATTTTCCCTTCGGTCCGGAGGTGACAATACCGGCGATGATGACAGCGCATCTGTTGATCTTCGGAGTGATCGAGGGGGTGTTCACCCAAATTGTCTACACCTTCTTGCAAAAAAGGGAGGAACGGGAATGACGGCCAAAAAGGTATGGCTTCTTGTCATTGTACTGCTTGTGTCTGTTCCGTTGGGGCTTTTGACCGATGCGGAGGCCTGGGGAGAGTGGGATGTAGATTATTACGCCAAGAAACTGGGTTTCATCCCCGAGGGGATGAAACAATTCTCTCTGTCTCTTCACCCCCTACTTCCGGATTATTCGGCACCGGGAACCGGTAGTGTGACGGGGTACTACATCAGTGCCGCCGTCGGGGTAGTTTTGATCTATTTTTTTTGGATGCTAATAGGGAAAATCCTTGCAAAAAAATAATATCGTCCTTGCCAGAGTCTTTTTTGTCGTCGCTTTTTTTGCGCTGTTGAGTCTACATCATCTAAGCTACCTGTTTGCGGCGCTGATAACGCTATGGATCGTGAGCTTTCCCAAAATCGCACCCTTGACGATTCGCGTGCTGCGCTCGATTTTGATCTTCAATCTGGGGCTCAGCCTGGGATATGCGGCGATGGCCCTGTGGCGGCACGAGACTCCCTGGGAGTACCTGTTCTATATCAACCTCAAAGTCTATGTGCTGACCTATTTCGTCTTTTGGTTTTTCGGCCGTCACTCCATTGTCCGACTGATGGGCTTTTCCAAAGATTTGAGCTATTTGACCACGATCGCTTTGTCGCAAATCGTTTCCTACAAAAAAAGTTTCGAGGATTTTCGGCTGGCGTACCTCTCGAGAGGATTGCGCCTCAAAGACAAAAATCCCAGATTCATCGCACGAACGTTCGAGTATTTTTTGGAAAAATCCCTCTACGATGCCGACGAACGTACTCTGGCGATGAAAGCGCGAGGATTTTTCCGTGATTGAGTTGCGAAACGTCTCCTATCGATACGAAGAGACCGCCGCACTCGACGGCGTGAGCCTGAAGATCAAAGCGGGGGAAAAAGTCGCGCTGCTGGGTAGCAACGGCAGCGGTAAATCGACCCTTCTTCGCATCCTCGCGGCACTCTATTTTCCCACGGAGGGCACCTACCTCTTTCAAGATAAGCAAGTCGACAAAAAATCGGCCAAACAGCTGCGCCCCGATCTGGGTATTTTGTTTCAAAATCCCGACGCGATGATCTTCAACCCTACGGTCTATGATGAAATCGCCTTTTCATTGAGGGAATTCGGGTTTGAAGATATCGAAGAGCGCACCCGCAAAATCGCCGCAAATTTCGCTCTGGAAGCTCTTTTGGACAAATCTCCCCTGAAACTCAGCGGCGGCGAGAAGCAAAAGCTGATTTTGGCGTCGATTTTGGCCTATGAGCCCAAACTCTTGCTTTTGGATGAACCCACGACGGCGATGGATCCCAAAACGACGGGGTGGCTGATCGATCTGCTTTGGGAACTGGATACTACCGTCGTCCTTGCGACGCACGATTTGAGCGTAGCCTACGAGTCTTGTCGACGGGCTGTCGTGCTGGACGAGAGCCATCGCATCATCTATGACGGCGATAAGGAACCTCTCATGGAAAACATCGATTTGCTGGTTCAAGCCAACCTGATTCACAAGCACAAGCACCGACACAAAAAATTTGTCCATTCCCACTACCATCTACATTTTTGAAAAGGAGTCACCATGTGCAAAGACTGCGGCTGTAGCATCACCGATCATCACCACGACCACGAGCATCACAGCCATACCCATCAAGCCGCTCATGAGACGCTGCACCACAATCCGCAGCTTAACGATGGTAAAACCATCGAGGTGATCAGCAAAATTCTGGACAAAAACGACCACGAAGCGCAGCACAACCGGGAGCATTTCGACCGTCACGGGGTGCTGGCGATTAATCTGATGAGCTCGCCGGGCAGCGGCAAGACGACACTGCTGGAGAAGATGTCCGAGACGGCCCCCTTTCGTTTCGGGGTGATCGAGGGGGATCTGGAGACCAACCGGGATGCCGACCGTATCCGGGAAAAGGGAATCCCAGCCTACCAGATCACGACAGGGAGCGCGTGCCATCTGGATGCCTTCATGGTTCACAAGGGCCTCCACGAGATGCCGTTGGATGATATAGACGTCTGTTTCGTCGAGAATGTGGGCAACCTGGTCTGCCCCGCCAGTTACGATGTAGGCACGCACCTGAATATCGTGCTGGTCAGCGTGCCCGAAGGCGGCGACAAGATCGAAAAGTATCCCGTCATGTTCCGCCAGGCCGATCTGGTGCTCATTACTAAAACCGATCTGCTGCCCTACTTCGATTACGATATCGAGCACGAAAAGGCCCAAGCCCGGCGGATCAAGCCCGGTGTGGACATCTTGGAGGTCAATATCAAAGAGCCCGAAACAATTCAGCATGTGATCGACTGGATCGAATTCAAACGAAAAATGCGATAGGAGATCTTATGTGCCTTTCGATACCGAGTAAAGTGGTCAAGATCGACAAAGCCAAAGCCACCGCCGTGGTCGATACGATGGGGGTACAGCGGGAAGTGGGGATCGATTTTGTCGAGGATGAGGTGACGGTGGGCGATTATGTGCTCATTCACATCGGCTTTGCTATGAATATCATCAGCGAAGAGGATGCCCTGGCTTCCATTGAAACCTACAAGGAGATATTGGCTTTGATGGACGAAGAAGAGCGGCGGCAGGCGATACTGGATGGAGACAACTGTGAAGCTGGAACTTAAAAATCTATATGACGATTTTCGCGACCCGGCGACGATCAAGGCCCTCTCACGGCTCATTCATGAAGAGGCGGCAAAACTAAATCGCGAGATTCGCATTATGGAAGTCTGCGGCGGGCATACCCATACCATCATGAAGTACGGTCTCAAGCAGTTGATGCCCCCAAATATCCGATTCATCCACGGGCCCGGCTGTCCGGTCTGCATCATGCCCAAGGAACGGATCGATCACGCTTACATCCTGGCGATGCAAGAGGGTGTGATCCTGGTGACCCTGGGGGATATGATCAAAGTCCCGGGCTCGCAGGGCAGCTTGCAGGATGCCAGAAGCCGGGGTGCCGATGTGCGCTTCGTCTACAGCCCGCTCGATACGATCAAGATCGCCCAGGAAAACCCCGACAAAAAGGTGATCTTCTTTGCCATCGGTTTTGAGACCACCACCCCCATGACAGCGGCGATGATCGCCCGGGCCGAGAAACTAGGGCTGGACAATTTGCTGGTACACGTCAACCATGTCACCGTGCCCGAGGTGATGCGCGAACTCATCGACAGCCGCGACGAGCACATCGATAGCTACAACAACCGCATCGATGCCTTCATCGGCCCCAGCCACGTCAGCGTCATCGCCGGGGCCAAAATCTACAAGGAATTCCCCGAAAGATATAGCCGCCCCGTGGTGGTGAGCGGCTTCGAGCCGGTGGATGTGATGGAAGGGGTGTTGATGCTGGTGCGACAATTTGTGCAGGATCGTTGTGAACTGGAGATCCAATACCGTCGTAGCGTGACGATGGAAGGAAACGTGGCGGCCCAGAAGCAGATCGAGCACTACTTTGAAAAACGCCCCCTTTTCAAATGGCGAGGCTTGGGCAATATCCCGGATAGTTCCCTGAAGCTGCGGGACGCGTATGCCTCCATCGACGCGGAAACGGTCTATCTCGACATCCTGCCTATCGAAGAGATCGAAGACCACAAACTCTGCATCTGCGGCGATATTTTGCGCGGCATGGCCGAACCGACCGAATGCCAGGTCTTCGGCACCGCCTGCACGCCCCAAAAGCCCCTGGGCAGCTGCATGGTCAGCAGTGAAGGAGCTTGCGCGGCCTATTACAAATATGGAGATTTGCTCAAATGACCAAGACTATTACCCTGGCCCACGGCAACGGCGGCGCGGAGAACCAAGCCCTCATTCACGAGATCTTCTGGAAGCACCTGGGCAACGAGATTCTGGACCGCGGCGAGGACGCCGCCTTGCTGCCGACGCTGGAAAATCCCGCCATGACCACCGACAGTTTCACCGTCTCGCCCCTCTTTTTCCCCGGCGGTGACATCGGCAAGCTCAGCATCTGCGGGACGTGCAACGATCTAGCGATGATGGGAGCGGCGCCCAGATACCTTAGCCTTTCGGTCATCGTCGAAGAGGGGTTTGAAGCTAGAAAGCTGGAGCGGATCGTGCGCAGCATGAAAAAAGAACTGGCTGCAAACGAAGCGATCGTCGTCTCCGGCGATACCAAAGTGGTCCCCAAAGGGACGGTGGACGGGCTTTTTATCAACACCACGGGTATCGGCGAAGTGCAGGCACCGGGTATTGGCGTACACAATATCCAAGAGGGTGACGCCATCATTGTCAGCCGTGACATCGGCCGCCACGGCGCGACGATCTTTGTCTCCCGAGAGGGGTTGGAGATGGAGAGCAGCTTGCAAAGCGACTGCGCGTCACTCTGGCCCCAGGTGGCGAGCCTGCTGGATGCCGGCATCCATCCCCACGCCTTGCGCGACGCCACCCGGGGCGGCTTGGCGGCGGTACTGAATGAGTGGGCCGCAGCCAACAAGCTTTGCATCGAAGTGGAGGAGGGGGCGATTCCCGTGAGCGAAGAGGTGCGGGGGATCTGCGAAATGCTAGGCTTTGAGCCCACGGCATTGGCCAACGAGGGGACTTTTGTCATGGCCCTCGATCCTACTCAGGTGCCGTTGGCCCTGGAGATCCTTGAAGCATTCTCGGGTTGCGAAAGTGCGGCGCTGATCGGTACGGTCACGACGAGTCATCCCGGCCGTGTGGTACTAGAAAGCGAGTGGGGAACGCGACGCTTTTTGGAACTGCCTACCGGGGAACTGCTGCCGAGGATCTGCTAATGAAAGGGATGCGTCGTTTGTCGTTTGAACGGGGTTTCGCCCCTCTTTGTCATTTGAATGGAGTCGGCAGTGCCAAATCGGCAGTCGGCAGTCTTTTTTATCAAAGCCGCAAAGCGGCTATTCAAAACTCTTACTTCAGAGCTTAAAATGCGCATTGCCTTGCTGGTTTCGGCTTTCAATTCCCTTTCGCAGGCCGTCTTTTGCCGCCTTGCAGATATGGGGCATGAAGTGTGTGTCGTCTATGCCATCCATCCCGAACAGATTCGTCAAGAGCTGCTCGAACACAACCCCGAAATCGTGCTGGCCCCCTATCTGCTTCGCTACATTCCGCCCGAGGTCTATACCCTTCGACCTACCTACATCTTCCACCCCGGTCCCAGAGGAGATCGGGGGCCCGATTCTTTGGAACATGCTCTAAGCAGAAGTGAGGGTAAGTGGGGTGCCGTGTGGCTCGAGGCTGCCGAAGCGCTCGATAGCGGCGATATCTTGGCCGAAGCGGCTTTTGAAATTCGTCCAGGGGCCACCAAAGCGTCCATCTACCGCCAAGAGGTGACCCAAGCCGCGGCGGCATTGTTGCCAACGCTTTTGGCGGCTCACGAAAGCGGTCAACGAACCTCCCAAATCGAAGCGCCGATGCATGCACGTTTCACCCAAAAAGAGCGCTCCATCGACTGGGAAAGAGACGATACCGAGACAATCATCAAAAAAATCAACCTCAGCGACTCCCTGCCCGGCGTACTGGACGAGATTGCCGGGATGCCGTGCTACCTTTTCGGCGCCCACGAAGAGGAGCGCCTGGGAGCGGAGTTCGCCGATGCGCCGATCAAAACGGTACTGGCCAAACGAAACGGTGCAATCTGCCTCAAAACCCGCGACGGTGCGGTCTGGAACAGCCACCTCAAAGAGCCTCACCGCTTCAAACTTCCTGCTACCTACGTGCTAAAAGATCGTATCGCAGGGGTCAAAGAGCGGCGCATTCCACTGATTTTCGATCGTAGTTACGAAACCTTTCATGAAATTTGGGCCGAAGAGGAAGAGGGCATCGCCTATTTGCACTTTGATTTTCACAACGGCGCCATGAGTTCCGATCAGTGCATCCGCCTCAAATACGCCTTCGATTACCTCAAAGAGCGCTGCGAGGTTCTAGTACTGATGGGCGGCAACGAATTTTTCAGCAACGGGATTCATCTCAATATCCTCGAAGATAGCAAAAAGCAAGGCGAAGACGGCTGGAGCAATATCAATGCCATGAATGATCTGATCGCCTCGATCCTCTATGCCGAAGAGGTGCTGACGGTGGCCTCTTTTGGACGCAATGCAGGTGCCGGAGGTGTTTTTTTAGGGATGGCGTGCGATCTTGTCGTCGCACGTGAGGGGGTAGTGCTCAATCCGCATTACAAAACGTTGGGTCTCAGCGGCAGCGAATACCACACATACACACTCCCCCACCGCATCGGTGAAGAGGCTGCCGAAACGCTTCTGGATGCCTGTTTGCCCCTTGGTGCCCAAAAAGCTCATGCCATCGGGATGATCGATCAGCTATTGCCCCCCGAAGAGTATGAAAAAGCCCTTAAAGTCTACTGCCGTTCCTTGAGAGATGACGAAGATCGCTTTTATGATTTGCTGGATGCCAAAGTCGATCGACTATCGGAGGAAAAGGGGACGATGGATGCGGCCAAGCGAAAGGAGCTGGAGATCATGCACCCGGAGTTTTGGGATCCAAACAGCTCTTTCCATACGCTACGCCGGGAATTTGTTTACAAGCTCTGCCCCACCAAAACCCCCGAAAGGTTCAAACAATGCATGAATACTCGATAGTTCAAGCCCTGCTTGATCAGTGCGAAAGCCACGCGGACAAACATGGCGCTACAAAAATCACTAAAGTAGTCACCAAAATCGGGGTCTTGAGCGGCGTGGAGCCCGATTTGTTGCAAACGGCATTTGATACCTTCAAAGAGGGGACGATCTGCGAAGAGGCTGAATTTGTCATGAAGATCCAGCCGATCGTGATCCAATGCCAGAACTGTGGTCAAGAGGTGACGTTGGAGGAGTTGAATCTCGCCTGCCCGAAATGTGAAAGTATCCAAACGGAAATCATCGATGGCGAAGAGATGTATCTGATGAGCCTGGAGATGACGTAAAAAAAGAAGCTGGTGCGGACGGAGAGACTCGAACTCTCACGCCGAAGCACTGGATCCTAAATCCAATTAATCCCCCTTATCTGAATTGATACCTACCCCTATAAACGCCCATTTTAAGGAAAACTCTTTTTATAACTTGTTATGATGTAATACGGTTTTAGCGCAAAAAAGTGCTACCCAAAGTGCTACCCAATGGTGCTACCCATTGGAAAAGGAGTCAGAATTGGCACTCTATGACAACCTGAAAAAGGTGGAGGGGTCTCCAGGCATCTACTACAAGGATCTCTATTCCCGTTTCCCAGAGAAGCGAAGTATCTCCGAAGTGGATTACCGCAAAATCAAAGAGGGGGCCATCGAGCTGGTGTTGAGGTTGAAAGTCTCAGGCCGACAGACACATAAGACGCTCACCTTCAAAGCCATGACGATGGGACGGGCGGTTAAAGAAGCCGCCTCCGAGCGGGTCAAGCTGCTCCAACAGTTCAAGGAGGGCGCGATCAGCCAGGAGGGCGCGAAAACGCTCAAGGCTTTATGGGAAGACTACCTCCGGCTCAAAGAGAGTTCCCTATCGCCCGAAAACGTCAAGATCCAACGCCTGATATTCGGGAAGCACATCGAGCCCTATATCGGCTCTAAGCAGATCAAGAGGGTCACGACACGCGATCTTCAGGGGATCGTCAATCGGATCCTGGCCAACGGAGGCAAACCACGGACGGCAAAGAACATCCAGGACTATATGAGACCCTTTTTCAATTACGCGATAGACCTCAATATCGTTTCCCATAACCCCGCAACGAAACTGAATATCCCGAAGTTTGACAATAAGCGCTATTTCGAGATGGACGTAGATTCCGCCCGCCAACTATTCCGGGCGATCCTGGACTACCCCGACCCGCTCTATCGGGGGATCTTCGTTTTTCTCATTCACGGGCGACGCCTAAACGAAGTGCTGAGCCTTCAATGGCAGAACGTCAAACGGGAGCAGGGCGTTTACATCATCGAGGCGGAATACAACAAAGCCCGGCGGACTATGGCCTATCCGTTGACCTCCTATCTCCTGGAGGTGCTGGAGCAGCAGCCGGAATATCATCGGGGATTGGTATTCCGGGCGAAAACGACCGGCGGGAAGATCAACCGGGGAACCCTTCGCCGCCACTGGGAGAGGGTGACCGCCACCGCCCGCGTGCTGGGAATGCGGATCCACGACACACGCCACCTCATCGGCTACCTGATGGCTAATGACGGCGTTTCCCTGGAGGCCATCGGGAAGGTATTGGGACACAACAACGCCACCACGACCGCCCGCTATTCGACGCTATCGCTTAAGACGGCGGAAGCGGTGACGGATCGACTGCTTAGGAAGATCGGGGAATGAACAGATCACACCTGGAAGAGGCTACACTAAAGAAACTGTTAGAAATTGTTGAAGTCGTAAAATTTGACATCGAGATAGCCGAAAAACTCGATAGTAAAACAACTTACTACGGATACATTTTGGAGCGTCTTGAAAATGCTATCAGTGGTGAAGCATCAGACCTGAGAATCATTTTGGCTATAGCCGAGATTACTTCAAGAATGGCTGCCTACTATACTGTATATGAATTATTTCTCTCCGGCTATGGATCGGAAGGCTGGGAAAGCAGCGTGATCCTGGAACTTAGCGAGCTTATCGCCGAGAAATTGGGTATTGAAGCTACAGATACCCGACTCGATGATATCAAAACTATTTGTGAGGCGATTGAAGTTTTAGTCGGCGTTCATAGAGCCCAGTTGATCCTGGCGAACTTCAAAGTATTGGACGGCGATAAAAATAGAAATGCACGCCTGAAAAGAACGATCCGAAGAGTAGAGAAGGATCTGGGGGAGATTGCCCCATATCTGAAAGAATCGAGATCAGAACTGGACAAAATTTTGGCATCTCTCGATAATGTAGATGATACTAAATATCTCGACATGAAGGCGCTGATAGATATCTCCCAGGATCTTACGAAAAAGCAACTAATCGACGAATGCAAAACCGGTTTCTATCGAGCGGATAATATCTGTAGAGTGTTCACGCTCCTCAAATAACCTCCAAAAAAATTCTCATTTTTTAATACGTTTTTTAGATGTTCACGGGTGGCCCATAATTCTACACTTCCATATCCTAAACCATTACAAAAGGTGAAGATATGGAAGTCAAGACCCCCGCGATCATCGACATCAATTCCCTGTTATCCGCCGTCGAGAGCCATGTAAAGAACGCCATCGATGAACGGCTTCGGCACTTTCAGCCCCGGCCCGAAAAGCCTAAACAGCTGCTCAGCGTTGACGAGGCGGCTAAGGAATATGGACAGACTCCAAGCTACTGGAGAAAGCAGGTCTATAACCGCTCTATCCCCTTCGTCAAAATGGGAAAGTCGGTCAAGCTTCGCCGCAAAGACA
>NZ_WFQN01000138.1 GCF_015487065.1 Nitratifractor sp.
CCAGGACCTTGCCCCGCTCTTTGAGCCGGTAGATCTCCAGAATCGTTCCCTTTTTCTGCGACTGCACCGTCTCGGGGCGCGCCTGAACCATATAGAGGTGACCGTCTTCGCCGTCCTTGGCCCACTCCATATCCATCGGTTTGTCGTGGCCCGCTTTTTGGGAGTAGTGTTTTTCGACTTTGATAGCGTAGTCGGCCAGGACCATCACGTCGTCGTCGGTGATGGCGAAGCGGCTGCGCTCCTCTTCGCTTGTCGGAACGTTTTTGGTGTATTCGACGGCGATATTGTCGGTGTTGAGGGTGTCGGTGAAGACCATCTTCTTCTCTTTGGTCCCCAGGCGACGCTTCAGCACCGCACGATAGCCCTTCTCGAAGGTCGGTTTGTGGACGTAGAAGCTGTCGGGATCGATGGTGCCTTGCACCACGTTCTCCCCCAGACCCAAAGCAGCGTTGATGAAGACGACGTCACGGAAGCCCGTCTCGGTATCGAGGCTGAACATCACCCCGCTGGCACCGATATCGGAGCGGACCATCTTCATCACGACGACGCTCAGATAGACTTTGGCCCAGTCGAAGTGGTTGTCGTGCTTGTAGTGGAGGCTGCGGTCGGTGAAGTTACTGGCCAGGCAGCGGCGATAGGCGTCTATGAGGGCGTCGTCGCCTTTGATGTTGAGGTAGGTGTCGTTCTGTCCGGCGAAAGAGGCTTCGGGACTGTCTTCGGCGGTGGCGGAGGAACGAACCGCCAGGCTCACTTTGTCACCGTACTCTTCCTGAAGTTTGCGGTACCCCTCGATGATCTCTTTTTGCAAATCTTCGGGTACCGGGGCTTCCTGGATCAGCTTGCGACAGGCTGCCCCGGCTTTTTGCAATGCCGTCACATCGTCGTAGTCCAGCCCATCCAGGATCTCATGGAGTTTGGACTCCAAACCGTTGGCCTCTATAAAGTGACGATAGGCCGTGGCCGTCACGGCATAGCCGTGGGGAACCCGCACTCCTTCCTGCGTCAGATTGCGATACATCTCCCCTAGCGATGCGTTTTTACCCCCCACTTCCGGGACATCCTCGATGCCGATCTCTTCGAACCATTTGACGAACTGACTCATCGTTAATCCTTTCTAGTTAATGCTCTTTGACTTAATGGTATCACCAATGATTAAACGGAAACGTGACCTATGTCACTTTTCAATGATATTTTTTCGGTTATAATCTTTGTACTTGCCTCCATGGGATAAAGATAAAATACAATGGATGATTCCTGAAAGGAAAGATATGGCTCGTTGGAATTACCGGGAAATCGAGTACGATGCGATCGATGTCCCCAAAGTCAAAGAGAACGATTTTCTCTTCAAAGTGGTTGCCATCGCCTCCTTTATCGAGATCACGTCCGATCTCTACGAAAAGAACCTGGCTGAGTTCTACGCCGGCGACGAACCGATCGTCTCCTGGCTGGAGAGCACCTGGGAACCCGAAGAGATTCAGCACGGCAGAGCGCTGCGCAAATATGTCCGAACCGTCTGGCCCGATTTCGACTGGGACAAGGCCTACAAAGGGTTCCGCCAAGAGTACGGCAAACTCTGTACCCTCGACGAATTCCAGCCTACCCGGGCCCGGGAGATGCTGGCGCGGATGGTGGTGGAGACCGGAACCTCCACCCTCTACCGGGCCATGACCGACTATGCCAAGTCCATTGACGAACCGATCCTGGCCGAAATCGCCCACAATATCCACAAAGACGAAGTCTATCATTACGAAGAGTTCGACAAAGGATTCGAAAAGTACAATCAGGAAGAACATCTGGGCCGCACCGATATCACCAAAGTGATCTATGCCCGGCTCAAAGAGGCCAGCGACGAAGATATCTTCATCGCCCACAAATATATCGCCCCCGGCGAGGATTTCGAACACTTCAAAGCCCGGACCAAAACCTTCGCCAAAGAGTTCTACCCCTACAAGATGGCGGTCAAGATGCTGATGCACCCTCTGCATCTGCATCGTCACGTGGAAAACGCCACCGCTTCCACGATCCAGGGGGCCCTGCGGGTTCTCGGTATCTGAAATGCTCCACGCTCTCACGACACTGCTGATACAGTTCGCCGACAGCATGGGCTATTTCGGCGTCTATTGCTATATGCTGCTGGTCGGCACCTTCATCCCGGTTCCCAGTGAGATCCTCCTGATCCCTGCCGGCTATCTCGCTTCCCTGGGAGAGAAGAGCTTCGCTCTGCTTCTTGTCTCGGGAGCCCTGGGAAGCCTCAGCGGCGCGTTGATCAATTATGCCCTCGCCCGCTATCTCGTCCACCGTTTTTTCAAAGAGAAACCCATCATCAAAAAGGTCAGCCTCTTTTTTCGCCTTCACGGAAAGATCTCGGTCTTTCTCGCTCCCCTGACGCCGGGGCTTGGCCAATACATCTCGATCCCTGCCGGACTCTCCCATATGCGACTGCGCGATTTCATCCCCCTCACCTTCACCGCCAATCTCATCTGGGTCGGTTTCATGCTGCTGATCGGCTATATCTTCGGTGAAGGCCAGGCCGCCCACAAAAGTGCCGCCTGGTTTTCACTGATTTTGCTGGGATTCGTCATTGTTTCCGTTTCGGTCTATGTCTGGAGAGAGATGCGCAAAGCCAAGCTCGAAACGGCATAGAATCGGACACACCACACGCTCGTCCTGAACTCGATTAATGACGAATGTCGCACCTCCAATCTCGTGGAATCGTAATCCCACACTACACCCTTCCGCTATCAAATGGCACTTCCGCTAAGACGCCAGTCCCTCGCGTTTTCTTTTTCTTTGCTTCGTTTCGTTTTTCTTTGTCGCGCGAACAAAGAAAAACAAATGAAGAAATAAACAAGACTCTAGACTAGCAAAAGTTACGGTAAAAAAAGAGAGAGGTAGAGCGGGCGATCGTTGCCCACTCCCGGAAAAGAAGGTTTATTGGGAAATTGCCGCTTTTTTCAGGTCGGCTTCCACCTCTTTGCCGAAGTCCGAAGCTTTCATTTTCGCTTCAAACTTATCTTTGTCCCGGGTCTCTTCTACTTTGGCTTTGGCTGAAGGAATCCCCATGGTCTCTTTGGGATTTTTCATCACTTTGGCCTCTTCAGTTGCAACCGTGTCTCTCATATCAGAGTAGATTTTGCCGATCAACTTGCTGAAGCTCTCTTTCAGATGAGTGTAGAGCTTTTCAACCATATTTTTGCCTTTGATCTCTTTCTCCAGGGCGTTGATCTGGTCATACAGATCTTTGTAGGCGGCGCTGCGTTTGTCGGTATAGCCAAAATAGTAAGCTTTCTGCAATTCCGCTTTGGCGGCTTCGAGGAGTTTGGTCGCCTCCTCTTTTTTGGATTTGTCCAGTGCGGCTGCCTGACGGACAAAGTCCTGGGCAGCCAGGAGAGGAATGGGGATCACGGTCTTGACGGTGACGATGGTATTGAACGCTTGGGCCATCACGCCGAGAGCCACATCCGTTTTCCCTTTTTTCAACGCCTCCAGCGCCTTTTTGGTCGCGGTGGGATAGAGTTCCATGGGCAGATAGGAGGTGAGCACATCCATCTCATCTTTCAGCGGTCTCAACAGTTCTCTTGCGGCCTGAGTCCGATAGTATTTCAGCAATTCTCTCGCTCCATCGACGACCCGTTTGGCATCCTGCGGCGTAATGATGACGTCATTGACCAGAATCATCTCATCCACCGGTACAAATTTGAGTTGAGGATTTTTCTTCAGTGCGGTCGTAAAGAGCTTATCCGCCTCCTCCAAATATTTCTGCGCCGCTTTGGTGTCTTTCTGACCGATAGCATGAACAGCGCGCACCGTATCGCCAAAAGCGTCGAGAACCTCTTTGGGAGGCTTGGGCGTCGCGGCATGATGAGCTTTGATCGCCGCCGGGATAAAGGAGCGAGCCGCTTTCTTCTGCATGCTGTAGTAACTGGCGCCAGCCACTTCGTTATGCAGTACCGGTTTTCCGTGAGTGTTCGCCGAAGCGGCATTCCCCGCCTGGAGTCCCGTTCCCACCACCATCGCTGCGGCGGCTGAAATCATCATCTTTTTCATTGTTTCTCCTTTAGTGAGCTTGGATAAATATAGTATATGCCACTTGGATTAACTGATATTAAATAACAGCAGTAAAGATTCTTTATCTTTACTGATCGTCTTTTTCTTCGATCCCATTCTTTTCACCTTTGGCCAAAAGCGGTGTATTGTAAGTTTCGTGCCAATGGAGGATATGTTTCCAGGCTTCAGCTGCGTTGTCTGCGAAATGGAAGATTTCCAGATCTTCCCGGGCGATCACCCCTTCCTCCGCCAGGAAATCGAAATCGACGGCTTTGCTCCAGTAGGAGCGACCGACCAATACCACCGGAATCGGATCGTTTTTGCGGGTCTGGATCAGGGTCAGAGTTTCAAAGAGTTCATCAAAGGTGCCGAATCCTCCGGGATAGACCACCAGTGCTTTCGCACGATTGAGGAAATGGAGCTTGCGAATGGCGAAATAGTGGAACTGGAAGCAGAGCTCCGGCGTGATGTAGGGGTTGGGGAACTGCTCGTGGGGAAGATGGATATTGAGCCCGACCGTCTTGGCCCCTACGTCGTAAGCACCCCGGTTGGCCGCCTCCATGATCCCCGGTCCTCCGCCGGTCATGATCACCACCCGGCTGTCTTCGGGCCCTTTCCCGCTGCGGCTGACATAGCGACCGAACATCCGGGCATCGTCGTAGTAGATACTCTTTTCCAGCATCCGTTCCGCCACATAGAGCTCCCGCATCAGCGTCTCATCCTCGGGGTGTTCCTTGACTTTTTTCTGGATCGCTTCCAGATTCGCCATAGCGGTTTTGCGCTCCCGGATCCTGGCACTGCCGAAAACGACAATGGTATGTTTGATCCCTGCTTTTGCCATCTGCAATTCAGCTTTGAGATAATCCAGCTCCAGCCTGATTCCTCGCGTATCATAAGACTGGAGGAAGTCCACATCTTCCTCCGCCAGGCGGTAGGTGGGGCTTTGCATGATCTTTTGGATCAGTTGCTGAGCATGGGGGTCTTCCGCCTTGGGTTTGGGATGTTCCCAGGGAAGCTCCGTATTTTCGATGGGGAGTTTTTTCTTCATTGTTTTCCTTTCCAGTTTGGTTTCAATTCAAGTTCCCTTATATTCGCCGTCATTCAAGGCTCGATCCGGAGTCCAGGGGGTTGCATCCTGTTGATGCCCTGGACTCCGGGTCGAGTTAAGGACGACAGGGATTGCGTCATTCCGGGCTTGACCCGGAATCCAGGGTTTGAAATGTTCTATAAGCCCTGGGTCCTGAATCAAGTTCAGGACGACGGAACTCAATCCGACAGACATTCGTAGGGTGGTGCCCTTCGGGCCCACCGTCCATAAGAAACGGACCTCTGAAAAATTCCCTTTATCTCGGACTCGATCCGGTGTCCAGGGCTAAGAATACCTATAACACTCTGGGTCCTGAAACAAGTTCAGGACGACGTAATACGGTCTCTTCCACCATTTCCAAACTCTATATTACCAATCCGTATCCGATCGTCACAATTCCAAGCACACTGATCCACAACGCCGAACGCCAGGTGACCCTCCCCCCGAACCAAAGGGCATAGGCCGCCTTGAGAAGGTTGTTGCTCCCGGCGGCGATGATAATCGCCGAAACGATCTCATGCAGTGAAACGGCATATTTCCCCGTCAGGATCGAAAGGACAAAAGGATCGATATCGGTAAATCCCACGAGAAACGACAGGGCCTTCAGCCCGCCGCTGCCGTAGTGACGGGTGACATATTCGGTAATCACCATCATCAGGACGAAGAGAAAGGCGAACAAAAATGCCGTGCGAAGCTCCAACGGGTTGCGATCGACGAAATCGGGACGCTGCTGAGCGCGTCTCCCCCGCCGGATGTAAAAAACGGCAAAGAGAAAGCCCAGAGCCGCCAGGAGGATAAAAGGCAAAATCAGCCGCATACCCACCGTATGGTTGAAAATCAGCGCCACGACGATGAGCCGCAGATACATCATCGACGTCGCCGCGATGATAGAAGCATCGATCAGGGGATTCTCGCCCATCGCACGGGCCTTGCGGGCCAAAACCACGGTGGTGGCGGTGGAGGAGTAGGTGCCGCCGATGATTCCGGTGAGGAAATAGCCCCGATTGGGAAAGAAGTATTTCTGGGCCAGATAGCCGCCGTAACTGATCCCCGAGATCACCACCACTGCCAGCCAGATCTTGAAGGGTGAGAGCGGGATATAGGGAATGACGTTGCGGTCGGGCAGAATCGGCAGAATCACCGCCGAAAGCAGCACCATCTTCCCCAGTGTCTCAAACTCGTAGGTGTTGAAATCGGTGGAGAAACGCTGGATCATCGACTGGGCGTTGAGGAGAAAGACCGTCAGGACAAAAAGCAGCGCCGACATCCAGATGGGAAAACGCTCCGTCAACGGCCCGAAGCTGTAAACAGAGAGCATCACCAGATAGAGCAGGATACTGTGGCGATTCTCCTGAACTTTACGATAATAGAAGATTGCATAGAGCAGCGTCAGCCCGACCAGGAGTGTCGTATAAAGGATCAGACGCTCCGGGTCGAGGCGGTAGAAGATATAGCCCAGAATGGCGACGAAGGTATAGGTCCGCGCCGTACCGAAGAAATCTTTGGGTTTGTCGGGCCGAAAATGCTCCCGATAGCTGCGGATCTCCAATCCGATGAGGAAACCGAAGGTGACCGTCAGAATGAAATGAACCAGTTCGGGAGAGAGAATCATGGTGCGATGAGCCCTTTATCGTAACAGACCGGATCGAATTCGCAAACGACGTCGTTGTCATAGATGAGCAGTTTCTCGTCTTTTTCGGGATACTCCACCTGGGAGAGGAAGTGTTTGATGGCGTTGATCCGGGCGGTCTTTTTGTCGTCGCTGTGAATGATATGCCAGGGAGCGAAGACGAAGGAGGTTTTTTCGAACATCTTGTCCCGGTATTTGGAGTACTTTTTCCAGAGCTTCTGGGCCTGCATGTCGATCGGGCTCAGTTTCCACTGTTTCAGCGGATCCTTTTTGCGTGCCTCGAGGCGGCGCTTCTGCTCCTCTTTGGAGATGTCGAGGTAGTATTTGATGAAGATCATGCCGCTATGCACCAGCATCTGCTCGAAGCTCCCCACCTCTTCCATAAAGGAGCGGTACTCCTCCTCGGTGCAAAAACCCATCACCGGCTCGACCCCGGCGCGGTTGTACCAGCTGCGGTTGAAAAAGACGATCTCCCCGCCGCTGGGCAGATGCGGAACGTAGCGCTGGAAATACCAGGATTTTTTGTCCCGGTCGCTGGGCTTGCCCAGGGCCACGACCCGCGCCTCCCGGGGACTCAGGTGCTCCCGGAAGCGCTTGATGGTCCCGTCTTTGCCCGCCGCGTCACGCCCCTCGAAAATCACGCAGACCTTCAGATCCTTTTCGATGACGTGGCGCTGGAACTTCACCAGCTGCACCTGCAGATTGTAGAGCTGCTTTTTGTATTCTTTCTTTTTCATCTTCGTCCTTTCCTCACCGATCAAATCTCGTTTACCCCAATGACCAATAACGCGGGGTTCCCCCCGCCTTTTAGATCACATCACTATGATATTTTTTCCGATAATAGCGCAGAACCGCCATCTTCACCACATCGTTGAAAACGAACCAGGTCAGAGCGTAGGCCCACATCGAGAGCGCCCAAGCCCAGCCGATAGGCTGCATCAAGCCGAAACCGTAAACGGCGATAATCGTACCCGCCACCCGGCTGAAGAAGGTGGCGTTAAAAAGGGTCCAAGAGGGCCAGGGGCGTTTCCAGAACCAGTCGTCGATCCGGGTGTTGTAGATGGTGCCGTGTCCGGCGATGACCAGTTTGGCAAAAAAGGCCGACTGGACAAACTCCAGCGGTACATGCATTACTGAAATCAAAATCCAGAAAAGAGTAAAGGAAGAGAGTACTCCCGCCAACCCCAGCCAACTGGCCAGGACGAAGATCTCTTTCATATCCCAACGCACCGGTTTTTCCCGCACCTTCGTGTTGTCGTAAGCGATCGTCATAATCGGGATGTCGTTGAGCAGGGCCAGAACGATAATCATGATCGCCGTAATGGGATAGAAATCGTAGATGACGATGGCCAGCGTCATGAAGATGATAATCCGGATCGTCTCGGCGATCCGGAAGATCGTGTAGCTCTTCATTCGTTCGAAGATTTTACGCGCCTCTTTGATGGCATCCACGATCACCCGCAGACCCGGCGCCATCAGCACGATGGCCGCCGCGGCTCTGGCGGCGTCGGTCGCCCCGCTGACGGCGATACCGCAGTCGGCCTTTTTGAGTGCAGGCGCGTCGTTGACCCCGTCGCCGGTCATTCCCACGATATGATCGGCCTTTTGCAGCTCGTCCACGATGAAATATTTGTCTTCGGGGAAGACCTGGGCGAAGCCGTTGGCCGATTCAATGGCGGCGATGATCTCACTCTCATGCTTCTTGACAGTCCCCTTGGGGATCGGCATATTGTAGAGCTCGCGCTTCACCTTTTTCATGATGGACTCAACCTGCTTCGCCACCTCTGCATCGGTGGCGTCGGGATGCATCTGCTCGGCGATGGCTTTAGCCAGGACTTTGGAGAGATAGAGATACTCTTCGATCGATTCTCCCTTGAGCTCCCGCACATCTTTGATGTTCTCACCGATCCCCAGAATGGAAGCGATATATTTAGCCACGGCGATGTTGTCGCCGGTGACCATCTTGACCTCGACCCCCTTGGCCTTGGCTTCGGCGATCGCTTCTTTGCTGTCGGGTCGCGGCGGGTCAAAGAGCGGAATGAGTCCGACGAAGTGATAGAGATCCTCTTCACAGCGGCGATAGGCGACCCCCAGAGTCCGGAAGCCCTTCTCGGCGAAAGCTTCTACCTGGGCGTAGGCCGTCTTTTTGTCGAACTCCTTCTCGTCACACTGTTCGATGATCACCTGAGGTGCCCCTTTGGTATAGACCATGCACTCTTTTTCTTTGTAGAGCCCTTCAGTGCGTTTATGCACCGGATCGAAGGGAAGAAACTTGCTCAGGGTGTGTTTGGCCAGTTCCTGGCGAAGTTTGTGGGAGTCGATATATTCGAAGATCGGTTTCTCGATGGGATCGTTGTTTTCCTCTTTGCTGGCGAATGCCGCATAGAGCATCAAAGTATCGGCGTCATATTTCTCCACGACATAGGGATCGGCCAGGCTCATCCGATTTTGTGTCAGCGTCCCGGTCTTGTCGGAACAGAGCACGTCCATCCCCGCCATCTCTTCGATAGAAGCGAGCTTGCTGACGATTGCCTGCTTGGCTGCCAGGACACGAGCTCCGATCGCCATGGTGACCGTCAGGACCGCCGGCATCGCTACCGGAATCGCCGAAATGGTCAAGACCAGTGCAAAGATCAGCAGATCGACGGTGGGCTGATGGGTTCGCAATCCATGCCAGATGATAATGGCGATCATCACCAGTGTGACGTAGATGAGGAAGTTACCTACCTTGATGACCATTTGCTGGAAGTGGCTGCGCTCTTCACGCTCCGCTTTGGCCACCAGACCGACGGTTTTGCCGAAATAGGTATGCTTGCCGGTTGCCGTGATCTGAGCGATCATCTCTCCCTGTTTGATGATGGCATTGGCATAGAGATCGTCTCCGGCTTTTTTGTCCACCGGCAGCGATTCACCCGTCAAAGCCGACTGATCGACGAGCAGAAACTCCCCGCCTCCCAGAAGCTTGGCGTCGGCAGGGACAATATCGCCGATCTTGACCTTGACGATATCCCCGGGTACAAGCAACTTGGCATCGACCTCCTGCCATTTGCCGTCGCGCAGTACCAAAGCTTTGCGCGCCAACTTTTTTTTCAGAACCGCAATGGCATTGAGGGCCTTGGATTCCTGATAAAAATCGACAATGGCATTGACCAGGAGCAAGACCATGATAATGGTAAAATCTTCCCAACGATGGGCAATAGCCGAGAGGATCGCCGCCACCTCGATCATCCAGGGAATCGGTCCCCAAAAACGGCGAAAAAGCCTATGCCACCAGGTCTCTTCTTTCTCTTCGATCGCATTGGGTCCATATTGTTGCAATCGCTTTTGGGCCTCCTCGCTGCTGAGACCTTTGGCGGTAAGCTGATCTGTTGTCGGAGATTGAGGCTGCTGACTTTCAGGGGAAGCATCTTTGGGGAGGTTCTTTTTTTCTTCTATTTTTCCTTTTTCTCCGGAATGGATCGAAGCATCGGCGTTTCCGGCCGTTGATTGTGGTGTGTTCGCCATGTCGTTCGGAGAAGTTTCGGCAGTGTTTTTCATCTCTTCATTGTTTTCCCGATCGGTAGTAGGAAGAGACTCTTTTGTCTTTTTATTTTTATTTCTCATTTTCCACTCCTTTACAGCATCCCATGCATTATCAGATCAAAATAGACCCATCGCAACAGGTGAAGATCCACTTCCCACCAAATCCATCGCGGAACCGTCGGATCGAGGGGGAAGGTGGGAGAAGGTCCCTTGCGGTCATATTCGATCAGCATCTCCCGTCCGAAACGGGGCTTGAAAGGTGCGGCGGTATAACCGGTATAACGGGTACTCAGCTTGCGCCCTTCCAACGCATTGGCCACGTTATCCTGTATGACGATCGCCATATCTCGAGTCGCCGCTCCGCTCTTGGCCGGTAGAGCCGCCACGTCTCCCAAAGCGAAAACATTGGGATAGCGTTTGTGCTGCAACGTCACCGGATCGACTTCGACAAAACCTTTCCGCACCCCCTCGGCGAGGGCCAGTTTGGAAGAGGCGACCGGATCCGGGGCCTTGATCGGCGGAGCGACATGCAGAAAGTCGTACCGTAAGGAGCTTTCACCGTTTTTGTCTTGAAGCGTCGCCGTTTTCTTGGCTGGATCAACCTGTTTCAGTTGGGTATCGAATAGAATTTTGAGACGTTTTTCCTTCCGGAGAATCTTTTGCACCGCAGCATCGAAGGCTTTGGAGGCGATGAGGTGGTCGTTGCCTACGGCGAGGGTTAACGAAATCCTGTCGCTCACATCCGGCCCTTGACCGGGACCTTTGCCCCGCAGGATCTCCAAGCCCAGCATGAGGATATCCAGCGTGGCGTTTTCCGCTTTGACATCTCCTTGAGGGATTGTAAAGAGGATCGTCTGTTCTTTCGCCTGGGCCGCCTGAGCGATCTGCTCAAACCATTGGCGCACCTGTTCTCCGCCGGCGACCTTCCCACTGTCGATATCATTGAGATAGACGCTGGCGATTCCGTTTCGGCCGAAATCGTCGATGCTCAGCCCCTCGATCGAAGCGAAATCGTGTTCGGCCCCAGCGGCGACGACCAAAACATCATAAGGGATCTCACCCTTCTTTTCGGTCATGATGCTGTTGTGGTCGGGATCGAAAGCCGTTACCCGATCTTGAAGCCATTCGACCCCGTCGGGGATGAGCTTGGAGGTATCACGCCGATTGTCCGCCTGCGTATAGAGCCCGGCAGCCACGAAGACCTGACCACTCTGATAGAGATGGACGTCATTGGGGGCGACAACGGTGATCTTGGCCTTGGGAGCGGCACGGCGAAGACGGGCCGCCGCATCGATCCCCCCCGTCCCGGCCCCGACGATGAGGATCTTTGCCGCTTTGTTGCTTATGGCGGCCGTGAGTTTGCTTTCAGCCGCTTCCGCACTCTGGGAGGCAGCCAAACTCAACAGAGGGACAACCGCCGTTCCTTTGAGAAAATCCCGCCGGGAGAGCGGTGAGTTTTTGAACGTTTTTTCAGATGAGATCTCCATGATATCTCCTCCCATTGTTTATTTTTGGATTATATCCCGATCCTCACCAAAACATATGCAATCTAGATTGCATCTATCTCAGTCTAGAGAATAATCTTTTCCCTGTTCGACGATAACGGCCTTTTTATCCATTTTCTTCTTCATCACCTTCTGAAGCACCAGCTGCTTCTCCAACTCCCCGTGGACCAGATAGACGTCTCCGAGTCGCTTGATGGCTTTCATCCAGTCGATGAGCTCGTCCTGATCGGCGTGGGCCGAAAAACCGTTGATGGTATGGATCGAGGCCCTCACACGGATATCCTCATGATAGATCTTGATCCATTTGGCCCCTTCGACAATTTCGCGGCCGATGGTCCCCTCCGCCTGATAGCCGACGAAGATCACGGCATTGCGTTTGTTCCAGATATGGTGTTTGAAGTGGTGTAGGATCCGCCCGCCGGTGCACATACCGCTGCCGGCGATGATGATGGCGCCGCGGCCTACGTCGTTGATCCGTTTGGAGTCTTCGACCTCCGGGGTAAAGATGAGCCCGGGGAATTGAAAGACTTCGCCGTCTTCCTTGTAGAACTTCTGACAGCGGGGGCTGAGCTGATCGGCATATTTGTTGAAAACATTGGTGGCCCGAATCCCCATGGGGGTATCAAGAAAAACCTTGCAGTAGGGAAGCTCTTTGTCCTTATGCATCTGTTTCAGTACACAGAGCAGATCCTGGGTCCGTTCGATGGCGAAACTGGGGATGATGACGTTGCCCCGGTTGAGGAGCGTATCGATGACCACCTTTTTGAACTCTTCGATACTCTTTTTGAGGGGGCGGTGGTCCCGGTCGCCGTAGGTCGACTCGATGACCAGACTGTCGGCGATCTTGGCCCGTTCGGTGAAGGGCATGACCACTTC
>NZ_WFQN01000139.1 GCF_015487065.1 Nitratifractor sp.
ATTTATGAATTGTGGGGTTATTTAGTATAAAATGTTCACACAATAAATAGTTGTACTGGCGCATTCGCGCCAGTACAACGGCCTGCGGGCGTGAACCTCCCGCATTGTCGTACCGTGCGATGCACGGTCCAACAAGCGGAAGCACCCGACACCCTCCAAAAAATCAAGATTTTTCCGGCGGTCGCGGGTGTCCCGCAGGCCGTTATGAGGCAACTTCATGATAGATAGAATATCAAGAGACAAACTGGCTGAAACCTTGAGACAATATGTTTCAGGAAGAGTCACGAATGATGCACTTGATAATTTAGAAATCAATACTAAAGATGACGGAGTTATAGCCATCAAAGATGCAGCCTGGTTCCTTTATGATGATTTATACCAGCATAAAGCAATCGGAAAACATCGTATCGAAAAAGACAATAGGCACGAAGTTTCAAAATGGATTATTTTTCTTCAAAGTGATGAAGAATATTTATGGCCAAGGCCAACAACATTCCAAAAATTATTTTCTATTTTGACATTAGGGTTTTATAAAGTAAATAACTCCAACAAAGGTGAAAAAGAAGCATGGCCCTTCTTCACAATGGAGAGTCTGGAGAATGCATTGAAAAAACCAAAACTGTTAAATGGAGAAACAAAGAAAAAGAAATGAAGAGCAAGCCGGCAAGCTCAGGAACGTCGCTGTTTCCGCCGCCGCTTCGCCAACAACTTCAACAACACCGCCGTCAAAACAAAAGAGCCCGGCGATCCCCGATCCAGGACCCGCACCCCGTCTCGGAAAGTATCCAGCGCCCGCTCGTCCAGATCGTAGGCGCCGCTGGCAAGGGCCGCTTTGAGCAGGCGCTCCACGATCTTCCTCGCCTCCGAAGCTCCGATACGGTTGTGGCGCTGTAGGAACTCATAGACCGATCCGATCTCCAGGTTGGCCAAGTCCAGCTCCAGCGGCTCCTCTTCGCTCTCCCGCTCCAAAACCCTGATCGGGAGTCGGGAGCGGATGGTCGGCAGCACTGAGGCTTTGGAACGGAAAAGGAGAATGAAACTCTTTTTGGGGGGAGGCTCTTCGATCACTTTGAGGAGCTTGTTCTGGACCACTTCACTGAAGGTCTCGCCGGCCAGGAGGATCACCTGCTCTTCTTCGCTGGCCAGATAGGCCTTTTCCAGGGCCAGCTCCACATCCTCGACCTTGAAGCTCCCCTCCCGCAGGATCGGGATCAGCCGGATCCCCGCCTCCTCTGCCTGCTGCCGCAACCGCTCGGCCGTCTCTTCGAAACGTGAGGTGATCAGCACCTGGCTCTGAAGCGTCTCCATCAATCCAACGCCACCTCGTTGAAGAGCGCCGCCTCCACGGTACGGTCGAAGAGCCGGTAGAGCTGCAGGAGCTTGATATCCAGCTGCGGATCATGCCGGCGCAGGGTGAAGCTGCCGGGGACCTGCTCATCCAGGAGCCAGAGCAGGTTCGTGTCGTTGCGGTAGGCGATCTTGGTGAAGCGGTGGCTCCCCTCGCCGATATACCAGATGAGATACCCCCCGGGGAAGGAGATCTCCAGCATATCCTCCAGCAGCTGCAGATCCTGGCTGCTCTCGATCTCCCGGAGATTGGGAAAGATCTGCTCCAGCGGGTAGAACGGAACATAGGGACGGTGGCGCTCCGGGCGGTTGATGGAGCCGATGATGTAGTGGGCGAACCACTCCCGGCCGGGATCGGTCAAGACCAGGACCGTCTGCCCCTCCACGATCCGGCTGACGGCACTTTTGACCGGCGGGACCCAGTCGAAGCGAAACTCCTCCATCCAGCTGAAGTCGGAATTTTCCGACCGGATCGCCGAGAGGGTCCACTCCAGGAGCTGCTGCATCGTTTAGCGGTCCAGCTGGTAGGTTTCGTGGAGGACCCGCACCGCCAGTTCGCCGTACTTCTCGTCGATGATCATGGAGATCTTGATCTCGCTGGTGGAGATCATCTCGATATTGATGTTGTTTTCGGCCATGGCGCTGAAGGCTTTGGCGGCGATTCCGCTGTGGGACTTCATCCCCACCCCGACGATGGAGACCTTGCAGACATTCTCGTCGTAATCGGCGCCTCCCAGATCGTGATCGAAGGTCGCGATAGCCTGCTTGGCACGCTCCAGCTCACTCTGAGGAACCGTAAAGCCCAGGTTGGTGGTCCCCTCCTTGCTGGCGTTCTGGATGATCATATCCACATTGATCTGCTCCTCGGCCAGGCGGTTGAAGATCTCGGCGGCGATTCCGGGACGGTCGGTGACGTCCCGCAGGGATACCCGTGCCTGATTTTTGTCCAGGGCGATGCCGCTGACAAGTACTGCTTCCATGCTGTCGTTCTCCTCTGCGATGATAGTGCCCGGCCCGTCGCTGAACGAGCTCTTGGCGATGATTTTGACTCCCATTTTCTTGGCCAGCTCTACGGAACGGTTCTGCAGGACCTTGGCCCCCAGGCTGGAGAGCTCCAGCATCTCGTCGTAGGAGATGTAGTCCAGTTTCCGCGCCTTGGGTTCGATGCGGGGGTCCGTGGTGTAAATGCCGTCCACGTCGCTGTAGATTTCGCAGGCGTCGGCCCGGAGCGCTCCGGCCAGGGCCACGGCGCTCAGATCGCTGCCGCCCCGGCCCAGGGTCGTCACTTCGCCTTCGTCGTTGATCCCCTGGAACCCGGCGACGATGACGATCTTGCCTTTTTGAATCTGTTTCTCGATGGCGGAGGTGTCGATCGACTCGATCCGAGCGTAGGTATGAGCCCCGTCGGTCCGGATCCCCGCCTGGCGGCCCGTCAAAGCGACGGCATCGTAGCCCATCTCCTGCAAAGCGATCGCCAGCAGCGACGCCGTCACCCGCTCCCCGGAGCTGAGCAGGATGTCCATCTCCCGTTTGGAGGGGGTTTTGGAGAAGTGGTGGGCATAGTCGATGAGTTTGTTGGTCTCACCGCTCATGGCCGAAACCACCACCACCAGGTCGTTCCCTTCATCCCGGGCTTTGGCGACCCGCTTGGCCACATTTTCGATCCGTTCCAGGCTCCCCACGCTGGTGCCGCCGTATTTCTGAACGATCAACATCTACAACAATCCTTTTTTGACAAAATAGTCGATCACCTGCCGGTAGACCCTCCGCTTGAAAAAGGTGATCCGGCGAAACAGCTCGTCCATCTCCACATATCTGTACTCTTCAAACTCCGGAGCCTCAAAAGCGTTCAGATCGATCTGCGCCTCCTCTTTGAGCCGCACCAGAAAATATTTCTGACGCTGCCCTTTGAAGGGGTAACGGCGGGGATTGCGGCTGGCCTTGGGGAAATCGTAGCTGATCCACTCGGGATACTCCGCGATGATCTCCACCTCGTCGGTGCCGATCTCCTCTTTCAACTCCCGCAGGAGCGCTTCCCGGGGTGTCTCGTCCGCATCGATCCCTCCCTGGGGAAACTGCCACCCTTTGCGCATCCCTTTGCGTCGGGCGATCATAAACACATGTCGGTCCGGATAGTCTGGCGAGAGTACAATGGCAGCCACATTGGGCCTGTAATCTTTGTATTTTCCCATTGTCAACCCGCTTGCCGCTCCCGGCGTTGTACCCGGAGCTTTCAATTATTTTGATACTATTTTATCCGAAAAGGGATTACAGCCTTTTGAAACGACGGGAGAATCCTCCAAAAAATATGCTGCTTTATCTTCACATCCCCTACTGCGATTCCAAATGCCACTACTGCAGTTTCAATTCCTACACCGATCGCTTCGATACCCGGCCGCTCTATATGCAGGCGCTCCTGAAACAATTACAACGGGAACTGGAGCGTTTCGACGTGAGAAAGGGTTCCATCGAAACACTCTTTATCGGCGGCGGTACCCCCAGCACGGTCCACCCCGATCTCTACGCCCCCCTCTTTGAGACCCTGCGTCCCTATCTGGCGGACAATGCCGAACTCAGCAGCGAAGCCAACCCCAACTCTGCTTCTCCCGCCTGGCTCCAGGGGATGCGGGAGCTGGGAATCAACCGCATCAGTTTCGGCGTCCAGAGCTTCGATGCCGCCAAACTGGGGCGCCTCGGTCGGGCCCATTCGCCGCGGCAGGCCGTCGAAGCGGTCGAAGCCGCCGCGGAAGCGGGATTCGAACGGATCTCACTGGATCTGATCTATAACTGCGCCGGCGATGACCGGGTGCTGCTGGAGGGGGATCTGAACCGGGCCTTCGCCCTTCCCATTACCCACCTCTCGGCCTACGAGCTCACCATCGAAGCGGGCACCCCCTTCGCCCGGACCCCCGAGGCCCGTCAGGAAGACGTCCCCCTGGCCCGCTGGATGGCCGACGAAATCGCCGCCCGGGGGCTGGCCCCCTACGAGATCTCCAATTTCGGTGATCCCTGCCGGCACAATCTGGGCTACTGGCAATTGCAGGACTATATCGGCCTGGGAGCCGGAGCTGTAGGCTTCTTGAAAGACCGGCGCTTTTACCCCTCCCGCTCCATCGACGGCTATCTCGCCGATCCCCCCGCTCATACCGTCGAAGAGCTCACGCCGGAAAATCTCAGAATGGAGCGCCTCTTCCTGGGCCTGCGCTCCCGCCTCGGCATCGACCGGGAGCTTCTCACTCCGACGGAGCGGGGACGGGCGGAGTTGCTGGTAAAAGAGGGAAAGCTTTGCCGTCGCCCCGAAGGCTACGAAAACCCCGATTTCTTTCTGGCCGACGAGATCGCTCTGTATCTATTGGATTGATCCCATAACTTTGTGTTATACCCTTTGAAAAATATCTCTGGGAGGTTTCACTCGATGGCGACAAAGGAGCGCCCAACCCGTGAAACGGGCGCTCCTTCGCGGCTTTGCTTCGCTCCGACCGCTACGGTTCCGAAGCGGCGAAGGAGAAGCAGTTCTCCTTCGCTGACGCTTCTCATGTTCGCGACTGCCAGAGCTATCAAGTGAAACCGGTTGTTTTTCGGAACACTCAGTTATGAATTTTTCGGTAAAATTGACCCAATTTTCCTCCCCGTGACAGGGGAGAGCAAGGAGTCCCATGTTTGGAATGGGTTTCAGTGAGATCCTGATGATCGCCGTGGTCGCCATTCTCTTCCTCGGGCCCGACAAGCTGCCCGATGCGATGGTCCAGATCGCCAAATTCATCAACAGTTTCCGCAAGACCGTCAACGAGGCCCGAAGTACCTTTGAGGAGGAGCTCCATCTCAAAGAGCTCAAAGAGGAGGCCCTGGGCTATCGCCGGAGTCTTGAAGAGACCGCGTCGGATATCCGCGGATTCAAACATGCCGTCCCCGACCCGACCCGGGAGCTGGAAGAGGCCCTCCAGGTCGCCCGATCCGGCATGCCTGCCGACCGGCTCAACCGCGACACCGACCTGCTGGAGGAGGAGGACGAAGAGGTAGCCGAGACACGTCCTGCCGTCACCGACTACAAAGCGATGGCCCGCAAAGCCCTGGCCGAGGCCGATCAAGCAGAAGAAGCCTCCGTTTCTCAGGAAGAGAAACAAGCCGAAACAGCCGATGAACCCGCCCCCCGTCCCCGCGGCTTTAAAAACCTCGACAACGGATCGGTCTCCTGATGTTCGAGAGTATGAAACCCCACCTGGCGGAGCTCCGTAAACGTCTGGCGATTTCCGTCCTGGCTGTCCTCCTCGGCTTCATCATCGCCTTTACCTTCCACAATACGATCCTGGGCTGGGTCACCAAACCCCTCAACAACGCCCTGGTCCAAGTGGGCAAAATCGTGGAGAAACGGGAGATGGGGACCTGGACGGTTTCGGGGAACGAAGCCAATACTACCGCCGGCAGCGGCAAAGCTGCCAAAGGGAGCGCCCCGGCGCTGCTGACCGATCATGCCCAAAGTGCCGAAACCCTGCACCGGACCCTCAAAGAGGCTGCCGCCGCCACTGAAAACCCCCGCCTGCAGAAGTTTCTGCAACAGGCGGCCTCCGCCGCCGAAGAGCTGGCGAAAAACAGCCGCATCCTGCGTCGTGCCCTGGTCGCCGAAGAGAATCTGACCCGGGAGAAGATCGACAAAAAGCTGCGGGAGAAGAGTTTCAACGGGATGATCACCACCCACCAGGTGGGCGGGGCCTTCTTCGTGGCGCTGAAGGTCTCCTTCTTCGCCGGGATCCTGATGGCCATGCCGGTGATCCTCTGGCAGCTCTGGCTCTTCATCGCCCCGGGACTCTATGACAACGAGAAGCGGATGGTCCTTCCTTTCGTGGTAGGGGGATCGGTGATGTTCCTCGTCGGCGTTCTCTTCGCCTACTATGTGGTGACCCCTTTCGGCTTCCAGTTCCTCATCACCTTCGGCTCTTTCCTCTACACGCCGCTGATCAATATCGAGGATTACGTCGGCTTCTTCACCAAGATCCTCATCGGCTTCGGCATCGCCTTCGAACTGCCGGTCTTCGCCTACTTCCTGGCGTTGCTGGGCCTCATCACCGACAAGACCCTCAAAGACTACTTCAAATATGCCATCGTCATCATCTTCCTGCTGGCCGCCTTCCTCACACCGCCGGATGTCCTGACCCAGCTGCTGATGGCTGCCCCGCTGATCCTGCTCTACGGCCTCTCCATCCTCATCGTCCACTATGTCAATCCCTACAAACCCGAAGAGGATGAGGCGGAGCACGACAAAGAAGAGGCGGAAGAAGAGGATGAGTTTGAAAAAGCCGATCGGGAGATGGAGGCGCTCGAACGCGGCTCCGGAGAATCCTGATGATCGACCCCGCCGATCTGCTCACCGAATCCTACGACTACACCCTTCCCCCCGACCGCATCGCCACCCGTCCTGTGGAACCGGCCGATGCGGCGCGACTGCTGGTCTATGACCGGCACGCCGATTCCGTTACCCACGCCCGTTTTCGGGACCTGCCCGATTTCCTCCCTGAAAAATGCGCCCTCTTTCTCAACGATACCCGGGTGATTCCGGCACGGATCTTCGGGCAAAAACCCTCGGGAGGCCGGGTGGAGCTGCTGCTCAACAAACCGCTCCCTGACTGGCGTTATCTGGTGATGATCCGGGGAAAGGTCCGGCCCGGAACCCGGCTCCTCTTCGATCAGGGGCTTGAAGCGGAGGTCCTGGAGCTTCTTCCCGACGGGGCGCGGATCGTCCGCTTTTTCCGGCAAAGCCGGGAACTGGAATTTGGTGAACTGGTGGAGATCCTGGAGACCATCGGCCACGTTCCACTGCCCCCCTACCTCAACCGGGAGGACGAAGCGGCGGACCGCCGGCACTACCAGAGCCTCTTCGCCCGGGAGGCGGGAGCCGTGGCCGCGCCCACCGCGTCGCTGCACTTTACCCCTCAACTGCTGGAGTCGCTGCAGGCACGCCACCCTGCCTACACCCTGACCCTCCATGTGGGAGCCGGAACCTTCAAGCCGGTCGAAAGCGAAAAGATCCTGGAGCATCCGATGCACTCGGAGTACTTCCGGATCCCTGCCGAAGCGGCGGAGTATCTGCAGAGTGACGCCCCGCTTCTCGCTGTCGGGACTACCGTCACCCGCACGATCGAATATTATGTCCGTTCCGGTACGATGGAAGGAGAGTGCGATCTCTTCCTCCATCCCGGCAACCCGCCGCAGCGGGTCAACTATCTGCTAACCAATTTCCACTTGCCCAAAAGTACCCTGATCATACTGGTCAGCGCCTTCATCGGGCGACGAAAAACTCTGGAGCTCTATGAGGAAGCGATCCGTAAGGGCTATCGTTTCTACAGCTATGGCGATGCCATGCTTGTCATCTAAGGAGAAATCACCATGAATATGTTGTTGGAACCCAAATATCTCGTTTTGCATATCGCGATCATCGTCATCGCCACCGGACTGCTTGCCACGCTCATCTACGAAATGCGCAAACCCAAGAGAGACCCCAACGAAGACCCGGATACCAAACGGATGAACGATATGCTGAAAGATTGAGGCGTTGGCAGAGTGACTTTTTGGGGAAATTCTCGTGATTTTCCCTGTGTTATAATG
>NZ_WFQN01000140.1 GCF_015487065.1 Nitratifractor sp.
CATCGAGATAGAGGATGGCCTCGGCTCCGATGTAGGCGCCGATCAATGCCGCCGGGACCCCTATCGCCACAAGATCCCAGCGTATTTTTTTGCTTCGAATAAAATTGAAGATCGCCGATAGCGTTCCGAGTGTGCTGACCAGTTTTTCCTGTCCCAGAGCGATTTGGGGCGGAAGGCCCGCGAGGATAAATGAGGGGACCAGTACCAATCCCGCGCCTCCTGCCACACTATCGATAAAACCTGCGACAAAAGAAGCAAGAATCAACAAGCATAGTCCCATGATGAAAGAATCGGCCAATACGGAACCTTCCAAATACATTTTTTCTCCTATTTTCGGCTATCGGTTACTTGGACTGTCATTTTGACTTGACACGGTATAACGTGTATTCAAAGCCCTGGACTCCGGGTCAAGCCCCCAATGACGGAGCTTTTCAAACCCCTCAATTGCTTCCCAGTGTTTGGCTCTCCAACCGTTTCTCCAGATCCTCTCCGGTTAGACAGGCCATTTCGTAGTATTCGTTGCCGTTGAAGGCAAATTCCGTGATCGTGTCGAGCCCCAGCTTTCGGCTGTGGGCGGCGTAGGAGCGGGGATTGGCTTTGTTGACGAAGGTCACCAGCACCGGGTAGCGGGGTTCCATCGCCTCCCGGGCGAACTCGAAGATATCCTCCAGCAATCCGCTGCCCCTATAGGGCTTGTCGATGCAGACCGGGCCGTACTGGTAGGAGTTTTCCGTCGAGAGGGGAATCTCCCGATAGCTTAGCGAGGGCAGATCTTCGATCATCCGGGCGAAGATGGGCCACCGGGAGCAAAACTTCCATGAGGCGGCCATCACATAGCCGGCGATTTCACCGTCTTCCCTGGCGGCGACGAAAAACCCTTCGTCGCTCTCGATGAGTTCCCTCAGCAGCTCGGGGGTGAAGTCGGTGGTGACGAAGCCGTCGGAGCGGTCCTCGTCGGCGATCGTATCGACCTGATAGCGGCGGTGCAGACGCAAAATCGCGTCGATATCTTCCGGTGTAGCGTTACGAATTTCCATTGTGCTTCTCCTTTTTGCGATAGTGTTCCATTCGTCGTAGAGTCTCCAGATCCAGAGCTGTTCCCCTCTTCGCAAGAAAGCGATGGATCCTCTCCCAGCGTTCGGCAGGTAGCTTCTGCCCGTATTTGACTTTGGTATGGATCTGCTCGACGGCGATTTCCACCACCGCCGTGGCCTCCAGGGCTTTGGCGTAGCGGGGCTCATTGTCCAAAGGAAGGTAATGGCCTTCCGGCTGGTATTTTCGCATCAGTTTTTCCAGCGCTCCGGCGTTCTCATGTGAGGAGTGGAGCTCCCGGGCAGATCCCTCGATCTCCAGAGAGGCAAAAAACTGCGTCGCTGGACAGGCCAGCCCCTCCTCGGAGCTGAAGTAGGAGGGGATCAGACTCCCCAACTCCACGATACTGACGAAAATCCTTGGATTTTGACGGATCGCTTCCATTTTTCTGCCGCCCTTTTTGCCGTGAAAAAAGATCGCTTCCGTGTCTCCGGCGAAACTGACAGGAACGACCGACACCCCCTCTTTTCCTCTCAACGCCAGGCTGGCGTAAGGGGCTGTTTCCAGAATTCTCTGTATCGTTTCAGCATGCATGACCCTGCTTCCTCTCAAAAAGATACGCTATGATAGCGCCTATCTGACCTTTACAAAAGAGCCAAATAATGAAAAAAAGATGGGGACAGTTGTGATATTGAAACTTCAGGAAGGGAGCGGGACCCTCACCGAACGCCTCTACCTTACCTTGAAAGAGTGGATCCTCCACGAAGCGGAGCCGGGGGCCAGGCTCCCTTCCATCCGGGCGCTGGCCGCCGAGAACAATCTCAGCCGTACCACGGTGGAAGCCGCCTATTCGCAGCTCTATGCCGAAGGGTACATCGAAAGCCGTCCCCGCTCAGGTTATTTCGTCGCCGAGGATCTCCTGGCGGTCGACCGCAAACCCGACGAAGAACCTAGGGCCGAGAAGCAAAACTCCATCGGGATGGAGAGCGTACGCTACGACTTCTATCCGGCCCGCCTGAGCCCTGAAATTTTCCCCGTCAAAACCTGGCGGCGTCTGAGCGTCCGGGCGCTGCAGGAGGATCTGGACTTCGGTGCCTATCCCGACGGGAAGGGGGAGGCGGGATTCCGGGAGCAGATCGCCTCCTATCTCAACCGGATCCGCGGGACCCGATGCCGGGCCGATCAGATCGTGGTCTGTTCCGGTTTCATCGACGCGATGGGACTGGCGGCGGAGCTGATGCAGGCGCGTAAACGTCCCTTCGCCATAGAGTGGCCCGGATACAGGCTGGCCGAGCGGGTGATGGGCGAACACGGATATCGGACGCTCCATCTCCCGGTCGATCCCCAGGGGATCGATCCTGAGCGGCTGGAGGCGACGGAGGTCGGAAGCCTCTACCTGACCCCCTCCCACCAGTATCCCACCGGCGTGACCCTCCCGGTGGCCAGGCGTCAGGCGCTGTTGGAATGGGCCCGCCGGCAGGAGAGCTGGATCGTCGAGGACGACTACGACAGCGAACTCAACTACACCCACCGCCCCATCCCGGCGATGCAGGGGCTGGAGGGGGGAGAGCGGGTGCTCTATCTGGGGACCTTCTCCAAATCCCTCTCTCCGGCGATCCGGGTCGCCTATCTGGTGTTGCCTGAGCCGCTGATGGAGCGCTACCGACGCAGCAGCCACGCCCACTTTGCCCGAGTATCGCTGCCGGTGCAGCGGACTCTGGAGCTTTTCATGGCCGAGGGGCACTGGGAACGGCACCTGCGCCGGGTGCGGACCCTCAACCGCCGTCGACACGACCGGATGCTTGCGGCGCTGAAACGGGAGCTGGGGGATCGCATCGAGATCGTGACCCAAGGCGGAGGCTTGGCGATCCTCGTGCGGTCCACCGACGGTTGCGATCTGAAGCGACTGCGCGAGGAAGCGGTGAAGCGAGGGATCCGCCTCTATCTGGCCAGCGACTTTTACGGGGAGGAGTGGGAAGCGTTACGGATGGGATTTGGGGGCCTGAGCGAAGAGGCGATCGACGAGGGGGTCGCAGAGACGGCAGCTCTTTGGCGGGCACTCTCAATGACTCATGACCGGTGACCAATGACCAGTATGCTACAATCTTTCTAAAAAGGCACCTATGTACACGATCATTCTCGACACCGAAACGACCGGCACGGAGGCTGAAGACCGGATCTGTCAGCTCGCCTATCTCGTCCTGGACGAAGCGGGGGAGGTCGTGGAACACTATGATGCGCTCTGCACGCCGCCGCTGCCCGTCAAATATGACGCGATGGCCATCCACCACATCACCCCCGAGATGCTGGAGGGCAAACCCGCCTGCATCGAGACCGAGGCCTTCCGCCGTCTGCAGGAGCTCAACACTCCCGAGAATCTCCTGGTGATCCAGAATGCTCCCTTCGATCTGGCGATGCTGGCCAAAGAGGGCTTCGAAAGCCGAATGAAGCTGGTCGATACCTTTCGGATCGTCCGCAAATTCCTGACGGAGCAGAAGCAGCACGGTCAGCAGTATCTACGCTACTCTCTGGGGCTCTACCGGCACGAACCGGCGCTGATCGAAAAGCTGGGAGTTCAGGTGAGGGCCCACGACGCCCTGGGGGATGTGATCGTGCTGAAGCACCTCTACGACTATCTGCTGAGCTCCCACAGCGCCGAAGAGATGGCCGAGCTCTGCAGCGCGCCGATGCCCCTGGAGATCATGCCCATGGGGCGCCACCGGGGCAAGCGGATCGAAACCGTGGCCCTGGAACACCGGAACGATCTCTTTTATATGCTGGAGAACTTCGATCTGGATATGGACTTGAAATACTCCTTCGAGTATTGGCTGGAGCAGACCCGGGACCGGGTGCGGATCACCATCGGTTTCGGCAAGCACAAGGGCCGAACCCCCGAAGAGGTGGTGGGTGAAGACCGGAATTACCTGGAGTGGATGCGGGACAAGGCCGACCGGATCCCTGCCGAGCTCAAGGCGGAACTGGTGAGGGTGCTGGATAATAAGTGAGGAGTGAGGAACTCTTTTAACTAGTAACGAGGAACGAGGAACTAGTAACCGATATTTTATCATCCTGGACTTGATTCAGGATAGACGGTATCATGGGCATTCAAAGCTCTACTCGGTCTCTCTCCTTCATTTCTTTTTCTTTGTTTCGCGACAAAGAAAAAGGAAACGAAGCAAAGAAAAAGAAAACGCGAAGGACTGGCGTCCATTTGATTGTGCCATATAGAGCGATCGTTCATTCCGTTTCAAACTCCAATTTCCACTATTATTTCCATTGTAGAGGAGGCGTGAGCTTACTATTGCACTTTCGGATGTCAATAGGGATTACAGGGAGATTTACGTGAAATCAAACGCTCAAAAAGAGGCGATTCTTTACGCTCTGGCCGCGGTGGGGCTCTGGTCTACCGTCGCCTCCGCCTTCAAGATCTCGCTGCGGTATCTCTCGCCCGAATCGCTGCTTTTCTATGCCGATTTGAGCTCCCTGACGCTCTTTGGATGGTTATTGTGGCGCCAGAGGAGACTCGCCGAAGCCTGGGAACTTTTTCGGCAGTATCCGGGGTGGATTCTGTTCCTGGGGGCGATCAACCCCTTTATCTACTATCTGACCCTCTTTCACGCCTACGACCAGCTGCCGGCTCAGGAGGCCCAGGCGATCAACTACAGCTGGGGGGTCCTTCTGGCACTGCTTTCGGTACCGATCCTGGGGCAGAAACTGCGCCGCCGGGATTTGCTAGCGGGCCTGCTCTGCTACGGCGGGGTGCTGGTGATCGCCACACGGGGGGATCTGCTTTCGCTTCGTTTCCACAATCTCTCCGGCGTGCTCTACGCCCTGGCCAGCACGCTGCTTTGGGCCCTCTACTGGCTCTTCAATACTCGGATCAAAGCCGAGCCCCTGCCGCTGCTTTTTCTCAACTTTTTAGTCGGGACGCTGCTGTTGAGTCTCTATCTCCTTCTCTTCAAGGAGGGGGTGGAATTTCCCTCTCTAACCGGAGCTTTTGGCGCGCTCTATGTGGGTCTTTTCGAAATGGGGATCACCTTTCTCCTCTGGCTCAAAGCCCTCAAACTGGCACACCGCACCGCCACCGTCTCCAACTTGATCTATCTTTCCCCTTTTCTCTCGTTGATTCTGATCCATCTTCTCGTCGGGGAGCCGATCTATGACTCCACACTGGCGGCCCTGGTTCTGATTCTGGGTGGCTTGTGGGTTCAGAAGGCCGGAGGAAAAACCACCTGAATTATATTTTTTAATATCCTTCTAAACTTTTTTCGGTATCTTTAGAGTCAATTTATTGCAAAAGGCGGAGTCGGCAGTGGCTGAGGCAGGGGAGATCCATCACGTGACAGCATCGGAATCGGGACGCCTGGACCGGGTGCTGGCCTCGGCCATGGATCGCAGCCGTAGCCAGGTGGCCAAGCTCATCGAAGCCGGAGCCGTCGCGGTGGAAGGTTCCCCCGTTACCCGTCCCAGCTTCAAAGTCGAAGCGGGTAAGATCATCAGCTACCGGATCCTGGAGGCGCCCAAAAGGGAGAGCCTGCCGGTGGAGTTTGACGTGGAGGTGCTCTACGAAGACGAGCATCTGATGGTGCTGAACAAGCCCGCCGGGGTGGTGGTCCATCCCGCCCCCTCGGTACGGGAGCCGACCCTGGTGGATTGGCTGATTGCCCGGGGCCTCTCCCTCTCGACCCTGGCGGGGGAGGAACGTCACGGCATCGTCCACCGTCTCGACAAAGAGACCAGCGGCGCCCTGGTCATCGCCAAGACCAACGCCGTCCATCAGGCCCTGAGCGACGAGCTCAAGAGCCGGGAAATGGGGCGCTACTACCTGGCGCTCATCGACCATCCCCTCCGAGAGAATATCAGCGTCGACGCTCCTATCGCCCGCAACCCCGCCAACCGGCTCAAGATGGCGGTGGTAGAGGGGGGACGCAACGCCCGGACCGATTTTCTCAAACTGGCCGAAGGAAACGAGGGGAGTGAGCTGATCGCCGCGCGGCTCCATACGGGGCGGACCCATCAGATCCGGGTCCATCTGGGCAACCTGGGGCGTCACATCCTGGGCGACAAGCTCTACGGCTATCGGGAAAAGACGCAGGGGAAGATCCCGCGGGTCTTTCTCCATGCGGCGCTGCTCTACCTGACCCATCCGGTCCGCCAAGAGCGCCTGGAGATCGCCGCGCCGCTGCCGGAAGATATATTGGAGTATCTGCACAAACACTATATGAGGAGTACTATCGATGAAACGAATATACCGGATCGCCTCCCTGGCGAGTTTGCTCGTCGCTTCCCTGGCGCTTGACGGCTGCAGCCAGACCGTGGGTGACGTTACGAGCCTGGCAGCGATCAAAACCGATCCCTCGTTGCCTAGAATCCAAGGCGTCAAAACTGTCGTCGACCGTACCAGCGTGGGCTTCGAGTGGCAACCTGTGACGGACAAACGGGTTGAGGGAATCGACGTCTATCGCGCCCTCGTCACCGGAAGCACAGAGGAGAAGTATCTCAAGATCGCCACGATTCCCAACCGCTATGCCACCCACTTCGTCGATACCACCATCCGTCCCGCCACCACCTACGACTACACCTTCAAGACCTTCGGAGTGCTCTTCGGTTCCGCGCCGGGCCAGATCGTCCGGGTCAAGACCGCGCCGCCGCTGCCGGCAGTCAACCTGGTCAAAGCCTATCAACCCGATGCCGGGGTAGTGAAACTGTTGTGGACGCCTCATCGTGATCCGCGGATCGTCGAGTATCTCGTCGAACGCCGTCTGCCCGGACAGAAATGGAAGTATCTCGCCACCGTCAAGGGACGCCTCAACCCCGAATATATCGATATGTCTCCCGCCAAAGGGTACACCTACGATTACCGGGTGACCGCCCGTAGTGCCGACAAGATCCAGACGCTTCCCAGCCGGCCTCTGAGCGTCACGATTCGCTAGGAGAACCCGGATGCCTCATCTCATCGTCGATCCTTTTGAGCGTGAACGACTTGACCGATTGGTCGAAGAGGGAGCGCTCTGTACTTTGCGTGCCGTTGCCGAAGATCGTCCCATCGAACTGTTGGGGATTCGGGAAGAGGGGGAGTTTTTCCTCGAGATCAAAGACCGGGGAGAAGATTGCCTCATCCGGGCCGACAAGATCACCCGCCCGCTGGACAGCAACCGGATCAAACGGGCGCTGAAACGTCTGGCGGAAGCCGCCGATCTGACGATCCGCCACTCCAATATCGCTCTCTCTCCCACCAAACCTCCCATCGCCGCCGAGTACGACAAAAAAATCCGCGATTTCGAATCGGCCGATTTTCCTCTGGAAAAGGTGGCACTGGAGGTGGGATTCGGCAGCGGACGGCATCTGCTCTGGCAGGCCAAAGCCCATCCAGACACCCTCTTCATCGGGATCGAGATCCACACCCCTTCGGCTCAGCAGGTCCTCAAACAGATCGAGCTCCAGGGACTGACAAACATCTGGGTGGTCAACTACGACGCCCGGCTGCTGCTGGAGATGCTTCCCTCCAACCGCCTGGAGGCGATCTATGTCCATTTCCCGGTCCCTTGGGACAAAAAGCCCCATCGTCGGGTCATCAGCGAGCGCTTTCTGGAGGAGTCGCTGCGGGCTCTGCGCCCGGGGGGAATCCTGGAGCTGCGTACCGATAGCGACAACTACTACCGCTATGCCCTGGAAGTCTTCAGCGTGCCTCCCAAGATCGACTTTCGGGTGGAGAAGAACCGGGAGCTGCCGGTGGTGAGCAAATACGAGGCCAGATGGCGGCGGATGGAGAAGGATATCTACACGTTGACGGTCACCGCCGAGGCGCTTTCCCCCGAAAGAAAAAACGACTATAATTTTACCTTCGACAAGCCCCTCGATCCGGAGAGAGTGGCGCGGTTGCCGCGCAAGGCGGTGGTGGTGGAGGAGTGTTTCGTCCATTTCGGCCCCCGCTATCGTCGGGCGGACGGTCTGGGCGGCGTGATCGAGTGCTCCTTCGGCAGTTTTGACCGGCCCGAGCATAAATACCTGCGCTACGACGAAAGAGGGAAGGTGGAGTATTTCCCCGACTCGCCCGTCAGGACCGCCGCCAACGCTCAAGCACACCGACTGATAGGAGCAATGATCCATGGCTAACGTCATCACCGCCTCCAAGCTGACCCTCGCCTACGACGGCGGACGCAAAGAGATCATCAAACATGCCAGCTTTTCGGTCCGCAAAGGGGAGTTCGTCTTCATCACCGGGCCCAGCGGAAGCGGCAAGTCGACACTGCTGAAGTCCTTTTACGGGGCCCTGCGCCCCAAAGAGGGCAAACTCACCGTCGGCGGCCTGGATATGGCCCGAATCAATCAGAGCAAGCTCCTGGAACTGCGGACCCATCTGGGAATCATCTTTCAGGATTACAAGCTGATCAACGAATGGACGGTGGAGAAGAACGTGGTCCTGCCGTTGATCATTGCCGGCTACAGCACCGACATCCAGCAGACCCAGGCCAAGAAGCTCCTGCGACACGTCAAACTCACCGAGCAGGCCGATCGCTATCCTCTGGAGCTCAGCGGGGGTGAGCAGCAGCGGGTGGGGGTGGCGAGAGCGCTGTCGAAAAATCCCTTTCTGATCCTGGCCGATGAACCCACCGGAAACCTGGACGAATACTCCTCCAACGTCATCTGGGACCTAATGGAGAACGCCTGCGATCAGCTGGGCTCCACCGTGGTGGTGGTGACCCACCGGATTCCGACGATCTTCAACATACCCTACCGCCACTTCATCATCGAGAACAAGGGGATCTATGAAGTCCGTTAGAGATCATTTGATGTTTCTGCTGCCGCTTCTGGCGATTCTGCTAGGTGTCGAGTTTTTTCTGGTTTTCAACCGGGTGACGCAGCATGCGGAGGAGAAGCTCCGGGAATCCTATTCGATCCTGGTGGTCTCCGAGCAGCCTATGAGCTTGAAAGATTTCCGGCGGATCGATCCTCACATCTCTCAGGCCACACCGATCTCCAAAGCCCAGATCGCCAAAGAGATCGCCCGGGGAATGAAAAATACCCCCGATAGGGAGATCCTGGCCGCACTGCCGCATTTCTACAACCTCCATCTCGACCGTTATCTGAGCCGAAAGGATGTCGCGAAAATCCGACAAAAACTCCTGGCGGTCAAAGGGATCGACAAAGTCGAAACCTTTGGGGAAAATCATCGCGCCAAATACAACCTCTTTATTTTTCTCAAAATTATCTTTTGGAGTTTTGTGGGGCTAATGAGTCTGGTCAGTATCTTTCTGGTGGTCAAACAGATGGAGGTGTGGCAGATGGCCCATCAGGAACGGATGCAGATTATGGAGATCTTCGGGGCTCCGATGCTGCTGCGTAGCGGCGTGCTCTTTCGGATGGGGATCGTGGATGCCTTGTTGGCGACGGGCATCGCGGCAGGGATTTTCGCTCTGCTGCGTTACTACTATGCGCCGATCAGCGGGATCGAAATCCTCATGGACCGTCAGGCGCTGCTCTTTCGGCTCCAGGATGTGGCAATCCTGGGCGGCATCGCCCTGATGATCGTCATTTCGGCGGTGCTCACCGTCGCCGTCAAGAGCCGGGGGCCCCGAGAGTGATGCGAAGATTCTGGTGGCTGCTCCTGGTCGGGGTGATGGGAGTGCACGCCTCGAAGATCGTGCAAAAGATCCAGACTTCCCAACAGACCCTCCGCTCAACCGAAGCCCAGAAAGCGGCGACCAGCCGTCAGCTCTCCAAACTGGCCGCCTCCATCAAAGCGACCGAACAGGCCTTGGCTCAGGTCCAGAAAAAACTCGACGATCTGGCCCGGAAAAAGAAAGCGGGAGAGGCGCAATATGCCGATACGCTGACGAGGATCCGGGGTCTGGATCAACAGATTGCGCAGCTCGATCAGGATATTCAGACCCGTCACAGCCGTTTTCTCCGGCTGCTCAGCGATCAGTTCGCTACGATCGTCGCCATGCGCCAAATGAACCGTCGCAGTGAGCGCGGTGTGATTCTGGAGGAGTATTTCAAACGTTATCAAGCCGCCACCGATCGGAAACTCAGAGCATTGAAAGAGAGTATCGACCGCCGCCGGAAATCGAAGCAGGTTATGCTACTCTCCCGAGCCAGGCTCAAACGCAATATCGCCAAACTGGATGCGCTGAGAAACCTCTACAAAATCAAAAAAGAGACATCCCAGAAACTTCTCAAAAAATTGGCGGCGGAGGAGAAACTCTACCGCCAGAAGCTTCGGACGATTATCAGCCGCCAAAACGCCCTGCGTCAGACCCTGGCCAAACTCAACATTTTGCGGAAAGAGGAGATCGAAGAGGCGAAGCGGCGGGAAGCGGAGCGCAAAGCGGAGTTGGCCCGGCGAGCCAAGGAACTGGAAGCGATGCGGGAGCAAAAGCGGCAGGAGCAGGAGCAGGCTCGTGCCGAGGGACGGGCGGTGGATTACTCCGCGGTCAGCTTGCCCGACGAGAAGAACGTGAAGGTCAAGCAGTACGGCAGCTCCTATCAGCGGGAGCGGGTGGCCCGCTACCGGGGACCGCGGACCATCGCACCGATCCGGGGTGCCCGGTTGGTAAAACGTTTCGGCAATTACGTCGATCCCATTTACAAAATCAAGATCTTCAACGATTCCGTCACCCTCAGAGCCCCCCAGAGCGATGCCCCGGTTCGCAACGTCCTCAACGGCAAAGTGGTCTATGTAGGCGAGAACAGTATTTTGGGCAAGGTGGTGATTGTCCAACACAACGACGGTTTGCATACGGTCTATGCCGGCCTTTCCAAGATTTCACCGATCATCCGCACCGGGACCCGGATCCGCCGCGGCACCGCCGTGGGCAAGGTCCGGCGCAAGCTGATCTTTCAGGCGACCCAACACTCAAAGCTGATCAATCCGATGCAATTGATTCGTCTTTAGATTCCGAAAAGCTCCCGCTAACGTCCTGAAAGGCATCTTTCGCTATAATCGCGACAAAATATAGAGGGGGCATGATGAAGCAGCGCAAGCGGGTACTGGTAAAGTTTTCCGGCGAAGCACTGGCCGGAGAAGAGGGCTACGGGATCGATACCAAGATCCTCAAATTCATTGCCGACGAGATCAAAAAGCTCGTCGATGCCGAGATTGAAGTGGCGATCGTCGTCGGCGGCGGCAACATCATCCGGGGAGTGACCGCGGCTCAAGACGGCATCATCAAACGTACCAGCGGCGACTACATGGGGATGCTGGCCACCGTCATCAACGGCGTGGCAATCCAGGAGGCTCTGGAGAGCATCGGCCTGGAGGCGCGGCTGCAGAGTGCCATCGATATGCATGAAATCGGGGAGAGCTTCATCGTCCGCCGGGCCCGTCGTCACCTGGAGAAGGGGCGGGTCGTCGTCTTTGCCGGCGGAACCGGCAACCCCTACTTCACCACCGACACCGCCGCCACGCTCCGCGCCAGCGAGATCGACGCCGATATGCTGATCAAAGCGACCAAAGTCGACGGCGTTTACGACAAGGATCCCATGAAGTTCCCCGACGCCCGCAAACTGGACGAG
This sequence comes from Nitratifractor sp., assembly GCF_015487065.1. Taxonomy (GTDB): domain Bacteria; phylum Campylobacterota; class Campylobacteria; order Campylobacterales; family Sulfurovaceae; genus Nitratifractor. The sequence goes on from NZ_WFQN01000140.1 coordinate 11,551, forward strand.
ATCAGCTACGACAAGGCGCTGAGCGACCATATCCGTGTCATGGACGATACCGCCATCGCCCTGGCCAAAGAGAACCGGCTGCCCATCGTCGTCTGCAATATGTTTGAACCCGACAACCTCAAACGGATTATCGAGGGGGATACGTCGCTCTGCTCGATCGTCCATTGAAAAAATTTGAAGAAAAAGGATTGATAGAATGACTAGACTGGAACAAATCACCGCCAAAGCCATGGAACGCCTCAACCACGACCGCTACCTCCTGACCAAAGCCGTGGGTAAACGGGCCGAAGAGCTCAGCCGCGGCGCCGCACCGCTGGTGGATATGGATATCAAAAAACACAAAGCGACCGATATTGCACTGCATGAGATCGCCGAGGGCAAGATCCACGTCGAAAAAGAGGCTTAAAGCGAGCCCCCTTTGAACGACTTTCTGGAGCTGGTCAAAAAACTCAAATCTGTCGAGGATGCCGTTGAGCTTCTCGGTCGACAGATCGAGCTCAATGACCGGATCCGGGATGCGCTGGCCTTTGCCATCGCCGCCCATGAGGGGCAGACCCGCAAAAGCGGCGAACCCTATGTGATCCACCCCATCCTCGTCGCTGCGATTACCGCCTCCATCAGCAACGACGAGACGATGGTGATTTCCGCACTGCTGCACGATGTGGTGGAGGACACCCCCCATACCATCGAAGAGATCGGTGAACGCTTCGGCCCCGATGTGCGCCACATCGTCGAGGGACTGACCAAGATCGTCGCCATTCGGGACGAAAAGCTGATCCCCTCCGACTCCAACGAAAAGCTCATCACCTCCGCCCTGACTTTCCGCAAGATGCTGATTGCCTCCATCGAGGATGTGCGGGTCTTGATCATCAAGCTCTGTGACCGGCTCCACAATATGCTCACCCTCGATGCCCTTCCGCCGGCCAAGCAGCTGCGGATCTCCGAAGAGACCTTGGTGGTCTATGCTCCCATCGCCCATCGTCTGGGGATCTCCCGGATCAAAAATCTCCTGGAGGATCTGAGCTTCCGCTACATCTACCCCAAAGATTATCAGCGGATCGACGAATATATCAAAGCGAATCATCAGAGCCTTCATATCCGGCTCAACTCCTTCATCGGCAAGGTCAAAAACGCCCTCTGTATGCAGGGATTCCACCGGGATGATTTCGAAGTGATCGGCCGGGTCAAACACTACTACTCCATCTACCTCAAGATGCACCGCAAAGGGATCGGCATCGATGAGGTCCTGGACCTGCTGGCCGTGCGGGTCATCGTGAAACAGCCCATCGAATGCTACAAGGCCCTGGGAGCCCTCCACTTGAGCTTCACCCCCTTGATCTCCCGCTTCAAGGATTACATCGCTCTCCCCAAGGACAACGGCTACCGGACGATTCACACCACGCTTTTTGACGACGAGAATATCGTCGAGGCCCAGATCCGCACTGAGCGGATGCACCACCTGGCCGAATACGGGATCGCCGCGCACTGGAAATATAAAGAGGGCGAGGCGGTGGATGAAGAGATCGGGGTGAAGCTGGAGTGGCTCAAGAGCCTTCCCTATCAGGACGACTCCATCGAAGAGTTCTACGAGCTGGCCAAAAACGACCTCTTCAGTGAAGATATCGTGGTCTTCTCCCCCAAAGGGGACTACTTCACCCTTCCCAAAGATTCGGTGGCGCTGGACTTTGCCTACGCGGTTCATTCGGAGATCGGGGATCGGGCCACCACCGCCATCATCAACAAAGAACGAGCGTCGTTGCTGACGATCCTCAAAAACGGGGATATCGTCCGCATCGTCACCCAGGAGGAGCCGATTCTGCACTGCTCCTGGATCGATACGGTCAAGACCTCCAAAGCCAAAGAGGGGATCCGTTCCAAGTGCCGCGCCCGAATCCGGGAGGTCAACGAACTGACCGGATACAATATCCTTGCCACCATCTTTGATCGGTCGCCGCATGCGATTCGAAAGATCCTGGAGGAGGGAGACGCTACCGGAGGGATCGAACGGGTCCCTCTGCAACTGGATGTGCTCAAAGAGAAGATCCATCGGATCTCCCGGGAGGCCAAGATCCGGGAAGTGCGCTTCTGGGAAGTGTTGAAACGGGGCTACAAGAAGCCCTTTCTCAAAGAGATCGACCATTTGAGTTTTTTTGTCAACAAGCCGTTGGAACGGGTGGAGTTTGACTTTTGCTGCCATCCCAAAGCCGGGGATGAGATCGTGGCCTTCTATAAGGAAAACCGGGCTATTATTCACCATAAACTCTGCCGCAAAGCCTATGGAATGATCCGGGCCGGCGAACCGATGCTCTTTGTCCGCTGGCGGGGAAGCAAACTGGCCCGGTATCGTCTCATTGTCGCACTGCAGAACCAAAAAGGGATTTTGGCCAAGCTTCTGACAAAGCTCTCCGAGACCGGGCTCAACGTGACCGGTATTGAACTGGGGATCCACAGTAGCGACAATGCCGAATATTGCCGGATCGAAGTGGAATCGGAGACAGCGGACAAAAAGCAAATCGCCCAGGCAATCTCTTCTCAGTTCAAGCTGGTGGAGATTACGGCACTGGACGATGCCTATAATCACAAATAAACTCTGCGAGGAGAAGGAATGCCCGTCATCAAGGCCATGCAAGAGATCGAGCGGGGAACCGCCGAGATTATCGACCGGGAGCGGATCGAGACCCTGGTCCGCAACTATTATGAAAAAGGGGAGCCCTACCGGGTGAAGCTGGGGCTGGACCCCACTGCGCCCGATCTTCATCTCGGTCATACCGTCATCCTCCAGAAACTGGCGGCTTTCCAGCGGCACGGGGCCATTGTCCAGCTGCTCATCGGAGACTTCACCGCCATGATCGGCGATCCCACCGGCAAGAGCGAGACCCGTAAGGTGCTGGACCGGGAAACCGTCAGAAAAAATGCCGAAACCTATCAGGAACAGGCTTTCAAAATCCTCGATCCCGAAAAGACGGAATTGATGTTCAACTCCACCTGGCTGGATGCCCTGGGGGCCGACGGATTGATCCAGCTGACGACTCAGTACAATGTGGCACGGATGCTGGAGCGGGATGATTTCGAAAAGCGCTACAAAAGCGGCCAGAGCATCGCCGTCAGCGAGTTTCTCTATCCGCTGCTCCAGGGGTACGACAGTGTGGCCATGGAGTGTGATATCGAACTGGGCGGGACCGACCAGAAGTTCAACCTCCTGATGGGACGCCATCTGCAGCGGGCCTATAACGTGGGCAAAGAGCAGGCGGTGCTGATGATGCCGATCCTGGAAGGGCTCGACGGGGTGCAGAAGATGTCCAAGAGCTTGGGCAACTATGTGGGGATCTCCGAACCGGCCAAGGAGATCTACGCCAAGTTGATGTCGATCTCCGACGAACTGATGTGGCGCTACTACGAGCTGCTCAGCACCCGCTCCCTGGAAGAGATCGCCGAGATGAAACGGCAGGTCGCCAGCGGTGAGCTGCACCCCAAACGGGCCAAAGAGATGCTGGCGCTGGAGATTACAGCCCGCTTCCATGATAAAGCGGCGGCACAGCAGGCCAAGGAGGCCTTTGACAGCCTCTTCAAAGCGCGGCAGATCCCGGAGGATATCCCGGAAGTAACGCTGGAACCGGAGATCTGGATCTGTAAAGCGCTGGTGGAGGCGGGGTTGGAACCCTCTAACTCCCAGGCACGACGGGATATCAAACAGGGAGCGGTCCGGATCGACCAGGAGAAGGTCAGCGACGATCAGCTCAAACTGGAGCCCGGAGAGTATATTCTCCAGGTGGGCAAACGGAAATTTGCACGGGCCAAGGTAGGATAATCATGGAATTCAAGCCTCTCAAGATCGGAAAGCATCTCATCGAAAAACCCATCATCCAAGGGGGAATGGGGGTCGGCATCTCCTGGGACCAGCTGGCGGGAAGTGTCAGCCGCGAAGGCGGCCTGGGGGTCATCAGCTCCGTAGGGACCGGGATCTACGAGAACCGGGCCTATGCCGACAAGCTGATGGCCGACGGCCGTCCCTACCAGGTGGAAAACTTCTACTCCCGCCGGGCACTTTTCAAAATCTTCGAGAATGCTCGTAAACTCTGCGGTGACAAACCCCTGGCCTGTAACGTCCTTTACGCTATCAACGATTACGATCGTGTGGTGCGGGACTCCTGTGAAGCGGGGGCCGATATCATCATCACCGGAGCTGGGCTGCCCCTGACCATGCCCGAGGCGGCCAAAAACTATCCCGATGTGGCTTTGGTACCCATCGTCTCCACAGCCAAGGCGTTGCGGATCCTCTGCCGTCGCTGGGAGAAGGCTCACGGACGGCTGCCGGACGCGGTGATCGTCGAGGGGCCGCTCAGCGGCGGGCATCAGGGATTCAAGTACGACGATTGCTTCAAGCCCGAAAACCAGTTGGAGGCGATCCTGCCTCCGGTGGTGGAGGAGGCCAAAAAGTGGGGAGAGATCCCGGTCATCGCCGCCGGCGGGATCTGGGATCACGACGATATCGTGCGCATGATGGAATTGGGTGCCGACGGAGTGCAGTTGGGGACCCGCTTTATCGGTACGGAAGAGTGCGACGCCAGCGAGACTTTCAAACAGACCATCATCGAGGCGAAAGAGGAGGATATCAAGCTCTTCAAATCTCCGGTCGGCTATCCCGCCCGAGGGGTCAAGACCGAGCTTCACCGGAAAATCGAGGAGGGGACCGCCCCCAAGATCGCCTGCATCTCCAACTGTGTCGCCCCTTGTCACCGTGGTGAGGAGGCCAAGGTGGTAGGCTACTGTATCGCCGATCGTCTCAGCGATGCCTACGACGGCAAAAGAGAAACCGGACTCTTCTTCACCGGGGCCAACGGCTATCGTCTCAAGGAGATCATCACTGTCCGGGAGTTGATGGACAAGCTGATTCATGGTGAGTAGAGAAACCTCCCTTTTCCGCAACCTCCTGCTGGGGGCCGTGCTGATAGCCGCTGCGCTTTGGCCGGCGGCCGCTTCGGTGACGCTTCGCTCCCTGGAAATGGGTCACGATCGTCTTTTGCTCCATTTTGACCGTACCTTCGACCGGAAAAATGTGCACGACTTTGTCCTCAAAGGTAAAGGATCCTTCCGCTACGTTTTTGATCTAAAAAAAACGCATCTTAGCTCAAAGGATGCGGCCAAGAAACTCAAGTACGGTTCGCAGATTCGCTCGATCCGCATTGCCCAGTATCGTCGGGATACGGTACGTCTGGTAATCGAAACTCCGGAGCCTTACGCCATCACCCACTATCCGCTCAAAAGCGATACCTACCTGATTGTCCTGCCCAAAGGTTCCAGCGGCGGTCCTCGAAGCGTTCGGAGCCTCTTCGCCTCCATCGACACGGCGAAGGGAGGGAGCAGGACCGGGACCCCTCCAAGCAAACCTGGCGTGTCACAAGAGAAGAAAACAACTCATCGCAAGGGCACCTCCCGAAAGAAGAGTTCTCAAAGCCGCCTGATGAAGCAGCGGCCCCCCTCTCCCCATCGACGCTATCGGATCATCGTCGATCCGGGGCATGGAGGCAAAGATACCGGCGCGATGGATCCCACCCGTCACTATCGGGAGAAAGATGCCGTTTTGCAGATCGCCCTACGCTTGCGCAAACACCTTAGAAAAATGGGCTTCAATGTGGTGATGACCCGTAGTTCGGATCACTTCATCAAACTTCATCGACGTACCCGCTTCGCCAATCTCCGGCACGGAGATATCTTTGTCTCGGTTCACGCCAATGCCGTGGGGCGTCTCAGCCGGGCTTCGGTGGCCCACGGCGTCGAGACCTATTTCCTCTCACCGGCCCGGAGCGCCCGGGCGAGACGGGTCGCCGCCGCGGAAAACAGCGTGGGGTTCACCCGTTACTACCGCAACAGCATGAACAGCTTTATCAATACGCTGACCCGATCCAAAATCATCCTCTCCAACAAACTGGCCCTGGATGTGCAGCGCAGTATCCTGGCCAATCTGCGAAGCCGCTACCGGGGAGTGGCCGACGGCGGCGTTCGGCCGGCGCCTTTTTGGGTCCTCGTCGGGGCAGAGATGCCGGCGATTCTGGTGGAGACGGGCTACATCACCCACCCGGTGGAGAAGAAGCGCCTCTTCGATCCCCGCTATCAGGATCTGGAGGCCAAGGGGATCGCCGAGGGGATCGCCCGCTATCTGATCAATCGGGAACGAGAACTGGAGTAAAAGACCATAGTGGGCTTTTGATACAATGGAGTGTACTGACAAAGCTGCGTCATTCCAGGCTTGATTCGGAATCCAGGGCTCCGAATAGCTGGAGAGCTTGGATTCCGAACCGAGTTCAGGATGGTGGAAGTATAACGCTTGGGTTTTTCAGAAGTCCCAAAGTGACAAAAGGAGCGGAAATGGCCGGTCACTGCGATCTCTCGATCTTCCATCCCGACGATCCCTGGACTCTGGGGGTCGAGCTGGAGGTACGCCTCATCGATGCGAAGACCATGAAACCGGCCAACCGCTCTCCCTACATCTTTGAACACCTCCCCGAAAGACTCCGTCCCCATGTCCATCAGGAGCTGCTGCAGTCGATGGTGGAGATCGTCACGCCGGTCTGCGGCACTCCGGCGGGAGCGACCGATTTTGTCATGAAAACCCTGGCGGAACTGACCCGGATCGGCGCAGCGGAAAATATCGCTCTGGCGGCGCTGGCGACGCATCCCTTTGAACGCAAGGAGGACAACGAGCGTTTCGAGGACCCCCGTTATGAGGCTTTTGCCAGGGAGCTGCAGATCGTTTTGCGCAACTTTCTCATCAGCGGTCTGCACATTCATGTGGCTATGCCCAACGACGAAACCGCTGTGCGTGCCTACAACGCCAGTATCAGCTACCTTCCCATCTTTTTGGCCCTTTCGGCCAACTCCCCCTTTCATCTGGGGGAGGATACCGGCCTGCAATCCTACCGCAGCAAGATCTTCGAGCGGCTCCCGAGGGCGGGCATCCCCGAATATTTCGGCAGCTACCGGGAGTATTGCAGCCTGATGGAGCAGCTCTACACCACGGGGACGATCCAGAGCGCCAAGGATGTCTGGTGGGATGTACGGATTCACCAGGGCTTTGGCACCGTGGAGCTGCGGGTCTGCGATGCTTTCTACGACCGGGAGCGGCTGCGGCTCATCGTGACCTTCTACCAGGCCCTGCTGCACCACATCACCCAGTACCCCGTGGGGCGGGTCTATACCCAGATCAGCAAACAGAACAAATGGAACGCTGTCCGCCACGGGATGAAAGCCAATTTCATCGAAGGGGACCGGATCCTGCCCCTGCGGGAGCAGGCTCACAAACTGGTCAATGATCTGGAGCGCTCCGGCAGTTTCGAGGCACTGGGTACCGATGGTGATGTCAAAGCGCTCCACGAACTCATCGAGCGGGAAACCATCGCCCGAAAACTGCGCCGGATCTATGAAGAGACCGGGGATTTCAAAGCGGTGATCTGTGAAGAGCTGATCGGATAAGCGTCGCAAGTCGCGGGCACGGCGGCTTTGCCGCCTCACAAAATGGGATAAAATGAAGAGTTTGAAAAGCTCCGTCATTCCGGGCTTGACCCGGAATCCAGGGCTGGGAATACCCATTGTGCCGTGGATCCCGAATCAAGTTCGGGATGACGATGACAGAGAGACCGTTTCGGTTTACCAGAGTACACAAATAGAAAAAACGTAGAAAAAACGTAACTCGTAACACATAACACTTAGCACGAAAAAAAGGAGCACCATGACCCAGGGAGTGATCGCTGCCGGAGACCGGCTCACCGCCCGAGCGGGAGCACAAATTTTGGAGGAGGGGGGCAATGCTTTCGATGCCGCCTGTGCCGCCATGCTGGCGGCTCCCCTGTGCGAGCCGATGCTCACCAGCCTGGGGGGCGGGGGATTTATGCTCACTCACCGCAGCGGCGAAGATCCGCGGCTTTACGACTTTTTCGTGGATGTGCCGCCCCAGCGGGTGGAGGAGCCGGACTTCTTTCCCATCTATGTCGATTTTGGGACGGCGGTGCAGGAGTTTCATATCGGCGCCGGTGCCACGGCGGTGCCGGGGATGATCGCCGGGATCGACCGGATTCACCGGGAACTGGGACGGCTGCCCATGGAGCGAATCGTCGCGCCGGCGGTGACGTATGCCAGAGAGGGGATCCGGCTGACGAGCCTGCAGGCGAGTTTCGTCAAGCTGCTGGAGCCCATTCTGTGCTCTACCGAAGGCTCCCGGACGCTTTTCGTCCCGGAGGGAGAGCTCCTGGACGCCTCTCGTCCTGTCACCAACTCCGACTACGCCGATTTTCTGGAAGCCTTCGCCCGGGAGGGGGCCGATCTCTTCTACCGGGGCGAGATCGCCGAGCGTCTCGACCGGCTCTACCGGGAGCACGGGGGGCTGCTGCGGCGGGAAGATCTGGAGAACTACCGGGTGGAAGTGCGAAAGCCTGTCGAGTTCGACTACCGGGGATACCGCATTGCCACCAACCCGCCCCCTTCTGCGGGAGGCATCCTCATCGCTTTTACCCTGAAGATGCTGGAGGGCTCCGGGGCCGAGAGCTCCTACAGCCTGGAGTATGTCCGGGAGCTGATCGAAGCGATGGCGGTGACGGCGGAGTTTCGCCAAACCCATGTCGATCCCCATCTCCACGATGAAGGGCTGCGGGAGATTCTGGAAAACGGCGAACTGCTCTCCCACTATCTGCTGAGCCTCCAGAGCCGCCTCAACCTCTGGGGAAACACCACCCACCTGAGCGTCATCGATGCCGAGGGCAACGCCGCCAGTGTCACCTCCACCAACGGCGAGGGGAGCGGCGTGGTCGCCCCGGGCACCGGCATCATGATGAACAATATGCTGGGAGAGGAGGATCTCAACCCCCACGGCTTCTTCCGTTGGCCCGCCGGGGTGCGATTGCCCTCGATGATGGCCCCGACGATGGCTTTCGACAAGCAAGGGGCTCCGGCGCTGATATTGGGGAGCGCCGGCTCCAACCGGATCCGCAGCGCCATCGTGGAGGTGACGGAGCGTTATCTGTGCTTCGGCAAGAGTATCCAGGCAGCGATCGATGCTCCCCGTATCCACTTCGAAAAGGGAGAGGTCTTCTTCGAGCCCGGCTACGATCCCCTGATCCTCGAAGCGGTTCGGGAACATTACCCTCTCACTCTTTTCGACGAGCCGAGCCTCTTCTTCGGCGGGGTCAATGCCGTCACCGGGGATTTTCAGGGCGGGTCCGATGCACGGCGCGGCGGCGCGGTGATCCGGGTGGAGTGAAAAACTCTCAAGCGTATTGAGTAAAATCATGACGATCGACTGAAGAGACGTCATTCCGAATCAAGTTCGGGATGACGGAGATGATTTGTTTATCCTGTCGATAGACTCGATTATTGAGCATAATTTTTAATACCAAAGGAGCCTTTGTGCACCATTTCGCCCCCGAAATCCTCCTCATTACCATCCTGAGCCTGGTGGTCCTCTCCGACGCCCTGGCGGCACGACTCCGGATCCCCTCGGTCTTTTTACTGTTGTTGGGCTCCTTCGCCGTCTATACCTGGTTCCGGGTCGCAGTCCCCATCGATCTGAAGGAGCATTTCGATACGGTGATACTCTTCTGTATTCCACTGATCTTCATGGGGGATGCCCTGCATCTGCATTTTGCCGACCTGCGCAAACATGCCTGGGGCATCTTCTATCTGGCCGTCGTGGCGGTGGCCCTCTCGATCGTTGCCGGAGCAAGTCTGGCGACTTTTGATCTTTTCCCGCAGATCACGCTGGGGGGCTATGTGGCACTCTTCGCCATCAACATGGCTACCGATGCGGTGAGTGTCCAGTCGGTCCTTTCGCGTTTTTCGGGAGTCGATCACGATGTCAAAGTCCTCATCGAAGGGGAGTCACTGGGCAACGACGCTACGGCGGTCATCGCCTTTTTCTTCATTGGGCTGCCCTGGATGATGCAGGGGCAGATCGATGCCGGCGGGGCGGCGCTGGATGCGCTGCGGGTCTTCGTTTTCAGTACGGTGATCGGCTTGGGGTTGGGGTATGGATTCCATCTCCTGATGAAACTCTACTCCGACAAGCGGGGGGAGCTCTTCACCTTCGTCGTCGAAGCCTATGCCGCCTATTTGCTGGGGGAGTATTTCCACCTCAGCGGTATCCTCACCCTTATCGTGGCCATCGTCTCCACCAAAGCCTGGATCGACCGGGATATCGAAGCGGAGGAGCAGCGGCTCGAGCGGAAAAAACGCAGCTTCCTGCAGCGGATGAGACTGTCAGGTGTGCTGGCGACGACCAAAGAGCGGCTGGAGTATATCTACGAAATGGCCAGCGAGTTCGGATATATCGCAGCGGTGGTGATCTTTTTCGTTCTGGCGGAGATGGTGGACCCCGCCAAGCTCTGGGAGTATCGCCGGGAGATTCTGGTCATGTTCGGAGTCACCACACTGATCCGTGCCCTCTCCATGGCCAAATTCGCCTGGTTCGGCAATCGATTCAAAGTGATCAAACCCGTAGGATTCGAGGGATGGTTCATCCTCACCTTCTCGGGGATGAAAGGGGCGCTGTCGATCATTCTGGTCCACATGATCCCCGCCGACTACCCCTACCGGGAACTCTTCGAAACGGTCACCGTGGGGGTAGTGATCCTCTCCATCTTTGTCTACGGGACGGTGCTCTGGGCCTGGTTTACTTTCCGTCCCAAAGAGGAGGTTCGGCTCTTTGAAAAGTCCTGACCGATTCACAAATTGTGCGTCATTCCGGACTCGATCCGGAATCCAGGCCATCGGAGCCTATCGGTTCCTGGATCCTGAAACAAGTTCAGGATGACGAAGCGGCCTAGAGGGTGGATTCAGTCTCTGTCTTGTGGCGCCACTCGTAAAAGATCCACCCCAGCAGTGTGACGCCGATGCCCAGATTGATCCAGCTTCCGCCTTCTTCAAAGAGCTTCTCCAGCAGCCAATAGACTTGGCGTCCCATGGCGTCGGGTTCCTGTAGCATCTGCGCATGGGCCCAGGCGGCAATCTCCTTCCCTCGCCAAAAGCCGATGATCTCCGGCAGGATAAAAAAGAGCACCGTGCCCAGAACCCCCCAGAGATTGGGGGTGGGTTTGAGGGAACGGGCGCTTTGGCGCAGCACCGGATTGGCGGCGGCGCGGCGGGCGGCTTGTTTGATGCGTCGTTTCATTTTCCAAATTCCGTGGATGGTTTTGTGAGTCGTATCGGTTGATATTATTGTAGTCATATTCTGGAAATAATCAATGAAAAGAGGAAGAAGGAAAGCGATGGATGACATCGGGCAAACGCCCGATAGGAGGAAAGAGGTTAAAACTTATAATTGAGCTGAACAGTCAGTCCCAGCTCGCTATGTTTGTTTTTAACCTGGGCGCCGGACCCGAACATGGCACTGACGTCCGCGGAACTATCCTTGTTGAAGCCGTAAACCGCAGTGACATCAGCCGAGAAATTTTTACTGAAGGCATAGGTACCTCCCAGTGTAAAGTGATTCTCTTGCGTTGCGGGGAATCCCAGTAAGTTAAACATGTCGATAGCGGGGTTCCCCGAGGCTTTGATGGGAGTTTTTCCATGATTGAATCCAATTCTGGCTGACCAGGTCCCTGCGTCATATTGGTATCCGATGGCGAAAACATCCTGATCGTCCCAGTTGAACTCTTTGTACCCGGTGGCATGGCTCCAGAGGATCCGCTTCCAATCGATGGCGATACCGTGGGGTCCGCTTCGCCATCCCAGGCCGATTCCAAATTCGGCCGGCTGATCCAGATGGGAGCCGAAACTCAGACCGAAGGGGGCAGTGGCCGTTGGGATGGCGTTGCCGTAATCCATCTTGATTTTGGTTTTGTAGACGGCACCGACGGTAAAGCCGGTTCCAAAATCATAGGTAGCACCGAGAGAGGCTCCCAGTCCAAAGTCCTGATGCTGGCCGTCCCCGACATTGGTCCCGCCGTAGTTGTAGTGGATATCGAGAGAGCCGTATTGGAGGATCGGAGCGATTCCTAGGCTCAGACCGCCGAACTTGTAAGCGACGGGAACGGCAAACTGCATCAACTGCAAAGTTGTTTCCATATCAAAAAGATCGGGATGCCCCCGAAAGTCGGTTCCCATTCCGGCTGTTCCCCACATTCCCGCACCGATATGCAGGCCGTTGTCCAGATGGCTGACCGCGGCCACGGCGGGAATCATACTGATATCCGCATCGCTCTTACTCTTTTTCCCCCCGCTCATAGGTGTTTCCGTTTTGATGGAAGGCATAAAAATTGTGCCCCCGAAGCTGATCTCCGTATCCTGGACATGGGTGATGAGAGCCGGGTTGACCAGGGTGGACTCGGCCCCGTGGCTAAAGGCGATACCGGCGCCGCCCATGGCGCGGGTCTTGGCCCCGACACCGACAAGGGTGTCTCCGTTGGTGGCGTAGAGGGCTGTCGATGCGACCATCGAGAGGATTACAGTGCTTTTCATAAAGTGGTGCTTTAATTTCATTTGCTTTCTCCTTGGAATAAATGCTTTGATGAAGAATAACCGAATATAAATAAAAATAAGATTAAATTATTTAATGAAATTAAAATAACAATATAAAAACCATAAAAATTATTGAACAAAGTTATGAAATCTAGTATCTCAAAAAGGGGTTTCTCTTAGAGTTCCGACAAATTGTATAATTAAGTAAGGAGCCAAAAAATGAATGATCAGGTTTTGGGAGAATTTCTGCTGCTGCTTTCGTTGATGTTCGGCCTGAGCTATTTCCTGGCCGGTTTCCTGGAGCGTCTCAAGACCCCCGGGATCCTGGCGGCGCTTTTTGTGGCGATGGGGGTTCACTATACCCCGCTGGGCACGATGCTCACCAAAGGGATCGACGGCGAGATCTTTACAGTGTTGGCCGATTTTGGGGTCCTTTTTCTCCTCTTTTTCATCGGTTTGCAGATCGATATGAAGGAGATGCGCGCCCAGAGCGGCGAGATCGTCCTGGCGACGGTGCTCAATACGGCGGTTCCCTTTCTGATGGGAATGGGAGTGATGCTTTGGCTGGGATACGGTTGGACCCTGGCTTTTGTCATCGGGATGACCCGGATGCCCACGGCCGAGGCGGTGATTGTCCCGATCCTCGACGAGTTCAAGCTGCTGCGGACCAAAGTGGGCAACTATATCGTCGGGGCGGGGGTGCTTGATGATGTGATCGAAGTCTTCCTGGTCGCCTTCGTCTCCATCTGGATCAGTGAAAAGAGCGGCCTGGTCACCAGCGATACCCAGGAGATCTGGACCGTGGCCATGAATGTGGCGATCTTCATCGCCGTCGCCTGGTTTGTTCGGCGCTTCGTGCTGGTTCCTCTCTCCCGCTGGACTCAGGTCAAGGTCTCCAACCTGGTCATGATGATGATCCTGGTCCTTTTCCTCTTCGGCGGCTTTGCCGAGTATGCCGATCTGGGCCTCGTGGTGGGGGCCATCGTGGCGGGGATTCTGATGCGTCCGGTTTTCGACGCTGCAGGAGAGCCGGGTGAGCGGGCCGATCGGGCCACCCGGGCCGTGGCCTACGGCTTTTTCGGGGTGATCTTTTTCCTCTGGGTGGGAATGAGCGTCGATCTGGAGGGGATGGTCAAGGCCCCCGAGCTGGCGATCCTCCTCTTCCTGGCCGCCTTCGTGGGAAAACTGGTCGGGATCTTCCTGATGGTTCCGATGAAGAAGCTCACCGTCAAAGAGGCCTGGACCATCGGAATCGGCCTCAACGCCCGGCTCACCACCGAGATCATCGTCGCCAAGCTCCTGCTGGACGCCCAACTGATCGATACTCAGCTTTTCACCGCCCTGGTGGCCGCCTCGTCGGTCTCCACGATCGTCGTGCCGCTCCTTTTCTCGGTTCTGGTGGCCCGGTGGCGGGAAGATCTCATGCGCTCCGCTCCGGTAGCGTCTCCGGCCTCCGGCGCCGCCCCGCAGGCACCTGAAGAGGCGGAGACTCCCTGGCATGCCAAACCCCTCCGGGCGGTGCTGGAGCTGCTGCATACCGATCCGAAAAAGGGGCTCGATGACGAGGAGGCGCGGAAACGGCTGGGGATCTACGGCCCCAACCGGATCGAAGCGGTTCACAAGGAGAAGTGGTACTGGATCCTGCTGCGGCAGTTCACCGACGTGCTGATCCTGATCCTGCTGGTGGCGGCGGGGATCTCCTTCGCCATCGGGGAGATGGGAGACGCCCTCACGATCCTGGCCATCGTCATCCTCAACGGGATCCTGGGCTTCGTCCAGGAGTTCAAGGCCGAAAAGGCGATCGAGGCGCTCCAGCGGATGCTCTCTCCCCAGTGCCGGGTCCTCAGGGAAGGAAAGGAGCGCCAGATCGAGGCGACGGAGCTGGTCCCGGGCGATATCGTCCTGCTGGAGATCGGCGATCGGGTGCCGGCCGATCTGCGGCTCGTGCAGGCGGTGAACCTCAAAGTGGACGAATCGCCCCTCACCGGGGAGTCGGTTCCGGTAGCCAAGAGCCTCAAGGCGGTCCCTGAAGAGGCACCGCTGGCGGAGCGGAGCGACATGGTCTGGATGGGAACGAGTGTCACCAACGGCTACGCCCGCGGTGTGGTGGTGGCCACGGGGATGGCGACTGAGTTCGGCAAGATCGCCCGCCTCACCAGCGAAGTGAAACAGACCCGTACTCCCCTGCAGAAAAAGCTCGCCGTTCTGGGCAAGAAACTGGGAATCCTCTCCATCGCCATCTCGGCACTGGTGGCGATCGTTGGCTATCTCTTCGGCAAAGACCTGATGGAGATGTTCCTGACCGGTATCTCTCTGGCGGTGGCGGTGGTCCCGGAGGGGCTGCCGGCGGTGGTGACGATCACCCTGGCCCTGGGGGTCAAGGCGATGGTACGCCAGCACGCCCTGCTGCGACGGCTCCAGGCGGCGGAGAATCTGGGAAGCGCCAACGTCATCTGCACCGACAAAACCGGGACCCTGACCCAGAACCAGATGACGGTGCAGAAGATCTGGCTCTTCGGCGGGGCGGTGGACGTCACCGGCAGCGGCTACGATCCGGCGGGACATTTCGAAGCGGACGGAAAGCGGGTCAACTACAAAGCCCGCAAAGATCTGCAGCTCCTGCTCAAAACCGGTCTGGTCTGCAACCACGCTTCTTTGAGCAAAGAGGAAGCAGGGTGGAAGATCACCGGCGAGCCCACCGAGGCGGCGTTGATCGTCGCGGCCTACAAGGCGTGGCTCAGCCCGGGAGACCGAAGGTGATCAGCGAATTTTCCTTCAACTCCCAGCGCAAGCGCATGACCGTGGTGGTAGAGGAGAACGGTCAGAAGGTCGCCTACGTCAAGGGAGCGCCCGAAGTACTCCTGGAGCGGGCTGCCTGGTACCTGGAGGGAACCGAGAAGAAGCCGCTGGACGATGCGGCCCGCAAACGCTTCGAAGCGGCCTATGTTTCACTGGCCAAGTCGGGGCTGCGGACTTTGGCCCTGGCCAAGCGGATCCTGCCGGAGGAGACGAAGCTCGATCCCGACGACGTGGAGAAAGACCTGACGCTGCTCGGGGTCGTAGGGATCATCGATCCGCCGCGCCCCGAAGTCCCCGAAGCGATCGCCACGGCCCGCCGGGCCGGAATCCGGGTGATCATGATCACCGGCGACGCCCCCCTGACGGCCCTGGCCATCGCCCGGCAGGTGGGGCTCGACGCGCCCCGGGCCGTCACCGGAAACGAGCTGGCGGGGATGGACGACGAGGCGCTCCGCACCGCGCTCAAGGAGGGGGTGATCTTCGCCCGGACCACCCCGAGGGACAAACTGCGGATCGTCAAGGCCCTGCAGGACGAAGGGCTCGTGACCGCCATGACCGGGGACGGGGTCAACGACGCCCCGGCGTTGAAACGGGCCGATATCGGCATCGCCATGGGATTGCGGGGGACCGACGTGGCCAAAGGGGCCGCCGACATGATCCTCCTGGACGACAATTTCGCCTCCATCATCGGTGCGGTGCGGGAGGGTCGGCGCCAGTACGACAACATCAAAAAGTTCGTCACCTATCTCCTCTCCTCCAATACCGGGGAGGTGATCGCCATCTTCGTCAACATTTTACTGGGCGGGCCGTTGATCCTGCTGCCGGTGCAGATCCTGTGGATGAACCTGGTCACCGACGGGATGACGGCAGTGGCCCTGGGGCTCGAACCGGCGGAGAAAGGGATCATGGAGCGCCCGCCCCGTTCGGTCAACGCCCCCTTCCTCCAGCTGCGGGGAATCATCATGATCATCCTGCTGGGGAGCTGGATCGGAGGTGGAACACTCTGGCTCTTCCACCACTATCTCGCGTCGGGACTGCCCCAGGCCCAGGCGGTGGCCCTGGCCCAGACGGTGGCCTTCACCGGGATCATCATTCTGGAGAAGATGAACGTCTTCAACTACCGGAGCCTCCGGGCCCCCATGCCGGTGATCGGCTTTTTCTCCAA
>NZ_WFQN01000141.1 GCF_015487065.1 Nitratifractor sp.
CCCCGGCCCGAAAAGCCTAAACAGCTGCTCAGCGTTGACGAGGCGGCTAAGGAATATGGACAGACTCCAAGCTACTGGAGAAAGCAGGTCTATAACCGCTCTATCCCCTTCGTCAAAATGGGAAAGTCGGTCAAGCTTCGCCGCAAAGACATCGAGGCTTTTATCGCCGCCCGCACCATAGAGCCCTGAAAGGCCCGGCATGGCAATAGAGCTCTATGAGCATCAAAAGCGGCTCTCCGTCGCTTTACGGGAGCAGTTGAGGTCCAAAGGGCTGGCGATCCTGCACGCCCCGGAACGCTCCGGGAAGACCCTGGCCGTCATCGATGCCATCGAGGGGATCCCCGACGTCCGCCGCGTCCTCTGGATCACAAAGAAAGCGGCTATCGACGGCATCGAGGGCGACCGGGAGAAGCACGGCACTGCCAAAGCCTTTACCGTCGTCAACTACGAAAGCCTCCACAAAGTGGCCGGGGACTTCGACCTCATCGTCATCGATGAGTTTCACTATGCGATCAGCTCTTTCCCAAAGGCCCCGGCCAAAGCGAAGCTGATCCGGGAACGCTGGAGGGAACTCCCGATGATCCTGGTCAGCGCCACCCCGGCCCCGGAGAGTGCGAGCCAGTGGTTTCACCCGCTCTGGATGAGCGCCGCTCACCCTTTCAGCGCGTTCAAGAACTTCTATGAGTGGTCCCGGATCTACGTCAACCGCAAACAGCGCCGCATTATGGGCCGGATCGTCAACGACTACCGGGACGCGAAGACCGAGCGGGTGATGGAGCACGTCCGCCCCTATCTGCTCCAGATCCGGCGGGAGGAGCTGGGATTCAAATACGCCCCGAAAGTCGTTCCCCACTATGTGGAGCTTTCGCCCCGGACGCGAAGCTACATCGAGCGCCTCAAACGGGATAGAGTATTGGGAGGCTTCGCGGCCGATACCCCGATGGGGCTGGTCAACGGATGCTATCAGCTGGAGTGCGGTTGTCTGAAGATCGGAGGGGAGTATATCGACACGGGAGAGCGGGAGCTGGTGAACTACATCAAGGCTCATTGGGGTGACAGTGAAGACGTGGCCATCATGTGCCGATGGGTGGGACAACGGAAGATCCTGGAGCGGGAGTTCGAGAGAGCGCTGATCCTCTCCAGCCACGCCCACGCCGAAGGGGTGGAGCTGAGCCACGTCGAGCACCTCATCATCGCTAGCATGGATTACAGCACCGCCCGCTTTCAGCAGCGTAATGCCCGCCAGGCGTCAAAGCAGAGAAAGAGCCCGATAAACGTTCACGTTTTGATGAGTAGGGGAGAAGTGAGCGAAGCGGTTTATCAGGCGGTGGCACTCAAACATATCGATTTTAGAGCCCGGATGTTCACCGAGCGGTTACCGAGATGATGCAATGCGGAAAACAGACAATGAGCATTATATCAAAGTCCCTGCCGAAATGCTGGACGACCCCACGCTATCGCTCTCCGAGTTTCGGATACTGCTGCATATCGTCAGACAGACGACCGGCTACGGGAAAAAGTGGGACGGGATCAGTCTCAGCCAGTTTGAAAAGGCGACCGGCCTCAGTCGTCACACCGTCATTACCGCCCTTGAAAAACTTCAGGGGAAAAAGATGATCTCCGTTCGGCGTGCCGGTCCCGGGAAGTTCAACTCATACGCCATCGGGAGCCACTGGAAAAGCGCCTCAAAAAGTAGTGCAAAATCTGCACCGCTTAGGGGGGTAGGTGGTGCAGATTCTGCACACACAATATTTGAACTACAACAAATCTACGACGACCGCGCGCACGCCCGCGTGAAGGGCAACGACCCCGCTGAGAAAGTCGTCATCAATGCGAAAGAACACTTTGAGGAGTTCATAGAGTTTCTGATGGGGGAGAGAGTGAAGAGATCCCTACTCAGACCCTATGAAGAGATCCGGGACATCGAAGATATAGACAGATACAAGGAGAGCGTTTTGAGAGGATTGGAGCTTAGGGACCCTCTAACGGTAGATAATGCCTGGAGGTTTTTCAATGCTCAAAAAGAAATGAATGAAGGGAGGAAGGGATGATAGAACAGAAAGTCCAAAAGCGGATATTGGCGTTCCTGGAGGAAGTCGGAGCCTATTCGGTGAAAACGATCACGGTCAACCGTGCAGGAGCCCCGGACATACTGGGCTGTGTCGGTGGGAAATTCGTAGGGATCGAGGTCAAGCGGCCCGGGAAAGAGGCGACGCCGCTCCAGGAGTATCACCTCCGGCGGATCAGAGAATCGGGCGGCGTGGCATTCGTCGCCCACGGTGTCGATGAGGTCCGGGAGCGGTTGATAGAAGCCGGATTGATTTGAGGGCGTCGCGGCGCCTTCAGACCCGTCCGGCCGGCGGAAAACAGACAAACAAGGAGCATTTATGCAAAAAAACCCGAGAAAGATGAGTAACGAAGCCTACAGGGCGGCGGAGGGAATCAGCGCCAGCGATTTCCGCCTGCTGGAACTGAGCCCTCTTCACTACCTCAACCGCGACCGCTTCAAGCTGGAAGGCAAAGCCTTCGACTTCGGAACGCTGTTGCACGCTATGGTGCTGGAGCCGGAGCGGATGGGGAAAGAGTTCATCAAAGAGGATTTTCCCGGCTGCGACGCCAATAAGAACTCCAAAGCCTACAAAGAGGGCCGAGAGGCTTTTTTGGAGGCCTGCAAGGGAAAGACCGTCGTTCCCGTCAACGAGTGGGAGACGGCGGACCGGATGGCGGAAAACGTCCGGGCCATCGCCGGGGGCATTCTCCGGGAGGGAATGGCCGAAGCCAGCTTTTTCACCCAGGATGAAGAGTTCGGCATCGTTCGCAAATGCCGCCCGGATTACTACCTTCGGGAGGCGGGTGTCGTCATCGATCTCAAAACGACCCGGAGCACGGACCCCCACGAGTTCGAGCTGGCGATCTACGATTACCGCTATCACCGTCAGGCCGCCTGGTATCTGGATACGCTCCGGCTGGCAGGATTCCCGGTTGAGACCTTCGTCATCGTCGCGGTAGAGAAGACGACCCCGCACCTGGTGAGAGTCTTCGAGATCCAGCCCGACGCCATCGAGGCGGGGCGGGAGGATTACCGCCGCCACCTCAGCCGCCTCCGGGAGTTCAATACCACGGGAGCCGCCGCCGTGGTGGAGCCGATTTCCCTGCCCGGCTGGTATTGGCGACAGAAGGAGGCGGAAGCATCATAACAGGGCGGCCAGCATTGAGGCCAAAAACGGCGAAAGAGAGCTTTGGGCATATCTCCATAGCCCCAACCACGAAAAAACGCTCAGAATCGAAAGGAGCACACCATGACGAAACACCTACCGGCTAAAGAAAAAGAGCTTCGGGGGCTGCTGGCTCCCCGGGTCAAGATGATCGAGTCTCTGATGGGCGATCCCAACCGCGCCAAAAAATTCGCCGCTACCATGCTGGCGGTTGGACTCAATCCCAACCTGGCGGCCTGCACTCCTCAAAGTATCATTGAGGCGGGTATCGCCGCCGCTATGCTTCGGCTCCTGCCCGATCCCAATTTGGGACAGGCCTATCTCATCCCTTTCAAACGGAGGGACGGCGCCACCGTCTGCCAACTCCAGATAGGCTATCGCGGCTTTATCACGATGTTGGAGCGTATCGGCTGGCATATCAAAGCCTACCCCGTTTATTCCTCCGATGAGCTCTCCTTCGAGGTGGACGGATGGGAGGAGCGGCTACACTATAAGCCCGACTTCGACGCCCGGCAATCCGATCCCGCCTGGATCTTCGAGAATCTGGAAAAGGTGGTGACCGTGGTCAAGTCCAAAGACGGTGAGCTTTTCTATCAGATCATGACGAAAGCAGAGATCGAGAAGGTCCGCATGAAAAGCCAGACCCAGAAGGACCCCCGCAAACCGTCGGGCGTCTGGTGGGAGTGGTATGAGGCTATGGCGATCAAGTCCGCCATCAAGCGCCACATCAAGCGCCTACCCCTGGGAGACCATGACGTAGCCACCGCCCTGGGCATCGATGACGTGGCGGAAAAGGGAAGCATCCCCGACTATAAGCGCTTCAATGAGGAGACGGTCATCGTCGAGGCGGACGCGGCCCCGGCACCGAAGACGGCGACGCCCAAGGACCTCAACGCTATGTTGCTCCAGCCAGTAGCCACGGACGACGCTCAGCCGGAAAGCGAAACGCCGGAGCCCGACCCGTCGGCACGATTGGCGGCGGAACTTATCCGGCGAAAGGTCAAGCGCTCCGGAGCCCTGGAGTATGTGAAGACGCTGGAGGGGAAAGACGTCGCTAGCCTGCTGGAGGACCCCGGATCCCTGGACGCCGTGGCGGAAGAGTTGCGGACGGCCCCCGCGCGGGCGTGATGGCCGCCGTTTATAAGGTTTCGATTTTTCTTTTTGAGAGAACTTACATTATGTTAATCATTCTATCAATTAGAGGGGGGTCATTATCAATTAGATAAAGCCATTTTGTGAGATGTGAATAACTTTCCTTAAATTGATAAGATTTTTGGGAAAATCTACCAATTTGATAGCGATATGTGAATAACTCAGGGGCGGATCGGAGCGGTTTAGGCGTTTCCTTAAACGGAGAAAGTAATTATCTAAATAATAATACTATCCCGTTTAGAACGGTAATAGGTTATCAAATAGATAATTTAACCTTGACATTATAGCCGCCCTGGTGCTATGATACCTGAAGGGAGATTATCCCCAACCCAGAACAGGAGGTGACAGATCGGAAAGAGTGACAAACAGATAGCCGAAGAGATCGGCATCGGCCCCGTGACTTTCAGCCGGTGGAAGAAAACACGCCCCCAGCTCTATCAGCGGATCAAACAGAGCTATCACTGCGAGGAGACGTTGGCAGAATTGGGAGTGACACTGGAGAAAGCGAAAGAGTTGATCGAGGCATACAAAGCCGAAGATCCGAAGTAGAAGGCCGGGGGATGTGTGGAAGCAGGCCCCGACCTCATCAACCCAGGAAAGGATTGACAGATGAATGATAACAGAAAAGCTGAGAAGGACTACGGCATACTCTTGAGAGGAAACGCTACCCGAACGGTAGAGAAAGCAGTCTTCGGCATCGATGCGCTGGCTAAGTGTATATTTTACATCGTGACGGGAGATGACGGCATCGACGATGAGAAGCTGGGCGTCCTGATGGAGTTGAGCATAGCTTTGGAGGATCGGGCCAAAGAGATCAAGGAGCTAACCGTCAACGGTGAGGAGGTGGAGGTTGTCGAAGTGAAGGGCGACCGGGTCCAGATAGCAGAGTGAAAGGCCGTGGGTCCTTCTGGAGGCGGCGAAGCTTGCGGGTCTTGCGAGCCGCGGAAAATCGCTACTTTTATCGCTTCAAACTTGCTTAAATTCCCCATTCTATTGAGCTACCGCGTAGCGGTAAATTATCAAAACTTTAAGGAGAAAATATGCCGGAATACCTAAACGCCCGCGAAGTGCTGGGACGCCTGAAGATGGGAAAGGTGGCGGACTTCACTCAAAGCTATTTTAGCCAGCTGGTGCGTGACGGGGTAATCCCCTATCACAAACTCCCCGGTAAAAAGCGCAAAATGTTTATCTACGATGAGGTCAAAGAGGCCATCATCAACGCCAGAGACCCGAGCCGGGACCCGCAACGGGAAGCCAACGCCCGCCGCCGCCAGCAGGTCAGCATGCTCCCGGACATCTGGAGCCTGATCTCCACCGACTTCAAGCCGGATCAATTCACCATCCCGGAGGGTGTCGATTTGGATGAGGTAGAGCAGGAGATAATCACCTGCAACACGACTAACGCAGTGATAGCCGCTTTTACTTCGGAGCTGCTGGCGGCGATCCCCGGCGAATATCACGACCGGATCACCGCCGCCGCTGTCCGTCACTCTTTCGGGCGCGAATTGCTTCAGGATACTATCGCACTCGTCGAAGAGGAGGATTAGCTTTCCTTCTCCGTTTCACATTCATCGTTACCAAGAATGACTCCCGCGATAAATGCCAGGAGGATCAGGAGAATCCCCGCTTCCTCCTCCGACGATACCTCATCAACCCAAAACGCGATATACCGGAAGAGGGCATAGAGCCACAGCACGGCGGCGATTCCAAGAGCCCAAACACCCACCGTATCACTCTGCGTTATCCAGACAGCGAGCGCACCCGCTCCAATAATGAAGATTGCCCCTCCTATGAAGATGGCAAAGAGATCAATGAAAAATGTTAGCAGCCTCATAAGACTATTATAGCCTGCTACAAATTGATACGATTTTCCTGCAAAAAAGTGCTACCTAAAGTGCTACCCGAGAGAAGCTTAAAAAATTAATTTAGTTTCTGAAGGCGTCAGGAGATTCGATTTTATGGGATTTTGGTGCGGACGGAGAGACTCGAACTCTCACGCCGAAGCACTGGATCCTAAATCCAGCGTGTCTACCAATTCCACCACGTCCGCGAAAAAAAGAGGGTGGTACGCCCGTCAGGATTCGAACCTGAGACCGCTCGCTTAGAAGGCGAGTGCTCTATCCAGCTGAGCTACGAGCGCATTGATCAGAAGATGTGGTACGCCAGAGAGGCGTCGAACCCCTAACCCTCAGATCCGAAGTCTGATGCTCTATCCAATTGAGCTACTGGCGCATAGGTCTGTTTTCAGGATTGTCATTGAAAGATGGGGTGGGTAATGGGTCTCGAACCCACGACCTCCAGAGCCACAATCTGGCGCTCTAACCAACTGAGCTATACCCACCATCGGTTTCAGGAGACAGGAGCCTGGTCGGAGTGAAAGGATTCGAACCTTCGACCCCCTGCTCCCAAAGCAGGTGCGCTACCAGGCTGCGCTACACTCCGTTTCCTGAAAAAGGAGTGCAATTCTAGCCAAAGAAAACTGTAAAGTCAATGAAAGACTACTCTTTGATGGGAAGGAATTTCCCACACCCCTTCTCCGGAGTGCCACCGAAGCTTTTGACCTCCCGGGCTTTCCCCTCTTTGGCGATCTTGGCCCGATTGCATTCCGGATGTTTGATACAGGACTCGTTACGACAGCCCACATCTTCAGGTACAGCCATATCTGCTCCTTTTCTATAGGTTATATGAAATTTCGGCGGATTATATCACAGGGGATTGCAGAGAGCAGCATACAGCTAAATGAATATTTAGGATAATAATTATTATTTTGTAAAAATACTTGACATTGCTTTCCCGATCTGCTATCATTCTAACATCTCCAGATATCGGAATCGGAACAAAGCGATTCAGAGGGAGAGAAAGGAGAACCCAATGGCGTGTGATCAACCGACTGCCGCAGAGCAGAAAACTACAACAACTACCAAGGAGGTACGTACCATGGAAGAGAATGTACAGACCCAGGCAGGCGTCCTGGTCCTGAAAAATATGCCTGAGTTCAAGGCAGAGGCCTACAATGCCGAGACCGGCCATTACACAGAAGTAAGCAGCGAAGACTACAAAGGGAAGTGGACCGTTGTCTGTTTCTACCCTGCGGACTTCACCTTCGTTTGCCCCACTGAGATCGCGGCGATGAACGCCCATCTCGATACGATCAAAGGAGAGCTGGGCTGCGAAGTGCTGGCGGTTTCCACCGATACCAAGTTCAGCCACAAGCGTTTCGCTGAGACTGAACCTCTTCTGGAAGGTCTCAAACTGACTATCGCTGCGGACCCCACCCACGAGATGAGCCGTAAGTTCGGTGTCTTGATCGAAGATGCCGGTATCGCCCTGCGGGGACGTTTCCTCATCAATCCTGACGGTGTGATCGTCGCCCAGGAAGTTCAGGCACCGCCGGTCGGACGGAATGTCAAAGAGTTCATCCGTCAGATCGAGGCGCATCAACATGCCTACAAGACCGGTGAAGTCTGCCCCGCCGGCTGGAAGCCCGGCAAGAAGACCCTCCCGGTCAATACCGATGTCGAGCCGATGACCGGTCGTGTCGGCGACTATATCACTCTCGACGAGATTCTGGCAGACTAAGCCGGCATCTTTATCGGAGCTCCCCCTGGGGCTCATGTGCGGCAACATCGCGTTAAATTATCTCTTCTGATTCCTCTTTTTAAACATTATCCTTGCGGCAATAACGATACCTGCGATCGAGAAATCGACGTTGAAGTTTTCTTCTGGAGTATCTCTATGTATGAGAGAAGTAATTGAAGTTGTTGACAAAATATGGATAGTGTGTGGATATTTACGTAGCGTGGCAGAGGGGATGGGATTCGAACCCACGGTAGCTTGCGCTACACACGCGTTCCAGGCGTGCTCCTTCGACCGCTCGGACACCCCTCTATCTGAAAGAGGCGCAATTATAACGGAAAGCTTCTGAAAATGCAATATTGCACCGCTGGAAACTTTCTGATATAATTCTCCCGCCTCTTTCCAGACCTGTGCAACGGGAGTGGAGGACACCGGGTCAGGATGGGAACATAGCAGCCCACCCTCCGCCTCCGTGTGCCGCAGCCATCTGGGGAGAGGTCTTCTTGTATGAATCCCCTTCCGCTTTTTTATTACTCGCCCATTCACAACATAAGTGTAATTTCCACCTGTAATTGTGCTGAAACCACCTTCAGGAATTCTCCAATCATGACTTCATATGGGGCAGAATGTTTCCAGATTAAACAAGGAAAAAGGTGATGGAGCTCGATTATAAAATTCGCTAAAGTGCTCTCAGACCCATCCTTGAATTTGTCCAAAGGAGTCTCTGTATATTTTTGATATTATTTGGAGATGAGTAGAAGCTCTGGTGTTTGAAATATCTTTGGTCAATCAAAAATAATACTCCAAAAGGGGGGAAGTGATGTATAAAAAAAATTTCGGGTTCTTGGTACTTTTTTATTTGATCGCAATGTTTGTTGTATTAAACATATGTGAGGCAGGCAATACGGATCAGGACGATAGGCAAGTGAAGTGGTTTTTGGAGCAACATAAGGATTTGAAAAAAAACTATTTCGATGGAAAATTCGGCGTGGATAACAATCCCGCAGGATGGGATACCGGAACCTATTTGCGTGCTTATATCGATATGTATGAAGCTACACATGATGTTCGTGTACTTCGTGATCTAAATGAGTTGCTGAAGATCGTCGCTGATGGCAACGATGCTTTGACCGGAAGAATCGATGATCGAACCGGTAAGGTGATGCCCGGATGGGGGACAAGAGCCTATGACTACGGTCCGAACGGCGATGAGCGCTACTCCGACATGTTGATGAATGCACTTTATGCCTATCCGCTTGCTGCATTCGCTCGTATTGTAATGGAAGATTCGAATCTGGCGCACGAATTCGGTTCGGATGCCAAACGATACTATCGAATGGTTCAGGACCTCTACAAGGCGCATAAGCCTTTTGTGCACGATGAGGATTCTCCTTATCCTGATGATACGAGGGGGGTGTATTTTGCGTATCCTGAAAATTATTATGAAGACAAGATAGACTATTCCGATATCGAGACACCGATCAATATGACGATGATCGTAGCTGAGCCATTGGTAGAGATGTATCGCGCAAGTGTCGCGAAAGGAAAACCGAAGAAGAGATATCGGGCTATTGTCAAAAAGGTTTCCAACTATATCCGCTGGAATATGCACCTAAAAAAAACAAAAAAAGGGGATAGATATTTTACCTGGCTTTATTGGCCGGCTGATATTGATCAGGACTCCAGGCATGTGGAGGATGTCACCCACGGTGCTCGCTTGGCCGAATTTGTCGTTTCAATGCATGAGGCGGGTCTTAGAAATCGTTGGGGGATGAAGAGACTTCGATATCTGGCGAATACATTCACCTGTGGTGCGGTGATAAATAATACAAGTTTTGCGAATTATATCGACGGAACAGGCGGTGTATATGAAGACGATGCCGCCACGTTGTATGAATGGCTTGTTTTGCAAAAATATTCTCACCATTCTTCTCGACATACGATTCTCCATTATCTTCGAAGAGCGATGAAACACGAAGGGGACAATAGAAAATACAATATTGCAGTTTTTGCTAAATTTATGAGATATGAAAATGATTAGGGGGACGAAAGGCAAGAGAATGTTTATACGCTCTCATTCGTTAAGTATGCTCCACTCATAAAAAGGAATCCCCTCGAAATCTATCTCACCCAGGCGAAAACGGTAGCGGTTGGAGACGGTGACGATCCAGACTTTTGAAATTCCGAGTTTTTTGAAATTCCCATACTGTTTCTGTGCCCGTTGCCAGAACTGTTCTTCTCCCTCAAAGGCGGAGGGAAGAATCAACTCTCCGCGCTCCTGTAACAGATAGCCCAGCGCCCCGGCAGCCTGAAAAGGAAGAGAGTGTTTGATCAGGGCCAGAGCGACCATCGCATCAAAGGTAGCAGGGAAGGGTTGATGTTTGTTGAGATATCGGGTGAGGATGAAATCGTAGAGGATCAGCTTCCTCCCGGAACCTCTTTGAATATCGGGAATGAAAAAGATCAGTTTCTCCTCTTCAAAGCGTTTGAGGGTGGCATAGGTCCAGTCTTTGGAGATGCGAAAGTACTCACGTGCGGTGTTATAGATCTGGTGGGCGGTGACCCGACGCCCCTGAAACCGCGCCAGAATGAGCAGTAGACGACTCTCGGCGTCATCGAACATCTCATAAAAGAGTTCGCGCAAGCGCAGGACGGCCGAAGCCGGAGTACTCCGGCCCATGGCCGGCAGCGTTCCGAGTTTCAGAAAACGGTTGAAGGCCAGGGTAGGGGAGTGGCTTCGGTCGAAGCCCAGGAACTCCTCGTAATCGAGTGGAAAGAGCTCATACGTTGGCAGTGAAAGTTCGGCATAGGATTGCCTGGAGACCAGGATCAGCTGGCCGCAGCGGGGCAGCCGCTCCAAAAATCCGGGATACCAGTGATCGAGGACCAGGGTTCGGATTGCCTCTTCGTCCAGAAACGTCTCCAACTGATCTATGTCGATATCTTCCAAGGCAAAAGCAGGATCCTGGGCATCCAGATAGAGCCACTCCTGAGGGTCCAGGCGTTCCAGATACTCCAGAATCAGTGTAGTTTTGCCAGTAGCCCGCGCCCCATAGAGTAGAAAGGATTCCGAAGGGGGAAGCCGGAGTTTCCGGGGATGAAAGATCTCGTTTCTCGGTTTGAGATCCAGAAAATATTCCAAAATGTCCATATCTTTCCTTTTTAGAAGGAAACTAAATAGAGTATCATACACTTTTTTCACAGAAAATCAAGGAGAAGCGAGGACCTTTTCTGTATAATCTCCTTCCCAAATTCATGTCGGGAGATCCGACGAGTTCTTTAGAGAAGGAAAACAATGGAAAAGATCCGATTGAAGCTTAAAGCTTACGATCACCGTGTACTCGACCGCTCTGTGGCTTCCATCGTGGATGCCGTCCGCCGCACCGGCGCGGAGCTTCGTGGCCCCATTCCCATGCCTACGAAGATCAAGCGCTACACCGTGCTGCGCTCGCCTCACGTCAACAAAGACAGCCGTGAGCAGTTTGAGATCCGGATCCACTCCCGGATGATCGATATCGTCTCCGCGACCAGCGAGACGATCGATTCACTGATGAAACTGGACCTGGCTCCCGAAGTGGAAGTCGAAATCCGGTCCATGGACAAGTAAGGTAAGGAGTCATAATTATGGAATTTATCGTAGAAAAAATCGGCATGAGCCGAACGATTGACGTCCCCAGTGTTCCCGTGACTCTCCTGAAAGTCGTCGAGGCGAAAGTCTGCGAAGTCCGGGAAGACGGCAAAGCGCTGGTGGCCTACAACAGCAGCAAAAAGATCAACAAAGCGATCGAGGGTCAGCAGAAGAAATTCAGCATCAGCAAAGAGTTCAACAAGTTTATGACCCTCAAGGTCGCCGAGGGAACCGAGCCCGGCGATCTGAGCACCGAGCCTCTGGCCAACGCCAGCGTCGTCAAGACCTCGTTCAACAGCAAAGGCCGCGGATTCAGCGGGGTCATGAAGCGTCACAACTTCGCCGGCGGCCCCGGCGCCCACGGTAGCCGCTTCCACCGGGCTCCCGGATCTATCGGTATGTGTGAGTGGCCCGGCCGCGTCCAGCCCGGACAGAAGATGCCCGGTCATTACGGCAACGCCAAGACTACGGTCAAAAATGAAGTGATCTCCTTCGATGCCGAAAACGGCATCCTGGTACTCAAGGGAGCCGTTCCCGGCCACAAGGGTGCCCGCGGAGTAGTAAGGATTGTCAAATGAGCAACGCAACAGTAATCAAAACAGCGGATCTGCCCCAGGCCTTCCTGGAGGTACATCCCCATAACCTCTATCTCTACTGCAAAGCCTACGCGGCCAATCTGCGCGCCAACACGGCCCAGACCAAAAACCGTTCCGCGGTCAGCGGCGGCGGCAAGAAACCCTTCGCCCAAAAAGGAGGCGGACGGGCCCGCCAGGGCTCTATCCGCGCTCCCCATTTCCGGGGCGGCGGTGTGGTCTTCGGTCCCACGACTGACCGCAACTACACCCAGAAGGTCAACAAAAAGCAGAAGCGCCTGGCGCTGATGCATGCCCTGGCGGACAAAGCGGCCAACGAGAAGCTCTTCGTTGTCGACAGCGTCGCCGTTGAATCCGGGAAGACCAAAGATGCGAAAGCCTTCGTCGACAGCTTTGGCCAGCGGGATCTGCTGGTGGTCAAAGAGATGATCGACGACAAGACTTTCCTGGCCTTCCGCAACCTGCAGCAGAGCTATCTGATCGAAGAGAACGAGCTCAACGGATACCTGGCAGCGGCTTATCACGCCATCGTGATTGAAAAAGCCGTCTGGGACAAACTGACAAAAGAGAGTTAAGCCATGGCAGACATTACAGATATCAAAGCGATTATATATACGGAAAAGACCCTGGGTCTGCAAGAAGAGGGAGTCATTGTCGTCCAGACCACTCCCCGCATGACCAAAAACGGTCTTAAAGAGGTCTTCAAAGAGTACTTCGGTATCAAGCCTCTGAAGGTTAACTCCATGCGAGTCAACGGCAAAGTGAAGCGTTTCAAGGGAGTCGAGGGTAAACGGCCCGACAGCAAAAAGTTCTACGTCAAACTCCCTGAAGACGCCAAGATCGAAAGCTTAGCGGTATAAGGGGACAGCGATGGCAATCAAAACATTCAAACCGACCACACCCTCCCGTCGTTTCATGACGGTTCTGGACAGCAGTGACATCACCGCCAAAGCGAGTGTCCGCTCTCTGCTGAAAAAGCTGCCCCGCAAAGCGGGCCGCAACAACAACGGCCGAATCACCTCCCGCCACAAAGAGGCCGGCGCCAAAAAGCTCTACCGGATCATCGACTTCAAACGGAACAAGTTTGGGGTCGAGGGGCGCATCGCCACGGTCGAATACGATCCCTACCGCAACTGCCGGATCTGCCTCGTCAACTACACTGACGGTGAGAAGCGCTATATCCTCCAGCCC
The DNA here is from genome assembly GCF_015487065.1 of Nitratifractor sp. Taxonomy (GTDB): domain Bacteria; phylum Campylobacterota; class Campylobacteria; order Campylobacterales; family Sulfurovaceae; genus Nitratifractor. Next base: position 13,356 of record NZ_WFQN01000141.1, read on the forward strand.
AAAGGGGTCAAAGTCGGCGATACCGTTATGGCCAATGAAGGGGGCCTGGATATCAAAGCGGGTAACGCGATGAAGCTCAAGAACATTCCCGTCGGTACCTTGGTCCACAATATCGAGATGAACCCCGGTCAGGGTGGCAAGATCGCTCGAAGCGCCGGCGGTTACGCTCAGATCATGGGCCGGGACGGTAAGTACGTCTCTCTGCGTCTGCCCTCCGGTGAAATGCGCTACATCCTGGGTGAGTGCATGGCGACCGTCGGCACCCTCGGCAACGAAGACTTTGCCAACATGGTCATCGGAAAAGCCGGACGGAACCGCCATCGCGGTATCCGCCCCCAGACCCGCGGTTCGGCGATGAACCCCATCGACCACCCCCACGGAGGTGGTGAAGGAAAGACCAACTCGGGTCGCCACCCCGTCTCTCCTTGGGGTATGCCCACCAAGGGGTACAAGACCCGTCGGAAGAAGGCCAGCGACAAGCTGATCATCTCACGCAAGAAGAAAAAGTAAGGGATAAGTATGGCACGATCACTGAAAAAAGGTCCTTTCATCGACGACCATCTGATGAAAAAGGTACTCAAAGCAAAAGAAGAGGGCTCTACCAAGCCTATCAAAACCTGGTCCCGCCGTTCGGTCATCTTCCCGGAGATGATCGGCCTGACCATCAACGTTCACAACGGGCGCCAGTTCGTTCCCGTCTACATCACGGAGAACCATGTCGGCTACAAGCTGGGTGAATTCGCCCCCACCCGTACATTCAAAGGACACAAAGGCAGTGTCCAGAAGAAGGTAGGTTGATCATGAGCAGAGCAGTACTCCGTTATGTCAGAGTCTCCCCCACCAAGGCGAGACTGGTTGCCCGTGAAGTGCAGGGAATGAACGCCGAGCTGGCCCTGGCCGCTCTGGATTTCATGCCCAACAAAGCTGCTGGGATCATCTCCAAGGTGATCGCCTCCGCCGTCGCCAACGGCGACTATGAGCCCGAAGAGGTCGTCATCACCTCCTGCCGTGTGGATAAAGCGGCGGTCATGAAACGCTGGCGCCCTCGGGCCCGGGGAACCGCGACCCGGATCCTCAAGCCCACCTCCCACATCATCGTGGAGGTCGCTGAGGCTTCCAAAGCAGAAAAGCCCGCGACCAAACCGGCCGAGAAAAAGGCTCCTAAAAAAGCGGTCCAAAAAGAGGCTCCTGCCGAGGCTGCGGCCAAAACCGCCGCCAAAGAGGCCGCCAAAGCTTCAGAAAAGAAAGGTGACGATCTGACCAAAATCAAAGGGATCGGCAAAGCCTATCAGCAGAAGCTCAACGACGAGGGAATCTACACCTATGAGGATGTGGCCAACATGAGCGACGAGCAGATCGCCATGATGGAAGAGAAGTACAGCTTCAAAGGTGATTTCCGCGAGTCGGTCGCCGATGCCAAAAATTTCGTTAACGGAAAGGAAGCGTAACCATGGGTCAGAAAGTCAATCCTATCGGTCTCAGACTGGGAATCAACCGCAACTGGGAGTCTCGCTGGTACCCCTCCAAAGACCGGGCACCCAACTTCCTGGCGGAAGATTACAAAATCCGCAAGTTCCTGAAAAAGGAGCTCTTCTATGCGGGTGTGAGCAACATCATCATCGAGCGGACCGTCAAAAAGATCCGTATCACCATCGTCACTGCCCGTCCCGGTATTATCATCGGAAAACGCGGTGCCGACATCGAGAAGCTCAAGGCGCGTCTCCAGCAGATGCTGGGCAAAGAGGTCGCCATCAACATCAAAGAGGAGAAGCGTCCTCAGGCTTCCGCACAGCTGGCCGCCGAAAACATTGCGACCCAGCTTGAGCGTCGTGTCGCCTTCCGCCGCGCGATGAAAAAAGCGATCCAGGGAGCCCTCAAATCCGGTGCCAAAGGAATCAAAGTCCAGGTTTCCGGACGTCTCGGCGGTGCCGAAATGGCTCGAACCGAGTGGTATCTGGAGGGGCGTGTGCCTCTGCACACCCTGCGGGCCAAAATCGACTACGGTTTTGCCGAAGCGCTGACGACCTACGGAAACATCGGAGTCAAAGTCTGGATCTTCAAAGGGGAGGTTCTCCAGAAAGGGATCCAGCCCGAGCCCAAAGAAGAGCGCAAGAGCCGTAAACCCAGAAGAAGAGGTGAATAATCATGTTGATGCCCAAACGAACCAAATGGAGAAAGCAGCAGAAGGGCCGCAACCGCGGAAAGTCCTTCCGCGGCAACAGAATCGAGTTCGGTGAATTTGCTATCAAGGCGACCGAAGCGGGCCGGATCGACTCCCGACAGATCGAATCGGCGCGTATCGCCATGACCCGCCGGGTCAGCCGTACCGGGAAAACCTGGATCCGTGTCTTCCCCGACAAACCGCTGACCAAAAAGCCTCTGGAAACCCGGATGGGTAAAGGTAAAGGTGCTGTCGAAAAGTGGGTGATGAACGTCAAGCCGGGCCGGATCATCTTCGAGATGGCAGGCGTTCCCGAGGAACTGGCACGTGAGGCGCTGACGCTGGCTTGCCACAAGCTTCCTTTCAAGACGAAAATCATTTCAAGGGAAGAGAGCAATGAAATATACTGATCTGCAAGAGAAGAGCGTCGCGGAACTCGAGTCGATGCTCAAAGAGAAAAAACTGGAAGTCTTCACCCTTCGGGCGAAGCTCAAGACAATGCAGCTGACCAATACCAGCGAGCTGAGAGCGGCCAAAAAAGATGTCGCCAGAATCATGACGGCGCTGAACGCCGCGAGATCCAAGTAAAGGGTGTAGCATGCCGAAAAGAGTAATTTCAGGAACGGTCATCAAAAAGGCCGGAGACAAGACCGCAACGGTTCTGGTGGAGCGGAAGGTCCTGCACCCCCGCTACCACAAGACCGTGAAGCGCTTCAAAAAGTATCTGATCCATGACGAGCGGAACGAAGCCAACGTCGGAGACACCGTCAGCGCCATCGAGTGCCGACCGCTCTCCAAGAACAAGGCGTTCCGTCTTCTCGAAATCGTAGAGAGAGGAGAGGGCTGATGATCCAGAGTTTTACCCGATTGAACGTCGCGGACAACAGCGGCGCCAAAGAGATCATGTGTATCAAGGTCCTGGGGGGATCCAAGCGGCGCTACGCCAGCGTCGGTGATGTGATCGTCGCTTCCGTCAAAAAAGCGATCCCCAACGGAAAGGTCAAAAAAGGAAAAGTCGTCAAGGCTGTGGTTGTGCGGACCAAAAAAGAGATCCAGCGTGAAAACGGATCCCTGATCCGCTTCGATGACAACGCCGCCGTTATTATCGACGACAAGAAAGAGCCCATCGGCACCCGTATCTTCGGACCGGTGAGCCGTGAAACACGCTATGCGGGCTTCATGAAAATCGTATCGCTCGCACCGGAGGTATGGTAATGGCAAAGAAATTCAAAATCAAAAAGGGTGACCAGGTGATGATCATCGCCGGCGACGACAAAGGCAAGACCGGCGAAGTCCTCAAAGTGCTCCCCAAGAAAGATGCAGTCATCGTCGCCGGCTGCAAGATCGCCCGCAAAGCGGTCAAGCCCAGCGAAGAGAACAAAGAGGGTGGTTTCATCAACAAAGAGATGCCCATCCACATCTCCAACGTCAAGAAAGTGGAGGGCTGATCATGAGCAGAATGAAAGAGAAATACGCATCCATCGTGCCTGCACTCCGCGAAGAGCTGCAGATCAAAAACGTCATGCAGACTCCCAAGCTGGAGAAGATCGTTATCAGCGTCGGTGCCGGTGAAGAGGGCAAAGACAGCAAACTGATCCAGAACATGGCCGACACCATCAGCCTGATCGCCGGTCAGCACGCCGTCATCACTCTGGCCAAGAAGTCCGTCGCAGGATTCAAAGCCAGAGAGGGCGCTCCCAGCGGGATCAAAGTCACCCTCCGGGGTGAGAATATGTACAACTTCCTCGACAAGCTCATCTCCATCGCCCTGCCGAGGGTGAAGGACTTCCGGGGTGTTCCCCGCAAGGGCTTCGACGGACGCGGTAACTACAACTTCGGTCTGGACGAACAGCTGATGTTCCCTGAAGTGGTCTATGACAACATTATGAAGACCCACGGGATGAACATCACCATCGTCACCAGCACCGACGACGACAAAGAGGCGTTTGTCCTGCTGGAGAAGCTGGGCATGCCGTTTGCGAAAGGAAGAAAGTAATGGCAAAGAAATCGATGATCGCCAAGCAGAAGCGCAAGCCCAAGTTTGCGGTTCAAGCCTACACCCGCTGTAACATCTGCGGCCGTCCCCACTCTGTCTACAGAGATTTCGGGATCTGCCGGATTTGTCTGAGAAAGATGGCCTCCGAGGGTCAGATCCCCGGCATGCGCAAAGCAAGCTGGTAATGAAGGAGTAAAAGATGATGACAGACATTATTGCAGACTCTCTTACTCGAATAAGAAATGCTGCACAACGCAAGCTGGAGACCACGGAACTTCTCCACTCCAAAATGATTGAGGCAATCGTTTCTATTCTGGTAGACAAGGGATATCTGGAGAGTTATACGGTCGAGGAAGATGGCAACAAAAAGACCATCAAAGTGGTGCTCAAGTACGATGACAACGGCAACAGCGTGATCAACGAGATCAAAAAGATCTCCAAACCCGGTCGCCGTATCTACAAGGGCAAAGAGGAGATCAAGCGGTTCAAAAACGGTTACGGAACCCTGATCGTCTCCACCAGCGCCGGCGTGCTTCCCAATGACGAAGCCTACAAGCAGGGGCGCGGTGGCGAAGTCATCTGCAGCATCTGGTAAGGAGGGAAGCTATGTCACGTGTAGGAAAAGTACCCGTCAGCATCCCCTCCGGGATCGAGGTCAAAATCGAAGGAACCGAGCTGGTCGCCAAAAAAGGCAACCAGGAGAAGCGCCTGGAGACCCATGGTCGGGTCAATATGGAAGTGAAAGAGAACGAAGTAGTCTTCACCCGCAAAGACGAGAGCAAAGAGTCTTCGGCTTTCTGGGGAACCTATCGTTCTCTCTTCAACAACATCATCATCGGCCTGGACAAGGGGTTCAGCAAGTCACTGGAGATCAACGGAGTCGGTTACCGTGCCAACGTCAGCGGCAAGACTCTGGAGCTTCAACTGGGCTACTCCCACCCCATCAATTTCGAGATTCCCGAGGGAATCGAGATCAAGGTGGAGAAGAACATTATCACCGTCAGCGGAACTGACAAGCAGCAGGTCGGACAGGTCGCGGCGGAGATCCGCGGATTCCGTCCCCCCGAGCCCTACAAAGGCAAGGGTGTCAAGTACACCGATGAAGTGATCATCAGAAAAGCCGGTAAAGCGGCAGGTAAGTAAGGAGCGCTAGTATGTTGAAAAGTATTCAGAAGAAAAAGAATAAAATGTACGCTCAGCGCAAGCAGCGTGTCCGTGGCAAGATTCACGGAACCGCCGAGCTGCCCCGGGTGACGGTTTTCCGCTCCAACAAACACTTCTATGCCCAGGCGATCGACGATGATCGCGGGCATACCCTCGCCTATGCCGACGGCCGGAAGCTGGGCCTGAAAGCCAACAAAGAGGATGTCAAGAAGGTGGCGGCGGATCTGGCCGAGAAGCTCAAGGCCGCCCAGATCGAGCAGATCGTCTTCGATCGTAACGGATATCTCTATCACGGCGTGGTGGCGTCCTTTGCCGACGCTCTCCGGGACGCCGGGATCAAGTTTTAAGGAAGCGTAAATGGAACACATCAACAGAGAAGATTTCGAAGAGGTCGTCGTCAACATCGGACGGGTGACCAAGGTTGTCAAGGGTGGACGCCGTTTCCGCTTCACGGCGCTGGTTGTCATCGGTGACCGCAACGGTACCATCGGCTACGGATACGGCAAAGCCAAAGAGGTTCCCGATGCCATCAAGAAAGCCGTCGATGACGCTTTCAAAAACCTGGTGACCATCAAAGGGATCAAAGGGACGACTATCGCCCACGATATCGAGCACAAGTACAACGCCAGCCGGATCGTTCTGCGCCCGGCCAGCGAAGGTACCGGTGCCATCGCCGGGGGAGCGGCACGTCCCGTTATCGAACTGGCAGGCATCAAAGATGTGATCGCCAAATCGATCGGGTCCAACAACCCCAACAACCTGGTACGCTGCACCATCGAAGCGCTCGCCAGAATCAAAGGTTAAGGAGCAGTTATGGGTTTGCATAATCTTCAGCCGGCACCCGGCTCGACTCACAGCAAAAAGCGTGTAGGCCGCGGTCAGGGTTCCGGAACCGGAAAAACTGCCGGACGGGGTCAGAAAGGTCAGAAATCACGGACAGGATACAGCCGCAAGCGCGGGTTCGAAGGGGGCCAGCAGCCTCTCTACAAGCGGCTGCCCAAAGTGGGATTTGTTTCCCACGTTGAGAAGCCCTATGTTATCAACGTCGATCGGATCAAAGCGGTTGCCGAGCTGGAAGAGATCACGCTGGAAACTATCCGCGGCGTCCACAAGCTGGGCAAAAACGTTACACGCGTTAAACTTATCGGTACGGGAGCCAAAGCGCTTGCGTCCAAGATCAAGGATGATGCTGTTACCACCAGCAGGAAGTAATCATGGGAAATGCTTTGACTCAGAAGATCCTGATTACGCTCGGATTTCTTTTTGCTTACAGAGTTTTAGCATACATCCCGATCCCGGGGGTTGATCTGGAGGTGATCAAACACTTCTTCGATCAAAACGCCAACAACGCCCTCGGCCTCGCCAATATGTTCAGCGGCAACGCTATCCGCCGTATGTCCATCATCTCCCTCGGTGTCATGCCCTATATCACCGCCGCCATCGTCATGGAACTTCTCGCCGCAACCTTTCCCGCACTCGGACAGATGAAAAAAGAGCGCGACGGTATGCAAAAATATATGCAGATTATCCGTTACGGCACCATTTTCATCGCTGTTGTTCAAGCGGTCGGTGTGGCAATGGGGCTTCAGGCGATGAAAGGCGGTGCGGGGCAGAGTGCGGTGATGATCGATCCGACTCATTTCGTGATTCTGGCCGTCTTTTCGATGCTGACGGGAACCATGCTCCTGATGTGGTTCGGTGAACAGATTACCCAGAAAGGAGTCGGAAACGGAATCTCCCTGATCATCTTCGCCGGAATCGTCTCGGGGATTCCCGCGGCTATCGGCAATACGATTGCCGCCGTCAACTCCGGGACCATGAACTTCCTGGTGGTCCTGGCGATCCTGGTGATCATGATTGCCACCATCCTCATCATTATCTATGTGGAGCTCGGTGAACGGCGGATCCCCATCAGCTACTCCCGCAAGACGATCATGCAGAATCAGCATAAACGGGTGATGAACTATATCCCGGTCCGGGTCAACCTCTCCGGCGTCATCCCCCCGATCTTTGCCAGTGCGGTGCTGATGTTTCCGCTGACCCTGCTGCAGGCGAGTACCAACAAATATGTCACGAGCGTCGCGGACATCCTGCATCCCGGCGGACTGGTTTACAACGCCGTTATGTTCCTGTTGGTGATCTTCTTTGCTTTCTTCTATGCATCGATCGCCTTCAATGCCAAGGATATCGCCGACAACCTCAAGCGACAGGGGGGCTTCATTCCCGGAGTCCGTCCCGGTGAACAGACCGCGGCCTTCCTGACCGATGTGGCCAGCAAGCTGACGGTCTGGGGCTCGCTCTATCTGGCGATCATCTCAACGTTGCCTTTTATCCTGATCAATGTAATGGGCGCCTCTTTCTATTTCGGAGGGACCGCCGTTCTGATCGTCGTACAGGTGGCACTGGATACCATGCGCAAGATCGAAGCGCAACGCACTATGAACCAATACGAAACTCTCGGGAATGTGGGGCTCTGATGGCGATTCCTCTGCGTAAACCGGCCGAAATCGACACGCTGCGGCGTGCCGGAGCCATTGTCGGACAGACCCTGGCCTATCTCGAAGAGACGGTCAAGCCGGGGATGAGCCTCAAAGAGATCGATGCTTTGGGAGAGGAGTTTCTCAGGAAACTCGGTGCCGAACCCTCTTTCAAAGGATTGTACGGTTTTCCCGCAGCTGTCTGTACCTCGGTCAACGAAGTGATTATTCACGGCGTTCCGACCGATTACAAAGTCCAGGAGGGAGACATCCTGGGGCTGGATATCGGGACGAAGCTCGAAGGTTATTACGGGGATGCGGCCATCACGATGCCGGTGGGAAAAATCTCGGAAGAGGATCAGCGTCTCATTGACTGTTCTCGTGAGACCCTCTATGAAGCAATCGAAGCTATTCGGCAGGGAATGCGCTTCAAAGAGCTCAGTGCGATCCTGGAAGAGGGGATCACCTCCCGGGGATACGTCCCGTTGCGTAACTACTGCGGCCACGGGATCGGGACCAAGCCTCACGATGAACCCAATATCCTCAACTATCTGGAGGGTAAAGCCAACCAGGGACCCAAGATCAAAAACGGGATGGTCTTCTGCCTGGAGCCGATGGTCTGTCAGCAGAGCGGCGAGCCGGTGATTCTGGAGGATGAGTGGTCGGTAGTGAGCGAGGATGGTCTGCGCGGTAGCCATTATGAGCATCAGGTGGCGGTTGTCGACGGGAAGGCGGTCATTCTGACCCTTCCCTGAGTCTCCGGTCAGACCTGCACCCGTTGCGGCGGTTGCGGGTGTGCCCGAAGCGGCAGAGTCAAACACAGAAAAAGGATGGAAACTTGGCGAAAGATGATGTAATCGAAATTGACGGCAAGGTGATCGAAGCACTTCCCAACGCAACCTTTCGCGTCGAGCTGGACAACGGCCATGTGGTCCTCTGCCATATCGCCGGAAAGATGCGGATGCACTATATCAAGATCCTCCCCGGCGACCGGGTCAAAGTGGAACTGACCCCTTACAGCCTCGACAAAGGACGGATCACTTTCCGTTACAAGTAAACCCGAAACTCCCTCTCTTTGGGGTTTCGCCGTTCCTCCATTCCGTTTAAGCGGAAAATCAAAAAAAATTTGATAAAATCACGTCCCCCAAAATTCCGTACATATGCGTATAGCGGAGTGGGAAGGGACTGCGTGAAGAACCTTTATCGAGGTGGCACCGCTTCGCTAAGGGTTGGTTCGCAGAGATTCTCAGCGAACCACGCGATTAACAGGTGCAAAACAGTACAGGAGAACCCTATGAAGGTTAGACCCTCGGTCAAGAAGATGTGCGATGATTGCAAGATCATCAAGCGCAAAGGCGTCGTCAGAGTGATTTGCAAAAATCCCAAGCATAAACAGAGACAAGGATAAGCATGGCACGTATTGCAGGTGTAGATTTGCCGAAAAGCAAGCGTATGGAGTATGCCCTGACCTATATCTACGGGATCGGTCTGACCAGCTCCCGCAAGATTCTGGACGCGACCGGCATCAGCTATGACAAGCGCGTTCATGAGCTGACCGATGCGGAAGCGGCGACCATCCGTAAAGAGATCCAAGAGAACTACATGGTGGAGGGAGACCTGCGCAAAAAGGTCATGATGGATATCAAAACCCTGATGGACCTCGGAAACTACCGTGGCCTCCGCCACCGGAGAGGTCTGCCCGTCCGCGGACAGAAGACCAAGACCAACGCCCGGACCCGCAAGGGCAAGCGTAAAACTGTCGGTGCAGCATAAGGAGCAGTAGAGTATGGCTAAGAAAAAGATCAAAAAGAGCGTCGCCCGCGGTGTCGTCTATATCGCGGCTACTTTCAACAATACCGTCATTACCGTGACCGACGAGATGGGCAATGTCTTGACCTGGAGCAGCGCCGGTGCGCTGGGCTTCAAAGGAAGTAAAAAGTCCACTCCCTATGCGGCGCAGCAGGCGGTCGAAGATGCCATGGGCAAAGCCAAAGAGTACGGAATCAAAGAGGTCGGGATCAAAGTCCAGGGCCCCGGTTCCGGTCGGGATACGGCCGTCAAATCCGTCGGTGCCGTCGAGGGGATCCGTGTAATCTGGTTCAAGGATATCACCCCGCTGCCCCACAACGGATGCCGTCCTCCGAAAAAGCGCCGCGTCTAACGACGCCGTTTTTCGGGTTGAGCGAATATTTCTGAATAACGAACAAGAAAAAAGTCAAAAGGTAAACAGATGGCAAGATACAGAGGTCCCAGAGAAAAACTGGAGCGGAGACTCGGAGTCGATCTCGGTCTCAAAGGCGAGCGCCGCCTCGCCGGCAAGAGTGCGCTGGAGAAGCGTCCTTATCCTCCCGGGCAGCATGGACAGCGCCGGACAAAAATCAGCGAATACGGTCTGCAGCTGCGTGAAAAGCAGAAGGCCAAGTTCATGTACGGGGTCAGCGAGAAGCAGTTCCGCGCAATCTTTAAAGAGGCCAACCGTCGTGAAGGCAACACCGGTGAGTTGTTGATTCAGCTACTGGAGCAGCGCCTGGACAATGTGGTCTATCGTATGGGCTTCGCTACGACTCGTGCTTTTGCCCGGCAGCTGGTCAACCATGGTCACATCTTGGTCGACGGCAAGCGGGTAGACATCCCCTCTTTTCGGGTTAAGCCCGGTCAGAAGGTTGAAGTGCGTGAGAAGAGCAAAAACAACCCCCAGATTCAGCGAGCCATGGAGCTGACCAATCAGACCGGAATCGTTGAATGGGTAGATGTGGACAAAGAGAAGCTCTTCGGAATCTTTACCCGGATTCCCGAGAGAGAAGAGATCTCCATCCCCGTTGAAGAGCGTCTGATCGTCGAGCTTTACTCCAAGTAAAATTAGCAAAGGCTGGCTTATGAGAAAAATTAAAACCGCGCCTTTTCTGCCCAGTGAGGTAGAAATCAATGAGATCAGC
>NZ_WFQN01000142.1 GCF_015487065.1 Nitratifractor sp.
CGCTCGGTCGCCCAGCCCATGTATTTGTCCTCCAGGGGCGGTTTGCCCACAACCGTGGCGGCGAAGATCGGATCTTTTTTCATAGTGATCGTCTCTACCTCCATCACCGGGAAGGGCTCGGGAAGCGTATAATACCCGGTATGATCCCCGAAGGGCCCCTCGATCTCCATCGCCTCGGGGTCCACCGTCCCCTCGATGACGAGATCCACGTCCCGCGGAATGTAGATATCGTTGGTCAGCGACTTGACCAGCTGAGCGTTTTTCCCCCGGATGAAACCGTAGAGCAGCAGCTCGAACATCCCGTGGGGCATGGGGGCCTGTCCGCACCAGATATAGAGTGGATCACCGCCGATACAGACGGTCACGGGCATCTTCTTCCCGGCGTCGCGGTACTGGTCGAAGAAGTGGCTGGCGTCCTTGTGGATCTGCCAGTGCATCCCCAAACGCCGTTTGTCGTACTGCTGGAGGCGATACATCCCCAGATTTTGCATTGTCCCGTCCAGGCTGCGGGTATAGACCTGCCCCATGGTAATGAAGCGCCCGCCGTCTTCGGGCCAGGTCTTGAGGATCGGCAGACGGTCCAGGTCCACCTCCGCTTTGGGGATGACGATCTCCTGGCATTCTCCCCGAAATTTCAGGCGTTTGGGGAAGACATTTTTCAAAGCGAAGAGCCGGGGAAGCATCTTCACCTTCTCTTTGAAGCCTTTGGGCGGCTTGAGCTTCATCAGCTCCTCGATTCCCACCGCCACCTCGTCGGGATGGCGGCCCAGAATCTTCTGCGTCAATTCCCGGTTGGCATAGAGGTTCATCAGCACCGGCATCTCGTACTCGATCCCCTTCGCCCGCCAGACAGGACGGGTAAAGAGCAGCGGGCGGGACTCAGCCCCCTTTTTCACCTCCAGATAGGCGACATGTGGGATCTCCAGCTCCACATCCAGCGCTTCCTCGATGATCCGCAGCCCTCCTTCCTTTTTGAGCCACTCAATCAGGTCCTGCATCACACCCCTTTCGCCGTTTTGAATGCACTATTATACACAGGCCTTTCAATCGAAACTTTTGGATAATCTTTTTCAGTGAGCTCAATCTGATCAAAATATGAGTAGCAGAAATCTCATTATTTGAAATGTCGTTAACTTTTTGTGTTATAATCGTTAATCATTTGTTTAGGAATGCCAATGTCCCAGAAGATTTTTCTCCCTGTCACCCTTCTCGCCCTGCTCGGAACCTGCACGACGCTTCAGGCCGGCAAGATCTTCAAACGCTATCCGGTGAAATCCGGCATGATCTTCTATGACATCAATATCTCCGGTAAATCCGCCAACGGATTCAGCACCCATACCAGTGGGATCGCCCGTCTGGTCTTTGATCAGTGGGGCGCCCGGGAACTCAAAGAGGAAGATGCCACCGAAACCCAACGCGGAGACTTCAACGAGACGCGGGATATCCACTCCCTGACCAAGATGGATCACGGAACGATCTACACCGTCGATTATGACGATCAAACGATCTACAAGACCCGGGACCGCTCCCTCGATCTCTCGATTGCCCAAGGGGAAGATCTTTCCCATGAAAACATCCAGCTCATCAAAGAGATGAAGGGGCACAAGATCGGCAGCGGCAATGTCGCCGGCTTCCCCTGCGAACTCTGGAAAGCCAAAGATCAGAAGATCTGCTTCTACCAAGGCATTCCCCTCTCCATCACCATCGACGCACCGGGCTTTCACAGTGAGCGCAAGGCGGTCCAGGTGGTTCTCAACCATCCCATACCCGACGAACAGTTCAAACTCCCCGATTTCCCCGTCACCGTCGACGAGGAGTATACCTCCAATCCCGCAGCCGAAACCCGAACCGAAGACTATATCGCATCGATCAAGGATCTCCAGGCTAAGATGAAGAGCCTCGGCATCAACCCCGATGAAGAAGATCAAAACCTCAGCCCGGAGCAGGAGAAGAAAGTGATCAATATTCTGGGTGAGCGCTATCTGAAAAAACAGAAGCGACTCCTACCCAAGCTGCTGGTGGCGCTCCAAGGAGCCAAAGAGTGCGTTGCCAAAGCCGCAAACGGCAACGAGGCCAAAAAATGCATCGAACCGGTCAACAAGATCGACGAAGAGCTGGGAGACCGGACCGAGAACTTCGACTATGCCCACTTCAAAGAGAAACGTGACGCGATCCTCGATTCTCTCGAAAAAGAGATCAACTACTTGAAGGTCACCAACGAGTGCGTCCAGCAGCACGACAAGACCACCGACGTGATTCTCTGCACCGAAGGCAACCTGGGCGAAGAGGAGCAATAACGCCTCAGCGCAGGTCCTCGGAGCGGTCGTATTCGATGTTGTAGCGTCGGAGGATCATCGGCTGCATCTTCAGCGCCTCTTTGCGGTCGATGACCACTTCTTCCCCTACTTTGTTTTTCAGGATAATCGTTTCACTCTTGCTGTGGGTGAGTTTGTGATAGAAGTCATCGAAGTCGACGATCTTCTCACCGTTGATCGTCTCGATCGGCCAGAAGGCCCGGCTGTAGTCTCCCCGGCTCAGAGCACTGGGCAGGACCCGCAACAGAAGCACCACCTCCCGGCGATCCTTCTGGACGAAATCCTCCACATAGGGGATCAGATCGATACGACTGCGGGCCACCCGTACCGCCAGATTCCGCGTCAACGGTGCGAAGACATAACCGCCCAGAATCGCATAACGAGGCATTTGGTCGTAACGATAGGTTCCCACCAGCAGCAGATCTTTGGCCTGCTTCAGCAACGGCACCTCCCGTTCCATCTTTTTGCCTTGGCGCAGAATCTGCAGGCGGGCCTTCTCTCCCCGCTGATGCAGCTGGGCAAAATATTCATAATTGGTGAATTCATTCTGCCGAAAGGCCACCGTGGCATCCTCCTGGATCTTGTGGCCGTCGATGGCGGTGATGACATCCCCCGCTTTCAGGATCCCCTCCAAACCTCCAGTGGAAATAATTTTATCCACCAGCACACCCCCCTCGCCCGCGATGAGTCCATAGCGCTTCCGAAGCGCCGGATTTTCCATAGACTGCGTCAGGGCGGCGAAGGCGGGAACACCGTCGAGATGACCGTCTTTGATATCTTTGAGAAAATGCCGCACCATCACCGTCGGGACCAGGTAGCTGATGCTCTGGGCCTTCTGGATCCCCTCCATCACCACCCCGACGATGCGGCCGTCACTGATGGCCGGGCCGCCGCTGTTGCCCGGGTTGACCGCCGCATCGATCTGAATCGCCAGAAAACTCTCGCCGCTGTGAACATATTGCTGATGCTCGATCCGGGAAACCACCCCCGCCGTGACACTCAGCGTATCGCCCCCCATCGGGAAGCCGTAGACCGAAACCTTCTGTTCGATCTGAGGCAGTTTCCCCAGTTTCAAGGGAGTGATCCCTTTGAAGAAACTCGGATCATCCACCTTGAGCAGCGCCAAATCCAGTTGGTGGGAGACCGCTTCCACATGAGCGATATAGCGATGCCGTTCTCCGTAGCGCTGCACTTCGATAAAGGTACGGTTGGCGACCACGTGGGCATTGGTGAGGATCCGATCTCCCTCAATGACCGAACCTGAACCGCTGATCTGCTGGATGGAACTACTCCAGGGGACACTGTAGCTGGGGTTTTTGGTCACGGTGTAGACCTTGACGATGGCAGAACGCAGCTGCTCCTCTCCCAGGCTACCGGCAGAGAGGAGAGAACTCAGGATAAAAAAAAGTATCAGAAAAATACGCATGACAACTCCCTAATCATATGGATAGGGATTTATACCAGAAAAAAGGTAACAGTCCGAGCCCTAGGAAAAAGCCTTGGACTCGAAAGTAGAAGTATGGAGACGGGGGAAAGCTTTCAGCGGATCTTTTTCTCTATCGAAACATCTTTTTCATCTGGGCAAAGAGTCTGGCCGTCAGGCCTTTGGGCGCGGCAAGTTCCGCAATGTAGGCATTGTAGTTGGTCCGTTTCTCCTCCAGAAAACTGTTGAGATACTCCACGGAAGCTCGCATTCCGTGGACCTTCTCCACTTCCAGAATCTTGGCATAAAGCGGTTCGATCACCTCCAGGACCTGGGGAGGGACGGGGCGACGATAGGCGATATATTGGGTAATGTTTCCCATACTGTCTCTCGAACTTTCAAAATCGGTCACCACCCAATAATGATCACCGTTTTTGGCCAGATTTTTGACGACAGCTGTAATATTTTTTCCTTGGGAAATCGTCTGCCAGAGAAGATAGAAAATGGCTTTGGGCATATCCGGATGTCGGATAATGTTATGCGGTTGGCCGATGAGTTCGACTTCGGAATAGCCGGAGACTTCGACAAAATAGTCATTCCCGTAGAGAATCACCCCTTTCATATCGGTTTTACTGACGATGATTTTTTTCTTGTCCAGTTTGATCTCTCTCCCTGTAGGCACAGGACGGGATTCACTCATTACTGTATCCTTCAATGCATAGATTTATATTAAGATCTGTGCATTATATCAAAACTCGATACTCAATGATTACAAAACCTTTCATAATAGGGTTCATCGTCCGGCTTCTGCCGGCATCATGGCAATCAGATCCCCGATCTTTTTCCCGAGTTTTCGAGCCACCACATCACATTTGATTTTGAGCAGAAACATCACCCGCTCATCTGCCCAGGACTCCATACACTCGTAGTTGCCCATCCCTTTGGCCAGAATCAGATCGGCTTCTTCATAGGCCCTGCGTCCTTCATCGGAAGCCCGCTCCAAAAGAAAGCCCGGTGTGTCCACACCGCTATCGACGATCCGGGCCACGTCGCCAATGCCCGCTTCCTTGGCTTCTTTGAACGTTACATCGTTGATAATCGGCCGTCCTCTGACCATGTACCGGATCTCCAGCTCCGGAAGATATTGGCGAAAGGTCTCCATCATCAGCTTGTCGAAGAGGTGCTCACCGACATTGTCTCCGATTACCAGCAGGTTCCGGGCCCACCTGAGCTTCCCCAGAAAGCGCTCTTTGTGATCAATGGAGAAAGGGACTTCAAAAATCGTCCGTATCTCCTCCTCCAGTCCGAAAGCGACCTGGGTGGCATAGTCGATGACATTGCCTGCTACAGCCGCCCGCAGTGCCGCATCCAGGGGCTCTTTCGCCGCGGTGACGGCCTGCCGTGCCCCGGGGATCAGCGAAGCCGCCCGTTGTGTCGAAAGGGCTTTCAACTCGGCATAGGGATCCGCCGCTCCTTTGACGGCCGCCGCTTCGGGATAGAGGATCGCCGCCGCTTCCGGCGGGGTCTGATCCATTCTCAGTCGGGCGATCCGGGCGGCGCTCTCTTCCATAATCTTCGTGGCACAGGCATCGTCACAGTGCATCGCTTTGCTCAATCGTAGCATCTGATTGTAGAGACAGGCCAGACAGTCCGGTTTCATCCACATTGCGATCAACCTTCTTTTTAATGAAAGTTTATCCAAACACGAATGCCTATATTTTGAGCATACAAAAATGCGGTTTTTTATTTAAAAAGCAATCTGATGTCTATATTTCGATCACAGAAAGGAGGTCAAAATCATTTTTACCAATACTTCCTGTCGATAAAATAGACTGTATTCAAATCCTATTCCACCACCCAAAGGAGTTTTCATGGAGATGTCCTATGTCCTCGACACCTTCTTCGCCCTTTTCGCCATGACCCTGATCATTTTCATGGTTCCCGGTTTCGCCATGCTGGAGGCCGGACTGGTGAGGACCAAAAACGTCACGGCAGTCCTCATGACCAACACGATGATCTACTCTGTCGCCTCGATGGTCTTTCTGCTTGTCGGCTATACCGTCGCCTTCGGGAGCTGGGACAACAGCTCCATGAGCAAATGGGCCGCTTTTCTCTTCCAGATGGCTTTCGTAGGGAAAACCGTCAACATCATGAGCGGCGGGGTCAGCGAGCGGACCAAGATCTTCCCCCTCACCCTCTTTACCATCGCGATGGCGGCAATCATCTACCCCCTGGCCGTCAACTTCACCTGGGGAGCCAACCTCCTCAAAGGGACCTTCCTCGATATTTCAAGTATGCACGACCTGGCCGGTTCCACGGTGATCCACTCCACCGGTGCCTGGGCGCTGCTGGCGGCGATTCTGGTTATCGGCCCCCGAAAAGGGCGCTACAAAGACGGCAAAGTGAAAGTCATCCCCGCCTCCAACATCCCGCTGGTCGCCCTGGGGGCCTTTCTGCTCTGGATCGGTTGGTTCGGCTTCAATGGCGGTAGTGTGGGCTCCATCAGTAGCAAAGAGAGTGCCAATACCGTCGCCCTGACGATCCTCAACACCAACACCGCCGGTCTGGCCGGAGCCATCATGGCGATGATCGTTCTCTATATCCGCTACCGCAAACTCGACATCACCATGATCCTCAACGGCGCGCTGGGCGGACTGGTCGCTATCACCGCCGGAGCCGACTTGTTTGACATCTACTCTCCCATTCTCATCGGCGCTGTCGCTTCTCTGCTGGTCATGCTGGCCGTTCCTTTCTTCGACCGGCTGCAGATCGACGATCCCGTCGGCGCCCTTTCGGTTCACCTGGTCAACGGCATCTGGGGGACCCTGGCGGTGGCAATCTTTGCCGACGTCTCCTTCTGGGCCCAGCTCAAAGGGGTCCTGGTGATCGGCATCTTCGCCTTTGTCAGCTCCTATATCGTGATTCGCATCATCAACCTCTTTGCTCCGTTCCGCGCCAGCGACGACGAGCAGCTCGAGGGTCTCGACTATGTAGAGTGCGGCATGGAGGCCTATCCCGAATTCAAGCAGTCCATCTGATGCCGGAAGCCTGCTGAGGCTTTCCGGGCTTTTTGCGTTAAAATACATTCATCAATGAAGGAGAAACAATGAGAAAAATCGAAGCGATCATCAAACCGTTCAAACTCGAAGATGTCAAAGATGCCCTCATCGAGGCCGGGATCGAGGGAATGACCGTCAGCGAGGTCAAGGGCTACGGCCGTCAGCAGGGACACAGCGAGCTCTACCGCGGGGCTGAATACGTGGTCGATTTCATTCCCAAAGTCAAAATCGAAGTGGTCGTCAGCAGCGAAGAGTATATGCAAGCAGCCGTCAAAGCGATTCAGGAAGCCGCCAAAACCGGCAAGATCGGTGACGGAAAGATTTTTGTTTCCCCCATCGAGCACGTCGTCCGCATCCGGACCGGCGAAGAGGACGAAGAGGCGCTCTAACGCTTATTTAGATTGAGTGCTCTGAAAAAGAATCGTCATTCCGGGCTTGACCCGGAATCCAGGGTTTTGAATGCCCATCAATAGTGCGAAACGCGATCCTGAATAGCAAGGCCAGGATCAGGATGACAAAACGTTAGCCGTTTGGATTACTCCGTTAAACCCGAAGCGCTTCCAAAGCGACGAAATCGATACTTTTCCCCCGAACCACCCCGATCTCTCCCTGACAGGCCAATGACGGAAGCGAAATGTATTTCCCGATCTGCCGCCCCTGATGAAAGTGCCCTTCAATGACCAGATCGACCGAATCCGGATAGTGAGAGAGGATCCGCCGAACCTTTGCTTCGAACCCCTGATAACTGCGACAGATCTTCTTGGTGCCGAGCCGTTTCATCTCGCGATCGAGCAGCGGTTTTTCCCAGGGTTTGAGCAGGCAAAGCAGCGGAGAGTCCCTCAGAACGTAGGTGAAGATCTCATACCCAATCCCGGCATCGTACCGATCCCCGTGACTCAGGCCCACACTGCGCCCATCCCATTGCATCGTTATCGGCTGCATTTTTCTGAAGTAGACATTGATATTTGGAAATATATTTTTTAGTCTGAAGTCGTGATTCCCCTCGAAGTAGTGGATCTCTATCCGTTCCGAGAGCTTCTGCAGCAATGCAATCGCCTCTGCTGAAAAACTCCGAATATACTCCCCGCAGTCAAAAAGCAGATCGAAGATATCCCCCATCAGAAAAAGCTGCGATGCGGTAATCTCCCCACGATCCATCCGTTTCAGAAGGTCGAGAAAGGCGTCGCCGTGGTGGGGGTAGTGGGCATCGGCGACGAAGAGGGCACCTTCTTTGATGGATTGAGAATTGAGAATTGAGAATTGAGAATCGGCTCCATTTTTCATCATTCTCCATTCTCCATTCTCAATCCTCCATTCCGGTGATCGCTTACGGCACGTAAGCAATCACCGGCAGCCCTGTTCCCTCGTCCAGGCCCATCATCAGGTTGGCCGCGGCGAGGGCTTGGCTGGCGGCGCCGCGCAGCAGGTTGTCGATGGCGGAGCTGACGAAGAGTGCCCGGCCGTTGCGCTGGGCGTAGATATCGCAGAAGTGGGTCCCGGCGACGCTTTTGATATCCACCGGCTTGTCGCGCAGGCGGATGAAGCGCTCAATATCGTAGGCCCGTTCCAGCACCTCCCGCGGGTCGATCTCCTCTTTGAGGGTGGCGTAGACGCTCACCAGTTCTCCCCGGGTGGCGGGGATGAGATGGGGGACGAAGTTGACCTGAATCTCCACACCGTGGACCTTGGCGATCTTTTCGGCGATCTCGGGGGC
>NZ_WFQN01000143.1 GCF_015487065.1 Nitratifractor sp.
AAAGGATCCGTCACCGCCCAGAACCACCAGGCCGTCGATCCCGTGCTTTTGCAGATTCTCGTAGGCCTGACGGCGGTAGGCGGCCTCGTAGAAGCGTTTGGAGCGGGAGGAGCGGATCACACAGCCGCCCCGGTGGAGGATCCCCGCTACATCCCGGTGCTCCGCCTTTTTGATCCGGCCATCGATGAGACCCTCCAGACCGTCATAGACCAGGTAGGGTTCTTCCCCTCTTTTGTAGACGTAATCGACGAATTTTTTCACCGCCGCGTTCATTCCCGGGGCGTCACCTCCCGATCCCATAATCGCCAGTGCCATCAGCGCTCCTTCGTCTCTGTCGAGTCGGACTCGTAGT
The DNA here is from genome assembly GCF_015487065.1 of Nitratifractor sp. Taxonomy (GTDB): domain Bacteria; phylum Campylobacterota; class Campylobacteria; order Campylobacterales; family Sulfurovaceae; genus Nitratifractor. The sequence continues at coordinate 353 of NZ_WFQN01000143.1, forward strand.
CATAGAGCTCCCGATAATACTTTTCCACCATATTCTGGGAGTTGAAGTAGATGAAGATATCGTTCATACCGTTCTTGACGATCTCCATCCACTTCTCCGGTTTCTCATAATAGAGGGGCAGAATCTGCCGCTCCAGTTTGTCCATCATCGTCTCGTAGTCGATGCGGTCGATCTCTTCGTTGGGAAGGGTGGGGTCAGCATGGGGAATGGTGAAGGAGTTGATACCGTCTTTACCGAATTCCGCATGCCAACCGTCGTCGATGGAGAAGTGGACCGACGCGTTGATCCCGGCGCTCATGCCGCTGGTTCCGCTGGCCTCCCTGCCCCATCGGGGGGTATTGAGCCAGAGGTCCGATCCCTGTTTGAGCAGTCTGGAGAGACGCAGCTCGTAACCGGTAAGCACGGCGACGTTTTTGAACTCCCGGCTTAGATGGACCAGTTCGTTGAAATCGGCCACGGCCCGTTCGTCCAGAGGATAGGGTTTGCCGGCCCAGATGATCTGAATGGGATACTTTTCGTTGCCGATCAGCGCCCGGAAGCGCTCCATATCCCGGATCAGCAGCTTGGGGCGTTTGTATTCGGCGAAACGCCGCGCCCAGACCAGGGTCAGGACATTGGGATCGAAAAGCTTGCCGGTCTGATCCGCCACCTCTTCGAAGAGCTGGTGTTTGAGATGCTTTTTGCGGCCGATGAGCTGATAATCCTCATGCTCCTGCATCGCGCTCACGAGCTGCTTGTCGGACCAATACCGCATATTCTGGGCGTTGGTAATGCTGATGATCTCACAGCGGCCCGGGACATCTTTCCACATCTCGTTGGCCACGCCTTCGTGGATTTTGGAGACGGCGTTGGCCCGTTTGGAGACTTTCAGGGCCCCGACGGTCAGAGAGAACTCCCGATCGTAGTAGTCAAGCCTCTTCTGAACCTCTTCAAGAGTAAAACCGTTGAAAAAGCCCATCCGAGAGAGGAAACCGGCTTCGTGGGTCTCGTTGCCCGCCATCTCCGGCGTGTGGGTCGTAAAGACGATATGGCGTTTGAGCTCTTCAAACTCCGGATACTCCTTCATCAGTTCAAAGGCCAGCGGCAGGGCATGGCCCTCGTTGAGATGGTAGATATCCACATCGATTCCCAGGGCCCGAAGCGCCCGCACCCCGCCAATCCCCAGGACGATCTCCTGGGCGACGCGGGTCTCGGGGTTGGCATCGTAGAGTTTGTGGGTGATGGTCCGGGAGAGGTGGTCGTTTTCGAAGATATCGGTGCTGAGCAAAATCACCGGCGCTGACTCGAAGGTCTCGGCGGGGAGGAGAAAGGCTTTGATCTTGACCGGTTTGCCGTTGATCATCACCTCCACGACCACGCCGGTCTCCTCCAGAAAGTAGTAGAACTTTCGGCGGTAGTCGATCTTGAGGGAGTTGTCCTCGTAACGACTCTGGTCATAGTAGCCGTAGCTCCAGAGGATCCCCACTCCTACCGTATTCTGCCGTCGATCGTTGACGCTACGCATATGGGAACCCGCCAGGAATCCCAGGCCCCCTGAGTAGGTCTTGAGCGCCTGGTCGATGGCAAACTCCATGGAGAAGTAGGCCACCGGCCGTTTGAACGATTCATCGAACGCATAAGGAAAGAGTTTTTGCATGGTTAGGCATCACCTTTGTCTTGAAATTTCTGTCGCAGAATCTGCTTGCCCAGCTCCACCCCGGGCTGATCGTAGGTGTTGATATCCAAGAGAGCGCCGGCAACGGAGGTGAGCAGCTCGTAATAGAAGATCAGCTCTCCGATATTTTCGGGGCTGATGCCGTCCAGGACGATCCCGTCGGTGGGCACCCCCTGCTTGCGGATGCTCTCCCAGGTCGCTTCGCACTCCGCATCGAGGAGCTCTCCGACGCTATGGCCGTTGATGTAGTCGTTTTTTTCGATATGTTCCAGACGCAGATCGGGGATCGTGATATCCCGGGGAAATCGATCGATCTTCAAAAAAGTCACGGTCTTGTCGCGCGGCCCTTCCATGATCAGCTGAAGGAAACTATGCTGATCCACCGAACCGATATGTCCCAGGGGTGTCAGGCCCACCCGCTCTCCTTGGGCGTCGATCTTGCCCAGGGATTCCCCCCAGAGCTGAACATACCATTTGGTCAGATCCTCCAGGTGGGTCCCATAGGCAAAGAGGACATTCATCGGGCGTTCCCGCCAGTGACGCACATAAAAGGCCCCTTTTTGCAGAATATGATCCGCCCGGCGGTCAAAAAAGTCCTGATGGAGCTTTTGGGCGCCTTTGAGCAGAGCACAGACGTCGTAACCCGCCAGAGTCAGAGGCACCACTCCAACGGCACTGAGGACAGAAAATCTCCCGCCCACATTGGCGGGAATGAAAAAGCTTCTGAGTCCATGCGCGTCGGCATAGCGGTGCAGGATAGATCCCTCGTCGGTAATGACGAAGATCCGTTCTCTGTCCGCCCCGTCCGGTGCCAGCCCCAGGCGGTCGATCAGGACTTTGTAGAGGGTGGTCGTCTCGATGGTTCCCCCCGATTTGGAGATCACGCAAAAGAGGGTACGCTCCCGCTCCAGCGTCTCGATTTTTTCCAAAACTTCCAGGGGGTCGGGATTTTCGAAAAAGACCATCCGCTTCGCCCCAGGCGTGACCGGACGCAGGATCCGATCCACCGCCTTGGCCCCCAGGGAAGAGCCGCCGATACCGATGACGACGACGGTGTCGGCCTCTTGCACCGTCGAGGTAGGGAGCAGCGTCGCTTTCACCTCTTCGACAATCATCCGGGAGCGTTCGGGCAAGAGATAATAGCCGCTGATCCCCTTTTCCTGCTCTTCCACGAGGTGATAAAAAGCCTCTTCAGCCGCGGCCTTCGCCTCCGCCGCTTCCTGCCAGTCGATACGATACTCGATCATCATTCTTCTCCTTCGTCCTGATCCTTCAGGGAGCGAACCATCGCCTGCCCCTCCTCCTGCAGTTTGGCCAGATGTTCCTCGGAAAGGAAGCTCTCAGCATAGATTTTGTAGATTTCCTCGGTGCCCGAGGGACGCATGGCGACCCAGCCGCTCTTGGTCACGATCTTGAGGCCCCCGATGGGGGCGTCGTTGCCCGGGGCGTTGGTATAGATCGCTTCGATCCTCTCTCCGGCCAGTTCCGTCAGCGTCACGTCTTCGGCACGCAGGGCTTTGAGCCTGGCTTTGAGTTCCCGATCGGCGGGAGCGTCGATGCGGCTGTAGTAGGCCCGTCCGAAGCGTTCCTCATACTCCCGGTAGATCGCGGCGGGATCTTTGCCCGTCACCGCCAGAATCTCTGCCGCCAGGAGGGTCATAATGAGACCATCCTTGTCCGTCGACCAGGCGCCGCCGTCGTAGCGCAGGAAACTCGCTCCCGCGCTCTCTTCGCCGCCGAAGGCCAACTCTCCGGAGATCAGGCCGGGGACGAACCACTTGAAGCCCACGGGGACTTCATAGACCTTCCGGCCGAAGCTCTCGGCCACCCGGTCGATCATGGCGCTGGAGACCAGAGTTTTGCCGATCTGTTTCTCCGGCTCCCAGCTCCGATATTCGCAAAGGTACCCTACCGCGACGCTCAGGTAGTGGTTGGGGTTCATCAAACCGCCCGCTTTGGTGACGATCCCGTGGCGGTCGGCGTCGGTATCGTTGGCGACGATCAGATCGTAATCGCCTATAGACTCTTCCAACCCTTTCATGACCCAGGGAGAGGAGCAATCCATCCGGATCTTTCCGTCGTGGTCCAGTCGCATGAAGGAGAAGGTCGGATCGATTCGTTGGTTGATGAGAGTCAGATCGATTCCCCAATACTCCCGGATCATCTCATAGACCGGCAGGGCCGTTCCCCCCAGAGGATCGGCCCCGATCCGGACCCCGGCACTGCGGATCGCCTCCATATCCACGATCTCTCCCAGACGGCGAACATACTCTCCGACATAGTCGTAAACCGAGATTTTCTGAGACTTTATCGCCTCTTCGAAACCGTTGCGGCGCACCCCCTGCAGTCCTTTTTCCAGATAGGCATTGGCCCGCTTCTCGATCCAGCCCGTGATGTGGGTATCGGCGGGGCCGCCGTCGGTGGCGTTGTATTTGAAACCGCCGTCTTCGGGGGGATTGTGCGAGGGAGTGACGACGATGCCGTCGGCTTCGTTATCGTGATGAGCGTTGTAGTGCAAAATGGGCCGGGAGATCAGCGGGGTCGGCGTATACTCCTCTTTTCCCGCGATACGAACCTCCACTTCGTTGGCGCTCAAAACTTCGAGGGCGGTACGAAAAGCCGGCAGGGAGAGGGCGTGGGTATCCCGCCCGATAAAGAGTGGACCGGTGATCCCCTGCTCCCGGCGGTAGTCACAGACGGCTTGGGTCATCGCCGCGATATGGTCTTCGTTGAAACTGTAGCGCTGCGCGGATCCCCGATGTCCGGAGGTTCCGAAAGCGATACGCTGATCGGGGAGAGTAGGATCGGGATGGAGGAGATAGTAGTCGCTGATAAGACGGGGAATGTCAACAAGGTCTGTCGGGGGGACCGGCTTTCCGGCGAGGGGATGAGGCATGGCTCTTCCTTCATTTTTATTCAAAGGTAACGGAAAAGTCCTTTTGAAAGTGACCCAATGGATCATCGTCATCCTGAACCTGATTCAGGAACAACGGTATTCTGGATTCCGGTTTAGATCCAAAATAACCACAATTTTTCAGAGGACTTAATAGACATCAGACTTAGAGGATTTCTTCTCCTCCTAGTCCACATTATTTGCAAGGCTCAGCCGAAGGATCAGAGCGGCTCGACGTTGCCGACTTGGTTGCCGTTGTAGAGGACTCGGACTCGCTCACCGGGATAGAATTGCGTTCCTTTGCGAACGACCACGATCGTTCGGCCGTTCTTGAGTCGAATCGTCAGCTCTTGAGCGTTGGCTTTGGAGACTTCATTGCCTACATAGGTACCCGCAAGACCGCCTGCAACCGACGAGAGGATTCTTCCTTTGCCTTTGCCGATGGTGCTGCCCAGCGCGGCACCGGCGACGGCGCCCAGGAGCGTGCCGACCGGGCTATTGTCTTGGACGGCCACGTAGCGGATCGATTGCACCGTCCCCGTTTCGGCTCGCATGACCTGAGTGGTCGCCGTTTGTGAAACCGTCGGCAGGGAATACAATCCCGCACAGCCGCTCAATCCCGCGGCAACGGCTGCAGAGATAATCATTGTCGTGATTCGTTTCATACTTTCTCCTTCGATTTTGTTATGGAATGATTATAACAAAAGGAGAGAAACGTTTGGAAAAGATTTGCACGCCGAACAGCAAGGGATCCGGACTACTCTTCTCCCAAACGTTCCGCATAATAAGAGCTGCGCACGAGCACCCCCGAAGCGACCGCCTCGAAGCCGATGTCTCGGGCGGTCTTTTCGAGCATGGCGAAATACTCGGGAGGGTGGTATCGTGCTACCGGGGCGTGGCGGGGGGTGGGCTGCAGATACTGGCCGATCGTCAGCTCCCGCACCCCGGCGGCATGGAGATCGGCCATCGTCTCCAGCAATTCCTCCGTCGTCTCCCCCAGCCCAACCATCAGGGAGCTCTTGACAGGGCCGTCGAATTGCTCGGCGTAGTAGCGCAGCACTGCCAAGGAGCGGTCGTAGTCGCTCTGGGGACGGATGGCCGGAGAGAGGCGGCGGACCGTCTCTTCGTTGTGGGCCAGTTTGTCAGGCCCGGCGGCGAGGACGGTGTCCAGAGCCGCCCGGTCTCCCCGGAAATCGGGGGTGAGCAGCTCGATCTTCACCTCCGGGGCACTCCGGCGGATCGCCTCCACCACCGCCGCAAACTGCCCCGACCCGTAATCGCTCAGATTGTCCCGATCCACCGAAGTGATCACCGCATAACGGAGCCCCAAATCCCGCACCACCGCCGCAATCCGCTCGGGTTCTGTAGGATCGGGGGGGAGTCCCCGGCCCGTCTTGACGTTGCAGAAGCGGCAGGCGCGGGTGCAGGTATCCCCCAGGATCATGAAAGTCGCCGTGCCGCGGGCATAACACTCGGTCCGGTTGGGGCAGGCGCTCTCCTCGCAGACGGTGGTGAGGCGATGGTTGCGCAGAATATCGTGGGTTTTGGCGATCAGGTGGGGATCGGGGGCTTTGACGCGGGGTTTGAAGGGATGCTCATTGCTCATCGGTCACTCGTCATTGGGGGAGGATGTTGCGGACGAATCGTTTTTTGAGGGTTCGATAGATGGAGAAGTCACTGTCGATGCTGATGATCTCTTCGATCTTTTCCCGATGGGCCAGATAGATCAGGGTCGCATCGGCCAAATCCATCGGGACGTTGGTGTAGGTGCGCATCATGTCGATCATATCGCCCAGTTCGTCACGCGTGATTTCCGGCAAAGTGATCGCCCCCCGATGGATCCATTCCAAAAAATCGAGCTGCACTTGCACGTTGAAGTCGAGCATGTGGCTCACTTCGGTCAAAACTGGCCAGCTGCTTACAAGCTCACCCTCGAAGGATCTCAGAAAGTTCAGAACCCTTTCATGATGGCGATCGCTGCGGTCAAAAAGGGCGATCAGGGGCCCGCTGTCGATGAGCACCCGTCTCATCGGCCCGTTTTCTCGGCGATTTTTTCTTTGAGCTGTTCTTTGTAACGGATGGAGTTGTCTTCCCGGCCGCTGCCGAAACGTCCAAAGAGTTCCGCCCCTAGTTCAAACGGGGAGGATTGCCGTTCTTCGCGGTTAAAATAGAGTTCCAAGGCCTCTTTGACCACTTCCGTTTTCGTGCTGCGGCGATAGCGGGCTTCTTTGTCGATTTTTCGTTCCATCTCTTCCGGGAGTCTGACGGTCAGCATAGCAGATCCTTTTGGATTGTATGACACAGTGTATTACAAATGGGAAGTTTTGTCAAGAGAGGCAAAGGAAACGGATCTAATTCTCCATCCTCAATTCTCAATTCTCCATTGTCTCAAGAAACCCCACCAACCCTTCCAGGATCGCCTCGGGGCTGGGCGGGCAGCCGGGGATGTGGTAGGCCACGGGCAGATGCTCGCCGACCGGGCCTTTGACGGCGAAGGTGCGCTCGATGGGGCTTTTCAGCGCCGGGCAGTCGCCCAGGGTGATGCACCATTTGGGTTCGGGGATCTGCTCCCAGGCATCCAGGACATGGGGCAGCATGTTCATCGTCAGCACGCCGCTGAGGAGCATCACGTCCGCATGCCGGGGCGAAGCGACGAAGTGAATTCCCAACCGCTCCAGATCGTAATAGGGGTTGCTCAGCGCGTTGCACTCCGCTTCGCAGGCGTTGCAGCTGCCGCTGTCCACCATCCGGATCGATAGAGAACCGGCGAAGTGCTTGGCGATTCCTTTTTGGAGCCGTTTGCGAAGCTCGGCAAGCCGCGCATCCAGCTCCGGCTTCTCGGTCAGAATCCCCGTTTTGAAACGTCGCTGCCAGTATCGGAACATTGTCAGCCTTTGTTATTGGTTTATTGGTTATTGGGAGCGCCTTCGGCGCTTTCTGATCGTGGGATGGCAATCCCACGCTACAAATTTTTCCATTATCCATAACTCATTACTAGTTACTAGTTTCTAGTTACTAGTTCTTCTCGTTTATAGGTCGTTCCCCGCATAACTCAGATCGCAGCTTTTGTTGATCAGCGGGAAATCGGCGATGATGTTGTCGGGCATCAGGGTCGGCAGGGCCTGCCAATTGATAAAGCTGGGATCCCGGAAAAAGAGTCGGCTGATCGTCCCTGCTTGCAACTCCACATAGAGGTAGAGTTCCCCCAGAGAGCTCTCGACGAAGGCTTCGTAGGCTCCATCCCGCGGCTCGGCGAAACGATAGGGCTCGGGCTCCGCCTCCTCGGCGAAGCGGCGCATGAGCTCCAGAGAGGCTTTGATCTCGGCGATGCGGACCTTGAAGCGGGCGGCCACGTCGCCGCTCTCTTCCAGGACCGCGGCAAAGCCCCGCTCGGTGTAAAAAGGATCGCTCATCCGCACATCCCGCTCCAGGCCGCTTGCCCGGGCCATGACCCCCACGCAGCCGTACCGGAGCGCTTCGGCTCGCCTCAGAATCCCCGTGGTGTCCATCCGATCCCAGAGTGAAGGGATGTCGGTGATCCAGCTCTCGAACCATTCGATCGCCTCTTGATTTCGCTCGATCCACGCTGTGAGCGCCGCCTTGTCCCAATCCCCCGTTTCACCGAAGATCGCATCGAAGCCGAAGCGATGCCCCGTCAAGGCGGCCATCAGACGCCGCGCCTCTTCGGCCCGGGCCGAAGCGTAGGCCAGGGCCGCCGCGAATCCTGCGTCGTTGGGGATGAAGCCCAGATCGGTCCAGTGGTGGATGATCCGCTCCAGCTCCAGCAGCAGCGCCTGCCGGGCCCGCTGCGGCGTAGAAGTCGGCGTCCTCGAAGCCCGCTCGGCAATCCGTGCCAGGGCGATCTGGGCGGTGACGCTCTCGTTGCCGCTGATGCGGGCGACGATGGGAGCGACTTCCAAGAGATTTTTGCCCTCGCAGCTCTTTTCGATGCCGCGATATTTGTAGAAGTGGCGTACCTCCTGATGGAGCATATCCTCCCCCGCCTGGGAGAAGTGAAAGTGCCCCGGTTCGATGATCCCGGCATGGATCGGTCCCACCGCCACCTCAAAGACCCCTTCCCCGCCGACGACGGCGTAGCGGTAAGGGCGATAGGGAGCCTCCTCAAGCACTGTATCCCGGTCAAAATCCCGACGCATGGGATAGATACCTTCAGGCCAGCGCTCATGGTGCAGCAGCGGCCGGGTGTCGAAAGCCCCCTCGAAACGGATCCCGAAATCCTCCATGATCTTCCGCTCGAACCAAACCGCCGCCGGGTAGCGGGGCATCAGACTCGCCGCTTTCGCCTCCTCACGATCGATCCGCTCGCTTTGGATCGCTTCGTCTTCGAAGCGGGTCAGGATCTCGAGCCGATCCCCCCGATCGACGGCGAAACGGGCGATGAGGCGTTTTTTGTTCTCGTTCATTGATGGACCTCGTTTGTTATTGGTCTATTGGTTATTGGTGTATTGGGAGGGATCAAAAAATGATGTGTCGGATGAAATCTGTCATTCCGGACTCGATCCGGGATCCAGGGCTTTGAATTCCCATCGTAGCGTGGATCCTGAATCAAGTTCAGGATGACGGGTCCCAAACCATCTTCCATCTTCCATCCTCCATCTTCCATCCACATCCCTTCCATTACACAATGCTCTTCAAAAACACCAGCGTCCCGGGCAGCAGAAGTGCGACAAGGCCTACGGCGAAGATCGCCAGCGCCGCCACTTCGGAGCTGTAGACCACTTTGCTCGTCTCCTCCCCCTCGTATTTCATCGACTGATAGATCGCCACGAAACGGTAGAAGATCACCGAGAGCAGCACCAGCAGCAAAGTGATCGCCCCCAGCATCGCCAGGAGATGGTGGCTGGCCTTGGCGTTGTCGATCATCGCTCCGAAGCCGTAGAGTTCGGAGAAAAACATCGGGCTGGGAGGGAGCGAGACGATCGCCAGCATAAAGAGCCCCACCAGAAACCAAAAGAGCTTGCCCTGCACTCCGTGATAGCCCCGGAGTGCCCCGGCGAAGCGGTAGCGGCCTCCCGACTCCAAGACTCCGGTGGAGAGGAAGAGCGCCGGTTTGAGGAAGGCGTGAGCGCCGAAATGCAGCAGCGCCGCGAAGGTTCCCCCGCTGACCCAAAAGAGCGCGATCAGTGCCATGTGCTCGACTCCGGAGAGGCTGAAAAGGCGCATGAAATCCTTGGCCCGGAAAATGAGAAACGAGACGATAAAAAGTGTGAGCAGGGTATAGATGAAGACGAAGAGAAAGAGATGGTCGTAGTTGAC
>NZ_WFQN01000144.1 GCF_015487065.1 Nitratifractor sp.
ATGGTAAATAGTAAATCATGAATATATTTAGGTATGAAATAGAGAAGAAATTGGAGCGGGAGACGGGATTCGAACCCGCGACCCCAACCTTGGCAAGGTTGTGCTCTACCCCTGAGCTACTCCCGCATAGGAGTGATTCAAAACCTGGTACCTCGGGCCGGACTCGAACCGGCACACCCGAAGGCGGCAGATTTTGAATCTGCTGCGTCTACCAATTCCGCCACCGAGGCTCTTTGGGTGACGGAATTTTAGAGTAACGAAGCTTAAAGATTGTTGATTATTCTACCGCCTCTTTGAGCAGTTTGCCGGGTTTGAAACGGACACTGTATTTGGCGGGGACCTTCACTTTGCGGGTGGTACCAGGGATGGTGATCTCCCGGGCGTTTTTCTTGACGGCCTGGAAGGAGCCGAAACCGAGGAAAGAGACGTTTTCCCGGGCTTTGAGCGCTTCGGTAATGGTATCGAGCGCCGCGTCGATCACTGCCTCAGTATCCTTCTTGGAAAGACCGCTCTTCTGGGCGACCTCGGCGATAAAGTCGGTTTTTTTCATCTACTTTTCCTCCTTACGGTTTTGACCAATTCTAGCATAAACTCAATAGCGTTTTGTATTGAAAAGGTAATTTTCATAGGAGAATATGTTATATAGCGTGATGAAATTGGGAGCTCTTATATTGATATGTTATAATATGGCTTTAGTGAAAAAGGAGAATTTGTGCGGACAGTCGCAGCGATCATCAGTGCCATCATTCTGATATACGGTGCCTTTTCGACGATCTTCCAGGACACATCACTGGTGGGGAATGTGGGGCGTCAGATCGGGTTCTGGAATCTGCGGCTTTTCGGCTATCTGGCCTACGCCGATTTCTTCATTCTCTTCTATCCCCTCTATCGTTTCTATCGCCGGCCTGTGCTGATGAAACGGCGGGAGGGGTATGTCGGGTGGATGCTTTTTCTGATCTCTTTGGTGATTTTACAGCCCTTGGCGGTAGGGCGGGCCCATAGCGGATTGATCGGATGGGAGCTCTATGATGCGATGACACCGGTCATCGGTCTGGCGGGGCTCTGGCTCTTTTGGCTTATGATCTTTGCCCTGTCAATTGCATTGGTCTTCGAAGGGGACTGGGATCTGCCTGAAAAGGTACGGAACTGGTGGGAAGGCCGACGTGAGAAAGCCGGGGAGCGTAAAAGCCGTCGGATCCAACGTCATGTCGACCCCGAGGAGACTCCCTCCATCCGGCGTCGTTTTACTCTGCCTGAGTTCTCGTTCTCCTGGGTGCGGGAGATTTTTCGCAATCCTTTCGACCATAAGCGGGAAAAGGAGATGGAGCGGATACTGGGGATGGAATTGCCTCCTATTGAGGTGAACGATACCATCAAAAATGTTCCGCATACCCGGCCCATACTCAGGGAACTGAGCACTCCCCGACGCAACGAAGAGCAGGAACTCCTCGACTATAAATCGGAGATGGAAGAGAGCTTGGATCGGGAAGAAGAGCTTCTGGAATCTCTTCGCTCTTCCGAGCCGGCGGAGGATTTGGAGTCTTTCCCGGCTGCACCGATTGCGGAAAGTCCGTCGATCGAGGGATCGACGACGGAAATGCCCGCTGAACCGGTTGCCAAATCCAAAAGCCGCAAACGAATGCCTGCCAATAGTAAACGTTCCACTGCCGCTTCCGACACTCCTAAAAAAAGCGGCGTGAAGATTGTGGAGCAGCTGGAGGAGAACGCCAAACTCCTGGAGGGGATCGAGAAGGGCAGGGTGGCCAAGCCCAAGAACTTCCGCCTTCCCAAACTCGATTTTCTGGCCAAGCCGCCCCGGAGTTCCAAAAAGGTCAACGAAGCGGAGATCGACCGGAAGATCGGAGAACTGCTGGACAAACTGGGACGCTTCAAGATCGAAGGGGACGTGATCCGCACCTACAGCGGCCCCCTGGTCACGACCTTTGAATTCAAACCGGCTCCCAACGTCAAGGTCTCCAAGATCCTGGGCCTTCAGGACGATCTGGCGATGGCTCTCAGCGCCGAGACGATCCGGATCCAGGCGCCGATCCCAGGCCGGGATGTTGTGGGGATCGAGATCCCCAACGAAACCTTCGAGACCATCTACCTGCGGGAGATCCTGGAGAGTGAGCTCTTCAAAAACTCCAAATCGCCGCTGACGGTAGCACTGGGCAAGGATATCGTGGGCAACCCTTTCGTGACGGATCTGAAGAAGCTCCCCCACCTGCTGATCGCCGGAACCACCGGAAGCGGGAAGTCCGTGGGGATCAACGCCATGCTGCTGAGTCTGCTCTATCGCAACGATCCGGACCGGCTCAAGCTGATCCTAATCGATCCCAAGATGCTGGAGTTCAGCATCTACAACGATATTCCCCATCTGCTGACCCCGGTGATCATCGAGCCCAAAAAGGCGATCTCCGCTTTGGCCAACATGGTCCATGAGATGGAGCGGCGCTACAAAGTGATGGCCGAAAGCCGGGTCAAGAATATCGACAACTACAACGAAAAGGCCCGTCAGGAGGGGTGGGTGGAGATGCCCTTTATCGTGGTGGTGATCGACGAGTTGGCGGATCTGATGATGAACGGTGGCAAAGAGGTGGAGTACTCCATCGCCCGCCTGGCCCAGATGGCACGGGCGGCGGGGATCCATCTCATCGTCGCCACCCAGCGTCCCAGTGTGGACGTGGTTACCGGCCTCATCAAGGCCAACCTCCCTTCACGGCTCAGCTACCGGGTCGGCCAGCGGATCGACTCCAAGGTGATCCTGGACCAGATGGGGGCCGAGAGCCTGTTGGGCCGGGGGGATGCCCTCTTTACCCCGCCGGGTGCCGTGGGGCTGGTACGCCTGCACGCCCCTTGGAACAGCGAAGAGGAGATCGAAGAGGTGGTGGAGTTCCTCAAAGCCCAGCGGGAGCCCGAGTATGACGAGAGCTATCTGAGCGAAGGGGGCTCCGCCGGCGGAGGAGAGGCAGGTGAGGCGGACGAAGAGCTCGACCCCCTCTACGAACAGGCCAAAGAGATCGTCATCAGCGACAAAAAGACCTCCATCTCCTACCTCCAGCGCAAGCTCCAGATCGGCTACAACCGCTCCGCCAATCTCATCGAGCAGCTGGAACGCACCGGAATCCTCAGCGCCCCCAACGCCAAGGGGCAGCGGGAGCTGTTGGTCTGAATTTGCCGCCATTAGAAATCGTTACCGATCGGTAATGTGGCGTGCTATAATCTATTGATTCAAATAATCACCATCATTCCGGGCTTGACCCGGAATCCAGGGTTTGGAATGTCCAATAAACCGTAGATCCTGAATCAAGTTCAGGATGACGGAGAGAGATTGTTTCGGTTTTTCAGAGCCCTCGATTCACTATAAAAAAGGAGAGAAAAAAATGGCCTATTTCAGCAAAGCCAAAGTAGGAGACAAGGTCTATGGCCTTGTCTTCGGAAAAGGAAAGATCGTGGCGGTCTATCCCGACAGTCATTATGCGATCATGGTGGAGTTCGACAACGGCTACGAAGTGCCTTATACCGACGAGGGGATCCCCGGCTGGGGACGTTTCAAAAAGCAGACGCTCTTCTACCGTACCGACGTGGATCTGAGCAAGGCGGACTTCTCCCCCGTGGAGAAGATCCTCTCACCCAAAAAGATCATCAAACTCAGGGAGAAAGGGCAGCTCCAGGTGCGTCTGCCATCGGGCCTCTGGAAAAGTGTCAAAAAGGCCGACCCCAAATATGTCGAAGAGTTGCTGGAAAACGAGCAGTACCACCTCTTCCGCGAAAAGCCCTGATCGGACTTCCCGTCATTCCGGGCTCGATCCGGAATCCTTTTTCCTGACTATATCACCATCCTGAGCATTTTGGCATAGCGCTCGGGAATCTCAATCGGGCGCTGGGAGAGATACTCCCGGGCAAGAATGTCAATCCACTCTCGTGAGCTCTTCAACTCCTTCGCCAGGAGGTACCAGTGTCCCGCTTCTTCCCGTACTTCATAGTTTTCGATCCGGACCCGCAGGGGTTCCACCTCTCCTTTGAGTAGAATCTCCAACTCCAGCCGTTTGTTGCGGCTATCCAGCTGCAGGTCGAGGATGCGGCCGTACTGCCGGATCCGCTTGTCGAGGGCGAGGGCGAGGCCCCGGGAGAGGGTTTTGTCTTTGAGATTGCGGATCATCGTCTCGACCGGAATTCGTCGGTCAGCCTGTGGCGGTGCAGCACCGAGACCAGAAAGATAAGCCGGAGAGGATAGCCCAGCTTGTTCATATAGATCACATAGTTGGTCAGGACCTTTTTGCCGTAGTCGTTGGCCTGGTAATTGGCCACCCGCTCCAGGCTGATCCAGGGGTCATATTTGTTCCGGTCTTCGAAGAGCTCTTTTCGGCGAATGAGCCGTTTGGTATAGCCGATGCCGGCGTTGTAGGCGTAGGCGACGAAAAGGGGGTGGTGAAGCCATTTGGTTAGATAGTCGAGGTGGGTATTGGCGTATTTGAGGGCGGTGAGAGGGTCGAAGAGATCGTCGTAGTCGACCCGTTCATGGCGGACGCTTTTGAGATGGTCCACCAGAAAGGGCATGATCTGCATCATTCCCAAGGCGAAGGAGTGAGAGACCGAGGCCGGGATGAAGCGGCTCTCCTGTCGGGCGATGGCGTAGAGGATCGCTTGGCGTTTAATGGGGAGCTTTTTCATGAACTCCCGGTAGGGCATGGGGAAGTACTGGGGGACATCCTTGCCCGCTTTGGTCTTGATGTAGGTCCAGTGGCCGACGGTCTCGGCGGTACGGAAGCGTTTGGCCAGGGCCTCCATGTCGGTATGGGGATCGAAGATTTTGCGCTTGAGGCTTCCCCACTGGATCGGGTCGCGGATATCGAAACCGGGGACGCGGCCTTTGGGAAGCTCCGGGGTGATCCCCAGATCGTATTTGAGCTTCAGGGCGTCCCGGGCGGCCAGGGTGTAGAGGTTGATATCCCAGCTTTTGACCAGGCGGTTCAGGTAGTCCCGGTCGTCGTCGGCTTTCCAGGCCCAAAAGAGCGCCCGGTCGGCTAGTTCCCGTTTGCCGGCCCGGTCGGCGGCCCGGTCGAAGTCATATTCCGCCAGGCTCTCGTCACCCCGGTTAAGTGCTTCGAAGCCCATCCGCATCAGATAGTCGTAGCGCAGAGCGTTCTTCTGCGCGGGTTTGTAGCGCAGGATCCGCGAGAGCTTCGGCAGTCGGTCCCGGCGGATGTAGTGGATCATCAAGTTGGCGTCGGGGTAGCGGCTGAGCTCCTGCCACTCGGCTTCGCTCATGGCATAGTCTAGCATCCTTCGTCCCTTTTTCCCGGCATGTTTGAAGACGAAGAGACGCATCTTGGGATCGAGTTTGCGCCAGGCCGCCAGGGGATCGGGAGCCCGGAGCACCTGCCGGGCGACGGCCAGTTTGGCCTCCAGCTGCGCCTTTTGCTCCGGCGTGAGTCGGTGGACCTGACGTCGGGGAGCGGGGGGATTATGGCCGGTCTTGCGCCGGTAGGCCTTTTTGAGCAGCGGATTGAGGGCGGAGGCTTCCCGGATGATCCTGGCCGCCTGGGAGCGGGTGGTGCTCTTCTGACGCAGGAGGCGCCAGATGTAGTAGTCCTTTTCCACCCCGGCGGGGAGGGAGTGGACCTGGGCGTAGCTGAAGCTTTTGGCTCCCAGGGGGATTAGAAGCGTAAAAAGCAGAAGGAGTAGGATTCTCATCCGAAGACGAGCCTGAGGAGGAAGATATCGAGGAACTGGAGCGCCAGCAGGATCACGATGGGGGAGAGGTCGATCCCTCCTACTACCACGAAGGGCATCTTGCGGCGTACCCAGGCGAAGGCGGGTTCCGTGAGCCGGTAGAGACCCAGGATCAGCGAACGGACCGTGGGGTTAGAGGGGTTGGGCTGGACAAAGCTCAGCACCGCGGCGATGATGATCATCCAGATATAGAGATTGATGACGGTGTGAATGACCTGGACCAGGGCATAGATCAGGGCTGACATCGGATGACCTCCGTAATGTAGGATTTGATAGATTGGTAGATTTTACCCAAATCGGGGCCCTTTTCGGCCCCGGTCATGAGATGCCGAAGAGATCGGCTGAGCGCATCGCCCTCCAGGCCGCTCTTTTCCGACAGGTAGGCTGTGAACTCATCGAAAGTATCGAAATAGGGAGCGGCGAGGATCAGGGCGGAGAGGCGCTGCATCGTTTCACCCTGGTCTCCTCGGCAGCTTTTGGGGGCGAAGACGGCCCGGATCCGGCTCTCGAGCTCGTTGATCGTCGCCGCCTCTTCCAGATAGAGTTTGGCCAGGCGCCCCACGTCGGCATCGGCGAAGCCGAAGATCCGGGAGAGGGTCCGATCCTCCATCCGGCGCAGATGCTCCCGGTTGATCTGCCGCAGCCGCTCCAGATCGAAGCGGGTAGGGGAGCGGGAGAGCTTCCGGAGATCGAACCACTCCACCGCCTCGGGAAGGGTGAAGATCTCCATGGGGGTTTCGTTGCCCAGCAGGAGCAAGTAGTTGAGGATGGCATCAGGGAGGAATCCCTCTTCCAAGAGTCTTTTGACACTGCCGGCATGTCCCGTTTCGGAGAGCCTTTTCCCCTGCGGGTCAAGGAGGGGAG
Source organism: Nitratifractor sp. (assembly GCF_015487065.1). Classification (GTDB taxonomy): domain Bacteria; phylum Campylobacterota; class Campylobacteria; order Campylobacterales; family Sulfurovaceae; genus Nitratifractor. The sequence goes on from NZ_WFQN01000144.1 coordinate 6,601, forward strand.
GGAGATGGGCGTAAGCGATCGCCTCGTCGAAGCCCAGCGCCTGCCGGACATGGATCTGGCGGGGAGTATGCCGAAGCCGCTCTTCTGTATCGATGATGAGGCTGATACCGCCGATCATGTCATCCACAGCCGCGGCGAAATCGGAGGTAGGAGTTCCGTCGGCGCGGAGGATGACGAAGTGATCCACCTCGCCGGGATCGGCCTCGATATCGCCTTGCAGGAGATCGGTAAAGCGGATAGGGGTGGCCGGTTTGCGGAGGCGGATGGTGAAGGGGACCTTCTCCTCACGGATCTGCCGGAGTTCTTCGGTATCCATCCGGGCACAGCGGCCGCTGTAGCGGTAGGGACGGTTCTCGGCCCGGGCATGCCGCCGTTCCTGTTCCAGCTCCTCCTCGCTGCAGAGGCAGAGGAAGGCTCGGCCCTCTTCTACCAGACGGACCGCCAGATGCTGGTAGCGTCCGAGCTGATCGCTCTGGTAGAGGGTCTGATCGGGATGGATGGCGAACTTCTCCAACAGCTCCCGACCTTCGCCCTCTTTGCCTTCGACGATGCGGGCTTTGTCGGTATCCTCGATCCGGAGGATAAAGCCCTCGTTCCGCTGTCGGGCGACGAGATAGTTGATCAGGGCAATCCGTAGGCTCTCGATCGAGAGATCTCCTCTGGGTAAAAGCGCATAACGCAGCATCAGGACTCCGGTAGTTTGGTTGGGGGAATTATAGCCAACGGCGGTTAATCCGAATCCTCGCTGTAGGTCTTGCCGCCGGTGACGGTATTGACCACGGCGCCTCCCGCAGCGCCGACCATATGGAAGCCTGCGCCGACGACCGAACTGGCGACATCAATAGGAGCAGTGATGACGGATGTGCATCCGCTTAATAGAAAAAAAGCCGAAAGACAACTGATAAAGTAATATTTTCGCATAGTGTATTCTACCGATTTCTTAAGAACCCTTCAAGAGAAGGAGCGATAGACTTTTCGCATAGAAGTGTTACAAAAGGATCTTCCGTGAGCGACCTGATCGAAGGGTATCTGGGCAAGAGGGACGACGGGACCAAGAGCCGTATGCCGGCGGTGCTGGACCGGTGGCAGAGCATCACGGGACTGATCCTGGGACTTTTCATCATCGGGCATATGTTTTTTACCTCCTCGATCCTGCTGGGCAAGGAGGCGATGTATACCGAGACCAAGCTCTTCGAGGGGAGCCTCTTTCTCAAGGAGCCCGAACCGCTGCTGGTCGGGATCGCCGCGTCGATCATCTTCATCATCTTCATCATCCATGCCGGCCTGGCGATGCGAAAGTTCCCCTACAAATATCGTGAGTACAAGATGCTCAAGACCCACTCGGCCCACCTGGGGCACCTGGATACCACCCTCTGGATGGTCCAGGCGGCCACGGGTTTCGCCATGTTCTTCCTGGGGTCGGCTCATCTCTGGATGATGGTGGCCGAACCGGAGAAGATCGGTCCCTACGCCTCGGCGGATCGGATCTACACCGACAACTTCGGCTTCCTCTACGCGCTGCTGATCGCCATGGTGGTCCTCCATGCCATGGTCGGTCTCTACCGTCTGACGATGAAGTGGGGGTTCACGGTCCGGAAGGATCCGCGGGCCGGCCGCCGGCGCAACAAGGCGCTGATGTGGGGGGCGATTGTTTTCTTCTCGCTGCTGGCCTACAGCGCGCTGGGTACCTACTGGGAGATCGGCAAGGCCCATCAGCCCGATTACGGAAAGCGTTACATCCCCCAGTCGCAGATTTCGGCGGGAGGTGAACAATGAAGATCCGCTACTGTGATGCCCTGGTGATCGGGGGCGGCCTGGCGGGACTGAGGGTCGCGGTCCAGACTCAGGAGAAGGGGCTCAATACCATCGTCCTCTCCCTCGTACCGGTCAAGCGCTCCCATTCGGCTGCGGCCCAGGGCGGGATGCAGTCGAGCCTGGCCAATACCGTCATGGGAGAGGGGGACAACGAAGATGTCCATTTTGCCGATACCGTCAAGGGGAGCGACTGGGGCTGTGACCAGGTGGTGGCGCGGATGTTCGTCACCACCGCTCCCAAGGCGACCCGCCAGCTGGCGGAGTGGGGCGTCCCCTGGACCCGGGTCCGCAAGGGTCCTCGGGAGGTGGTGATCAACGCCCAGCGCACCACCATCGTGGAGAAGGAGGAGGCCCACGGCCTCATCAACGCCCGGGACTTCGGCGGTACCAAGAAGTGGCGCACCTGCTACACCGCCGACGCCACGGGCCATACCATGCTCTACGGGGTGGCCAACCGGGCGATCCGGGACCAGGCGGAGATCCACGAGCGCAAAGAGCTGATGCGGCTCATCGTGGAGGGCTCCCGATGCTATGGGGCTGTGGTGAGGGATCAGATCACCGGGGAGATCGAAGCCTACGTGGCCAAAGCCACCTGCATCGCCACCGGGGGCTGGGGGCGGATCTACCGGACCACCACCAATGCCGTCATCTGTGAGGGGACCGGTCAGGCCGCGGTCCTGGAGACCGGTCTGGCGACCCTGGGCAACCCCGAGGCGGTGCAGTTCCACCCCACCCCCATTGTCCCGTCAGGGATCCTGCTCACCGAAGGGTGCCGGGGCGACGGCGGGGTACTGCGGGATGTGGACGGTCACCGCTTCATGCCCGACTACGAACCGGAGAAGAAGGATCTGGCCAGCCGGGATGTGGTGAGCCGCCGGATGATGGAGCACATCCGCAAAGGCAAGGGAGTGCCGTCACCCTTTGGGGAGCATCTCTGGCTCGATATCTCGATCCTGGGGCGGGAGCATATCGAAAAGAACCTCCGGGATGTTCGGGAGATCGCCATGACCTTCAACGGCATCGACCCGGCCGATCCCGGCCCAAAAGGGTGGCTGCCAGTGCGCCCCGCCCAGCACTACAGCATGGGAGGGATCCGCACCAAACCCACCGGGGAGAGCACCGCCATCGACGGCCTCTTTGCCTGCGGGGAAGCGGCCTGCTGGGATCTGCACGGTTTCAACCGCCTGGGGGGCAATTCGGTGGCCGAGACGGTGGTGGCGGGGATGATCGTCGGCAGCTACATGGCTGACTACTGTCACCGGCACGAGATCGACATCGACACCCGTCTGGTGCGTGACGCTCTCCGGCAGGAAGAGACCTATCTGCAGGAGATCCTGGATCGGCCGGAACACAAGGGAATGAGTATTTTCGACATCAAGCGCCGGATGCAGGTGATTATGGATGAGAAGGTGGGGATCTTCCGCCACGGCGAGACGCTTCGGGAAGCGGTGGATGAGCTCCAGGAGCTGCTGAAGCTCAGCCGGGAGGCGGCGGTGGCCTACAAGTGCCCCCGGGCCAATCCGGAACTGGAACAGGCCTACCGGGTCCCCAAGATGCTCAAGATCGCTCTCAGCGTCGCCTACGGCGCCCTGCTGCGCACCGAGAGCCGCGGGGCGCATTATCGGGAGGATTACACAAAACGGGACGATCTGCACTGGTTGAAACGGACCATCATCCGCTGGAGCGATCCCGAGGCGACACTGCCGGAGGTGGGTTACGAACCCCTTGAGATCCTGAAGATGGAGATGCCTCCCGCTTTTCGGGGCTACGGCCGCAAGGGGCAGATCATCGAAAATCCCCTCTCTGCCCAGCGGGCCGAGGAAGTGGAGGCCATCCGTCGCAAACTGGAGGCCGAGGGGAAAGACCGCTTCGCGATTCAGGAGGCGCTGATGCCTTTCGAACTGCCCGAAAACTACAAAGCCAAAAACGAACGCCTGGGGGTGGGATATGCCTAAGACCAAGATCATGACCGTGGATCAGGGAGAGGGGAGAGAGCTCACCTTCGAGATCCTCAAATACAATCCCAGGGACCCTGAATCCAAACCCCATCTGGCCACCTACACGATCCGGGAGACGCCCGGGATGACCCTCTTCGTGGCGCTCAATATGATCCGGGAGGATCTGGACCCGGACCTGGCCTTCGATTTCGTCTGCCGGGCGGGGATCTGCGGCAGCTGCGGGATGATGGTCAACGGCAAACCCCTGCTGGCCTGCCGCACCCGCACCGCCGACTACCCCGACGGAAAGATCCGTCTGATGCCCATGCCGGCCTTCGAACTCATCAAAGATCTCTCGGTGATCACCGGGCAGTGGATGGATCGGATGAGCCAACGGATGGAGAGCTGGATCCATTCATCCGTGGAGCACGACATCAGCCGGATCGAGCGGCCGGTGGACCCCGATGCCGCCGATGCGACCTTCGAACTGGATCGCTGTATCGAGTGCGGGATCTGTGTCGCCAGCTGCGCCACGGCGCTGATGCGTCCCGATTTTGTGGGGGCCGTGGGGCTCAACCGTATCGCCCGGTTCGAGAGCGATCCCCACGACGAACGGACCGACGACGACTATTACGAGCTGGTAGGAGACGATGCGGGGATCTTCGGCTGCATGAGCCTGCTCTCGTGTGAGGATCACTGCCCCAAAAATCTCCCCCTCCAGGAGAAGATCGCCTACATGCGGCGTAAGCTGGCAAAGGTCAAATAAAGGCAGTGACTGGAAAAATCGATGGGAGATTGATTCGTCATCCTGAACTCGATTCAGGATCCATGATTTCATATTCATTCATGGCCCTAGATTCCGAATCAAGTCCGGAATGACGGGTACTGATCAGTCGTTGTTTTATCGGATAAAGGGAATATCCAGCACGACGGAGTCGGGTTCGCAGAAGGCGAGGATCTGCAAGGAGTTGGCCAGCTCTTCGATGGTGGTATCCTCCCGGGTGATCCGACGGTCGGCTTCGAGCTTGAGACGCAGGATCGGGTAGCGCTTTCCCTCGATACGGATGAACTCTCCGATGGTCATTTTCAGCGAAGCCCGGATCTCCTCGGCCTCCCGAAAACTCTCCAGAACTTTGCGCAGGAGTTTGGAGAAGCTGTTCTGGTCGATACGAAGTTCCGGCAGGTCCTGGTCGGCCAGGAGACGAAGAGGCCGGTCGTGCTGCATCCGGAACATCCCGATCGCCGCCTCCAGCAGGAGATTGACATCGGTGGGCAGCAGTTTGTCCGGGTCCAGGTGCCGCTCCTCCTTGGCTTTGGGACGGTAGAAGAGGCGAAGGGCGATCCACTCTTCGGAGTTGTAGGCCACCTGAAAGGCGTAGAAGCTCAGCTGACGGTAGTGGAGTTCCCGCAGGGTGGTCTGGTGGCCGAAATCCCGGGGAGCGTGGGCCAGGGCCATCTCGAAGAGCTCTCGGTGGTCGGCATAGCCCAGCAGGATCTCCGCCGCTTCGTTGAGCCAGAGGATATGGCCCTTGTGATCGAAGATGATCAGCGGTGAGGTATCGCAGTCGAGGAGAAAGCGGAAATCAATCGAGGTTGTATTCATGGAGTTTCTTTCTCAGAGTGTTGCGGTTGATCCCCAGGACTCCCGCCAGTTTGAGCTGGGAACCGTAGCGTGCCAGTCCCGCTTTGAGCAGAGGCCGCTCCAGCAGGCCCAGGTTCTCCCGGTAGGCGTTGTTCCCCTCCAGCGATTCGGCAAAGAGCCGCTCCAGGGCGCGTTCGATCTCGGAGGCCTCAAGGCTCTGCAGCAGCGCTTCCCGATAGACGGAGGCCTTGAGCGAGCGCAGGTTTTGCTCCAGATCGAGGCGGGCTTGGTCCAGTTCGATCTCCTCGTCGATCATCAGATCCTCTTTGGCTTCTTGGAGAAAATGGCGGGTAAAGCTCTCGATCTCTTCGGGGCGCTCCCGCAGAGGAGGCATCCGGTAGATGAAGGCGAATTTCTCGTCCAGGATCCCCGGATCCACCGGACCGTCGGCGACGGCCAGGATCCGTTTGTTCTGAAAGTCCAGCTCCCTGGGATACTTCACCGTCTCGAACTCGGTGATGATCAGGGCGTTCTCCATCTCCAGCGCTGCACTCAGGGCCCTCTCATCCTCTCCCGAGACCCGGGGAAGGTCGGGAAAGAGTCTCTTGAGCAGGGTCCGCTTGCCGCTGTAGCGCTCCCCGATGAGGATGCTAGCCACATAGAGGTCACGGGTCAGCTCCAGCCCCCGGAGGATCTGGGCCACCGCCGGACTCCGGGCGATCGTCTCGTTTGCTTCTTTCATAGGCACTCGTTTCACCCCGGTTTTGCAGCCGGGGCGGGATTTGTGGTCAAATATTATACACAGATCTTATTTGAGTGAGGGATTGGAGCCTGTGTTTTGGCAATAAATGGTACAATCGCATCATCAAGCTGGGGAGAGCACCGATGCGATTATCTTACCAGGAAGCCATGGCGATCGTGGAAACTTTCCGGGAGATTTTCGGTGCAGGATCAATCTACCTTTTCGGCTCCCGTGCGGATGACACACGGCGGGGTGGGGATATCGATCTCTATGCTGTTCCTGAGAACCGCGAAAATTTGACCGATAAAAAGTATGCGTTTCTTCTCGCACTTAAAAATCGTATAGGGGATCAAAAAATCGATCTGATCATCGCACAGGATCCCAAACGTCCCATCGAACAGGAAGCACTTCGCAAAGGAATCATCATGGATGAAACCCGGTTGAGAATACGGAAATACCTCGATCAGTGCCGCAAGCATAAGTTGCGCATCGAAAAAGCCTCTTCCAAAATCCGGGATATTTTCCCTCTCTCCGCTCCCCGCTACGAACGGCTCAGTGATGAAGAGGTCGAGGCGATCGATCAGTATCTATTTCGCTTCGCCAAACTTCAGGATACGCTGGGATCGAAACTGTTTCGACTGATTGTCTCCGAGTACGAAGAGGATATCGAGAGGATGACGTTGCAGGACATTCTGCATCGGCTGGAAAAAATCGGTATTTTAGAGAAGGCCGAGATCTGGCAGCAGCTCAAGGCCGTCCGAAACGAAATCGCACACCAGTACGACGATATCCCCGAAGAGTCCGCTGAAGCGCTCAACTGTGTTTTTGCCTACCGGGAAGAGTTGATTCGTATCTTTGATAGGATTGAAGCCTATTATCACCGGAAAGGAATTCTATAAAAGGATTTGATCTCGACCTGCCATCTTGTGACGTGAGGCGGCTTTGCCGCCGTGCCTGCGACTTGCGACTGCACCGTGGGCGCATGAGCAAACTCCAAGCCCCTTTTGAGTAAAATATCCCCACTTTTACCGAGACAAAAGGAATGCCATGAGCAGCACCCAAGCCCTGGAAAATATCGAGGAGATCCTCGCCGCCCACAAGCTGAGCTATGCCGACTATGAACATATCAAGCAGATCCTCGGACGCGAGCCCAATCTGGTGGAGATCGGGATCTTCAGCGCCATGTGGTCGGAGCACTGCTCCTACAAATCTTCCAAAAAATATCTCAACGGCTTCCCCACCCAAGCCCCCTGGGTGATCCAGGGGCCGGGGGAAAACGCCGGGGTCATCGACATCGGCGGCGGGATGGCGGCGGTCTTCAAGATGGAGAGCCACAACCACCCCAGCTACATCGAACCCTTTCAGGGGGCGGCGACGGGAGTCGGCGGAATCCTGCGGGACATCTTCACCATGGGGGCCCGCCCTGTGGCCAATCTCAACTCCCTGCGCTTCGGGGATATCGACGGCGACGGGGAGACCCCTCGCTATCAGCGTCACCTGGTCCGGGGCGTCGTCGAAGGCATCGGGAGCTACGGCAACTGCATGGGGGTTCCCACCATCGGCGGTGAGATGAGCTTCGAGAGCTGCTACAACGGCAACATCCTTGTCAACGCCTTCAGCCTGGGGCTGGCCAAGGCCGACGAGATCTTCTACGGCAAGGCCGAGGGGATCGGCAACCCGGTCATCTACGTGGGCTCCAAGACCGGCCGGGACGGCCTGGGGGGCGCGGTGATGAGCAGTGATAGCTTCACCGAAGAGTCCAAAAAACTCCGCCCCACGGTCCAGGTGGGCGACCCCTTCACAGAGAAGCTCCTGCTGGAGGCCTGTCTGGAGCTCTTCAAGACCGACTACGTCGTCGGGATCCAGGATATGGGAGCGGCGGGGCTGACCTCCAGCTCCTTCGAGATGGCCGGACGCAGCGGCAGCGGGATGATCATGCACCTGGACAAGGTCCCCGCCCGGGAAGAGGGGATGACCCCCTACGAGTTCATGCTCAGCGAATCCCAGGAGCGGATGCTGATCTGCGCCAAGAAAGGGACCGAAGAGAAGATCATCGAGATCTTCGAAAAGTGGGATCTCGACTGCGCCGTCATCGGAGAAGTTACCGACACCGGACGGATGGAGCTCTTCTGGCACGGGGAGAAGGTGGCCGACGTTCCCGTCGATCCCGTCAGCGAAGAGGCGCCGGTGCTGGATCGCCCTACCAAACGCCCCGCCTACCTGGACGAGATCGCCAAGGTGCGCGTCGACGACTTCGAGCGGGTCGACAACCAGAGCGCTTTCGAGAAGCTCGTCGCCTGTGACGAGGTGGTGGACAAAGCCTGGGTCTACGAGCAGTACGACTCCATGGTCCAGACCAATACCGAGAAACATCCCGGCAGTCTGGATGCCAGCGTGATCCGGGTCAAAGAGACCGGCGTGGCCCTGGCCATGAGCAGTGACTGCAACCCCCGCTACTGCTACATCGACCCCTTCAAAGGGGCGGCTCTGGCGGTGCTGGAGAGCGGGCGCAACGTGGCCATGAGCGGGGCCAAGCCTCTGGCGATCACGGACTGCCTCAACTTCGGCAACCCCG
>NZ_WFQN01000145.1 GCF_015487065.1 Nitratifractor sp.
TTGAGGAGTGTTTGAGAAATTCATCGAAGTCAAAGGCCGCCTCCATATCCGCCGCATCGCTGATAGCCCGCAGGACGAAGAAGGGGACATCCATGGCGTCACAAACCACCGCCACGGCGGCCCCCTCCATCTCGATGGCGTCGGCATCGAAAGTCCTGGCGATCCACTCCTTGCGTTCGGGATCGGCGATGAACTGATCTCCCGTGGCGATGATCCCGCCTTTGAGATCGATTCCCTTCTCCTCGGCCACCTCTTTGGCGATATGGAGCAGCCGACGGTCAGGCTCGATATAGACTTTGCCCTCGGGGACATAACCGTGGGGATGACCGAAAGCGGTGATATCCAGGTCATGCTGACAGAGCTGGGTCGCGGCGATGAGATCCCCGATCTTCAGCTCGGGAGCCACGGCACCCGCCACCCCGGTAAAGAGCAGCATCTCGCAGCCGAAATGCTCCAGCATCGTTGCCGCCGTCAGTGCCGAGAAGACCTTGCCGATCTTGGAGTAGGCCAGGACGATCTCCAGGTCTTTGTATTTCGCTATGTGGTAGGTGTTGCCTGCGTAGACTTCGTCGCTATGCTTTTTGAAGTACTGCAGCAGCGGCTCATGCTCTCCGGTAGAGAGAAAGGGATCCACCTCCTCCACCATCGCCCCCATGACGGCGATTCTCATGCCAACTCCTCCACACCACGGATCGCCGCTTCCAGCGACGCCATATCAGAGACGTTGAAATGGGGCTTCTTGGTGGCCCGACGGTTGAGTCCCTTGAGCACGGCACCGTGGCCGAACTCGATGTAGCAGTCCACTTCATCATCGAATTTGGCGATGGACTGCTTGTAGAGCACCGGACTCACCAGCTGTTTGGGCAGAAGTTCCAGCGCCGTGGCTTTGTCGCTATACTTCTCGGCGGTGACATTGGAGATCACCGGGGCAGAGAACTCATCCCGCAGGGTATTCTCCAGGGCTTGGGCCAGCGGCTCCACCGCCGACTCCAGCAGAGGACAGTGGCTGGCGACGGACATGTTGAGCAGCATCGCCCGGCGGGCCCCAGCCTCTTTGAGGATCGGCTCCAGAGTCCGAAGATCCTCTTTGATCCCGGCAACGACGATCTGACCTTCGGCGTTGTAGTTGACGGGCCAGACCTTGCGGCCTTGAGCGCGCTGCGCTTCGCAGAGCTTCTCCACCGTGGCATCATCGAGTCCCAGGCTCACCAGCATCCCCACGTCCTGGTCGGCACAGGCATCGGCCATCAACCGGCCCCGCAGGTTGACCAGTTCCACCGCATCCACCAGGTCCAACGCTCCCACACTCTCCAGCGCGGAAAACTCCCCCAGAGAATGCCCCAGGGCAAAGACCGGCTTGATAGGCAGCTCGTTCTCAAAGAGCTTGTGAGCTACCGCACTCACCAGCAGAATGGCCGGCTGGGTATATTCGGTCTGCTCCAGACGGTCATTCTCGGTAAAGAGCAGCTCGGCGAAATCGATCCCCGTCCGTTTGGAAGCGGCGTCGAAAATTTCCCGCACCGTTTCACTGTTGTCGAAGAAATCTTTTCCCATCCCCACGGCCTGGGACCCCTGCCCCGGAAAGAGAAAGGCACATTTGACTGACATGGACAATCCTTTGGTAGAAGATTGGGTAATTCTACCGTAAGGGGATTGAATTCATCGGACAGAGGACAATGATTTCACGAAAAATTCCTGAAGCACATAAGAAATCATGCTATTATATGAGTATAATTTTCCGCAATATAAAGGAGATAATTATGGTGATGTATGGAGCAGAAGAGCTGGTTTCTTCTTCTGAACTGGCCAAAAAATTCGGAACCTATCTGTCACGGATCAATACACGCAATCTTGAAAAGATCGCCGTATTGAAAAACAACAAGGTCGAAGCGGTTCTCTTGCCCAAAGAGGACTATGAAAAAATGTGCGAAACCTTGAAAAGGCTGGAGGCAAAAAACCTCCTCGACTCTATCGACAAAGGTCTCAAAGACATGAAGGAGGGTAGAACCTCGCCTATCGATACCTTGTGGGATCGACTGGATGATTGAGTACAGTGAGAACTTCCTGCAAGAGGCCCGAACACTGTCCAAAAAATACCGCCGCCTGAAGCAGGATCTACAAAAAGCGATCGAGGAGATCGAAATTCACCAAGATCTGGGGATCCCCCTAGGCCATGGGCTTTTTAAAAAACGTATGGCAAACTCCTCCATCCCCACCGGAAAAAGCGGAGGATTCAGAATCATTATCTACCGAAAAATATCGCAGAAGATCGTGCTGATCTCTATCTATTCCAAGACGCACAGAGACTCCCTGAGCGACGAGGAGCTCCGCAGGCTCCTTGACGCTCATTTCCATTAACCTTCACCTCTCCAACAGCTCGGGAAGCTCGGCCACCGAGTCGATCACCGCATCAGGGAAGATGGCTCCTTCCAGATCCTGGGGGCGGAACTTGCCCGTTCGCACCAGAACCGCCCGGATCCCGGCCCGCTGAGCCCCGGCGATGTCACTCTCGATATCATCCCCCACCATGATCGCCTCCTCGGGTTTGACTCCCATCGAGTGGAGTGCCTGATGAAAAAACTCGGGGCTCGGTTTGCCTACCACCGTCGCCTCCACCTCCGCAGCATACTCCAGCGCCCTGACAAAGCCCCCCGCATCCATGGAGAGTTCGCCGTCGGCATCCTTGAAGTAGCGGTTTTCCGCCGCCGCGATGAGGCGCGCCCCGTGGATCAGGGTCCGAAAGGCCCGATTGAGCCGGGGATAGTTGAAGTTCTCTCCCGCATCTCCCACCACGACGAAAGGTGAAGCAGTGTCGATACAGTGAAGCTCCCCGAAATACTTCTCCGCCTCTTCGGTGAGGATCGTCACCGCCCTGCCGCCGGCCTCCTCCACGATCTGCCGCGCCGCTCCCAAGGCAGTAAAGAGCTGCTCGGGTTCGATCGAAAACCCCATCCGGATCAGCTTCTGACGAATCGTTTCGGGAGGACGGCGGGTGGAGTTGGTGACAAAGCGCATCTTGTAGAGCCCCTGCAACGCTTCGATCGCCTCCACGGCACCGGGGACAGGACTCTCCCCTACATAGAGCACCCCGCCGATATCAAAAAGGATCCCTTTGACATTTTTCATCGTCCACCTCCTGTAAGGATTTCTCATTCGATTATATCATTAGAGAAAGTGAAGGGGGAGACAAGTCAAAAGCTATCGCGCGACAAAACTCTCCTGCAATATCAACGCACCGTCGAGATAGATCTCCGCGCTGAAACGCTCCCCTCTTTGGTAGGTATCCACCCCTTTGGGGGTCCCGCTCATGACGATGTCTCCATCTTCCAGCGACATGAAGGATTGGATCTCTTCAAGAATTTCATGGGGTTTGTAGATCATCAGACCGTAATCGCCATGCTGCTGGAGCGTATCGTTGCGATAGAGCCGCATCTCCACAGTCGTCAGATCCCCGTTCAGCGGTACAAACGGGCTCAGGACCGCCGAACCGTCAAAGGCTTTGGCCCGTTCCCAGGGTAAGCCTTTGGCTTTGAGCCTGTTTTGGGTTTCGGCCTTGGTCAGATCGAAACCGAAACCGATTCCGGCAATCTCTCGCTTTTGGATCAAAAAGCAGATCTCCCCCTCGAAACGGCAATCTTCTTGAATATATTTGAGCTCATGGGTAATCGCCGAATTCGGTTTATTGAAGAGCACCATATTCTCCGGCGTTTCATTGCCGAGTTCCCGGATATGCTCCACATAGTTTCTCCCGACGCATACCACCTTGGAGGGGATGATCTCCCGACGATCGAATTGAACTGTTTTCATTTTTTTTCCTTTCATTAATCGAGTACACCGTATGGTACAATCCTTCCCAAGCCTTTTTTTCACTTTTTAGGCAATCCGGAATGAAAGTATAAGGAGTTGATCACGCCGTGTCTTGTAAAAAACCGACCATTCGCAGACTCTCAGGCAGAGACGGGAAAATCTACGGCGAACTCAAATACAACCGGGAGGATTTCCGCCGCTTCGGTTTCCACTCCCACCCCACTTTCAGCCTTTCGGCTCTCGATGCGGGAGAGATCGAAGTCTGTTTCCACGGTGAGATGCCTCTAAGACTGCGGGAAGGGTCGGTCGCGTTCTATCCACCCGAACGCGTCCACCGCACCGCCCTTTCAAGCTCCCAACCCCTTGGGTACTACAATCTCCATCTCGATCCCGACTATTGCCTACGACGGTGGAATGGCGATAAAACGCCGATAGAAAACTTCGACCCGTTTTGGAAAAAGCCGATTTTGAACGATCGCAACGTCTATAAACATTTTCTCCTATTGTGCCGACTGATCCTCGACAATAAACCGTCAGAGAGGATCGAGGACCTTTTGAGAGGGCTTTGGGGTGATCTCTCCGCCCATTTCTCCCCGGCAGAACAGTACGAAACACCCGGGGATCCTCTCTGTGAATCTCTCGCCCGATATCTACACGAACATCTGGATGATCCTCCGAGCCTCGAAGAGCTCTCCAGACACTTCGGCTATCATCCCGACGTCCTCAATCGACGCTTCAAACGCCGCTTCGGCCTGAGTCTGCGAGCCTACCTCATCGACCGACGCCTCCACCGGGCCAAAGCGCTGCTGCTCGAAGGCGGACACTCCGTCGCCCGGATCGCCGCTGAAA
>NZ_WFQN01000146.1 GCF_015487065.1 Nitratifractor sp.
GCCTCCAGCACCTCCATCGTCTCGGCGAAATCCTCCTCGGTCTCTCCGGGGAATCCGACGATGATATCGGTGGAGATCGCTACGCCGGGAACCATCTCGCGTATCTTTCGGCAACGATCGAGGAACCACTCCCTGGAGTAGCCCCGCTTCATCTGTTTGAGCAGCCGGGTCGATCCGCTCTGGAGGGGGACATGGATCTGGGGGCAGATCTTCGGGTTGGCGGCGAACTCCTCCAGAAACTCGTCATCCATATGGAGGGGATGGGGCGACTGAAAGCGGATCCGTTCCAGCCCCTCTACCTCGCTCACCCGGCGCAGCAGTTCGGTAAAGTTGCCCACCTCATCCTCTCCGGCGCTGAAGCGGCGTCCGTAATTGTTGACATTCTGCCCCAGCAGGATCACCTCTTTGGCTCCGCTCTCCACGGCCCGCTTCACCTCCTGGAGAATCAGGCGGCTGGGGATAGAGATCTCTTCACCGCGGGTCGCCGGAACGATACAGAAGGTGCACTGTTTGTCACACCCGATGGAGATGTTGACCATCGCTTTGAAGGGATTACTGCGGTACTCCCCGAAGGGGTAGGTGCTCTCATCGTAATCGGTCTCCACCTCGACGGCATGCTTCTGCTTCAACACTTTGGTGATCTTGGAAACGTTGCGGGCTCCCAGGACGAAATCGACATAGGGAGCCCGTCGGATGATCTCCTCACCCAGGTGGCTGGCGGTGCATCCGGTCACGCCGATTTTGGCACCCTCTTTTCGCATTTGACGGAAACGGCCGATCTCCGAAAAGAGCTTCGCTACCGGCTTCTCCCGCACCGAACAGGTGTTGATGATAATCAGATCCGCCTCGGAAAGCTCTTCCGTCAGGGTATACTCCTCTTTGCGGGAGAGCTCGGCGATCATATGCTCGGTATCCCGGACGTTCATGGCACAGCCCAGGGTCTCGATATAGAGTTTTTTGCTCATTGGGGATGCGTTCACTGCTGAACGATATGAACCTCGTAGATATACTCGTCTTCGTTGAGGCCGTATTTAACCTCCCGCATATAGACGTTGTAACCTTTTTCCTCGAAATATTCAATCAGGGCCTTGAGATCCTTGTGGGAGTTGTCCCGATCGAAATAGAAGATCGACTTCTCGGGAAGCATCTCCTCGATTTTGCTCAAATCGACGGTTTTCGGTTTGGCTTTGAGTGTCGTTCGTGCCAGTTTCAGTTTCATTGGGTTCCCTTTCCCGCACGCGCTGCGGGGATATTGAAGTATTTATTTAGATTATACTTTATTTTCCGTAAAGCTTCGATTAGATACAATGGTATTCCTCAAAAAGAAAGAAAATCCTGCACGAATCGTAACTCTCAAGCCGTCAATTTATCGATAGTCTCGTCTGTGCCGGAATCAATAAAACGCAAGAAACGAAGGATAAGCAATGCAAAAAATTCTCTCCATCATCGAGTCGATGGCCCACGAAAAAAACCTCTCGGTGGAAAATGCCCTGGAAGCCTTCAAGGAAGCGCTCATCCAAACCGCCAAGCGTCTTGCCGGGGAAGAGAGCCAGTTTGAAGTGGAGATCGACCGGGACAACGAGGACTACCATATCTACAAGGTCCTCACCGTTGTGGAAAACGACGACCCCCGAGCTCAGGAAGAACCCGAGAGCTACATCACCGTCGACGAAGCCAAAAGCTACGACGAGGGGATCGAGCCGGGTGACAAGATCCGCAGCGAATTCCACCTGGAGGATTACGGCCGCACCGCCGCCGCCAATCTTTTCCATGAGCTGGAGTACCATATCCAGCGCCGGATCGAGCAGGACCTCTTCGACAAGTACAAAGCCAAGGTAGGCTCCATCATCATTGGAACCGTCAGCCGGGTCGACGATGCGGGCAACACCTATGTGGAGATCGGGGAGCTCAAAGGGATCCTCAGCCAGCGCAACCGGATCAAAGGGGAGAGCTTCAAGACCGGAGACACCCTCAAGGCTCTGCTGCGCTTCGTCTCCATTGACCCCAAATACGGCATGCACTTGGAGCTCACCCGCACCGCTCCCAAATTTCTGGAGGAGCTGATGAAGCGGGAGGTCCCCGAGATCCAGGACGGGGCCGTGGAGATCATCTCCTCTTCCCGCATCCCCGGGGAACGGGCCAAAGTGGCCCTCAAGACCGACCGCCCCGACATCGATCCCATCGGCGCTGCCGTCGGTCAGCGCGGGGTACGGATCAACGCCGTCAGCGAAGAGCTCTGCGGTGAAAACATCGACTGCATCGAGTACTCCCCCATCCCCGAGATCTTCATCACTCGAGCCCTCTCCCCGGCTGTGGTCCAGAACGTGAGAATCGAAAACAACAATACCGCCGATCAGAAAGCCATCGTCGACATCACCGCCGATCAAAAGGCCAAGGCCATCGGCAAAAGCGGGATCAACATCCGCCTGGCCTCCATGCTGACCAAGTATCAGATCGAGCTTAACGAGGTCGAGGGAATCGTCGAACGTGCCCCTTCCGCCACCGAAGAGAAGACCAAGGATCTCTCCGCCCTGGAAAACCTCTTCAAATAGCAGACGCCACCTGCTTCTTCGCCATGCCCGATAAAACCCTCCTCAAAACCGTTCGCTTCAACCGGGAGACCTTCGAGGCCCTCCGGCAACTTGCCGAGAACGAAGAGCGTCCGATCGACGCTCTGATCTCAGAAGCCCTGGATACCTGGCTCGAGGCGAAGGCCCAGGCCCTGATGGAGGCGGAGATGGAGCGGGAGAGGCGGGAGAGCACTTTCGACTACGACGAATTCTGGGACGGCGTGGATCTGGATTGAACCCAAATTTTGCAGTAGAAAGTGCTGGCTAATGTAAATTGAGTGCTCTGAAAAACAACCGGTTTCACTCGATAGCTCTGGCAGTCGCGAACGCAAGCGCCCGTTTCACGGGTTGAGCGCTCCTTTGTCGCCATCGAGTGAAACCTCTCTTGGACGATCTTCAGAGGGTTCAATTTTGGGTTGAACCTTATCGCCTCCGGTGCGGGTCGATGGCCAGCAGCACCAGATCGGCGATCATATTTCCCAGCAGCGTCAAAAAAGCCCCCACAACCAGAATCCCCATGATGACGGGGTAATCCCGTGCCAGAGCGCTTTGATAAAAGAGCAGCCCCATTCCGTCAATGGAGAAGATCTGCTCCAATATGACACTGCCTCCCAGCAGTCCCGGCAGCGAGAGCCCCAGAATCGTCACGATAAAAGGCATCAGATTGGGGTAGATGTAGCGGCGGACGATGATCTTCTCACTCAGGCCTCTGGCTTTGGCATAGAAGAGGTAGTCGCTTTTGAGGATCTCCCGGGTCAGGGAACGGATATAGAGCATCAGCGACCCGAAGCCGGTAAAGACCACCACCGTCACCGGCAGCACCAGATGCCAGGCGATATCGAGCCAGCGGGCCGGGCCCTGCTTCGGTTCCAGTCCCTCCAGCCCCGCCATGGGGAACCACCCCAGCTTCAGACCGAAGACCAGAATCAGCAGCAAAGCCAGATAGAAAGAGGGCATGGCGTAGCTCAGCAGTGAGAGCTGCTTCATCGTGCTCTCATACGCTCCGCCCTTGAGAGCGCTGCGGATCCCGTAGCGAAAAGCCAGCCAGAAGACGAAGACCATCGAGACGAGATTGATCCCCAGGGTGATGCCGATCCTTGCCCCGATCTCGTCGATCACCCGGTTGCCGCTGGCGAAGGAGACACCGAAATCGAGATGAAGCATCGCTTTGAACCAGTCGAGATATTGGATCCAGAGGGGTTTGTCCAGGCCGTAGACCGCCTTGAGGTGGGCGATCGCCTCCGGCGTCATATTGGGGTTGAGGCCCCCGGCGGCGAAAAAGCTGTTGGGGGCCATATGGATCGCTCCGAAGGTGATCAGGGAGATCAGCCAGAGCATGGCGGCCAGATAGAGGAGTTTGCGAAAGAAGAGGAGCAGGGTCTGCTTCATACCTGCGGAGGCGCCACCACACTCATCATGGCGTGAAAGCTCTCGGGGTCGAGGGAGGCGGAGCCTACCAGCACTCCGTCCACATCGGCAATGGCGGCGATCGCTTTGATATTGAGGGGATTGACACTGCCGCCGTAGAGCAGCGGCCGCTTGATCCGGCGGCGCAGCTCCGCATGGGTCGCGGCGATCTCTTCCTCTTTGGCGGCGCGTCCGGTTCCGATGGCCCAGACCGGTTCGTAGGCGACAATCAGCCGTTCATAGTCCAGATCGATCCCGTCGAACTGCTCCCAGAGGTACTCCGCTACCGCTTCGTCCCCCTCCTGGCGCACCTCCAGGGGCTCACCGACACAGTAGACGATCTGAAGCCCCTGCTCGGCAAAAAAGGCGAACTTTTCGGCGATGAACTCCTGACTCTCTTCCAGGATCCGTCGGCGTTCACTGTGGCCCAGGAGCACGGTATCGATCCCGAACTCCTCCAGCTGGCTCAAACCGATCTCTCCGGTATAGGCCCCTTCTTTGGCAGGATAGGCGTTTTGGGCCCCGACGGTGATCCAGTCACGGGAGGACTGCAGCGCCGTCGCCGGAGGGAAAACCATTACTTTGAAAGGGTACTCCGCCGCCTCCATAAGGGCTTCGAGACGGTCCAGATATTCGGCTGTACTTTGGCGGGTATGGTGCATTTTGAAATTGGCGGCAAAGATCATTCTCTCTCCTTTAGGCTTGCAAAGCGACGATACCGGGGAGCTCTTCTCCCTCGATGAGCTTCAGGCTGGCCCCTCCGCCGGTACTAACGAAGGTCATCTCATCCACATCGCCGGCCCGGGCCGCCACGTCGGCAGTATCCCCGCCTCCGACAATCGTCGTGGCGTGGCTCTCGGCGATGTAGTGGGACATCTTGATGGAGCCTTTGGCGAACTTCTCCATTTCGTAGACCCCCATCGGCCCGTTCCACATGATGGTATGGGCATCGTTGAGGGCCTCCCGGAAAAGCCGGGTGCTGGCCGGACCGATATCCAGCCCCATCCACCCTTCGGGAATCTCCTGGGTCGGCAGATACTTGACCGTCGCCGTCTCACTCAGCTCCGGAGCGACGACCACATCGACGGGCAGATAGAATTTGACCCCGTTCTTTTTGGCCTTGTACGTGATGGTCCGCGCTTCGTCGATGAGATCCTCCTCCACCAGGGAGTTCCCCACCTCGTAGCCTTGGGCCTTGAGGAAGGTAAAGGCCATTCCTCCTCCGATGATGATCTTGTCCACCTTGCCGATAAGCCGGTTCAGAGCTTCCAGCTTGCCCGAGACCTTGCTCCCGCCGACGACCGCGACGAAGGGACGGGAGGGATTCTCCAGCACCCTGGCAAAGAAGTTGACCTCCTTGGCCAGGAGGAAGCCCGCCGCCTTGTGCTCCATATCATAGAGCGAAGCGATGGCGTGGATCGAGGCGTGCTTGCGGTGGCAGGCCCCGAAAGCATCGTTGACGTAAAATTCACCGAATTGGGCCAGCTTTTTGGCGAATTCGATGTCATCTTTGGTCTCACCGGGATCGAAACGGAGGTTTTCCAGCAGGAGTACATCCCCTGCTTCCATCCCCTGGAAGAGCTCCAGGGCCCGGGGCGTGATGACCGCCCCCGCTTTGGAATCGTCGAAATAGAGATGGTTCTTATGCTTTAGCAGGACATCGAGGCGCTTGTAGACGGGATAGAGGGAGTATTTCTCTTCGAATTTACCGGGTTCCGGGCGCTCAAAGTGCGATCCCAGAACCACCTTGCAGTTACGATCCACACAATAGCGGATCGTCTGGAGCGCCGCCCGGATCCGCCGGTCATCGGTAATATTGCCGAACTCGTCGATAGGTACATTGAAGTCACAGCGGATGAAGACGGTGGCGCCGTCAATCTCCAGATCCTTGATGGTTTGAAGCATAAATCCCCCTTTTCCCGCTTGCGGCGGCATTTTATGATAAACTTTCCGGGTATTTTACTCCATCAGAGGTAATCACTTGGTTAAAGGATCACAAAAGGCGGCGTTGTTCGGGGGGAGTTTCGATCCCCCGCATCTCGGGCATCGTCAAATTCTTGAAAAGCTGCTGGAAGATCCTTCTATCGATCAGGTCATCGTCGTACCCGCCTGGCTCAATCCTTTCAAGGAGCTGAGCCACGCTTCGGCTTTTCAGCGTCTGGAGTGGTGCCGAAGAGTCTTCGATCTGCCGGGCGTGGAGGTGAACGACTATGAGATCCGGCAGGGGCGGCCGGTCTACACCATCGAGACCTGGCAGGCTCTGAAGAAGAGCTATCCCCTGAGCTATCTGGTGATCGGCAGCGACAATCTCTCCTCCATCACCCAGTGGAAAGATTTCGAGACCCTGAACCGGGAAGCGATCTGGATCGTCGCCACACGGGGCGAGGAGCGGCCCGACCTTTCGATGCTTCGAGAGGCGCAGATCCTACCAGTGGAGGTCCCCGTCAGTTCGACCGAGATCCGTCGGGGCCGCGGGCTGGAGTATGTGGATCCCCGGATCCGCGAGGAAGTGATCCGAACCTATCATCTATCAAAGGAGACTCTGTGACACTACAGGAACGTGTCGATCGTATCGTCCATCTGCTGGACAGCAAAAAAGCCGAAGAGATCGAGGTTTTCGATCTGGGCAATGTGGACTATATCGCCAAGCAGGTGATCATCGCCAACTCCCTGGGCGGCAAACATACCCAGGCCCTTTTCGACAACATGAAAGAAGAGCTCAAGCCGCTGGGTGAGAGCTTTTACGGCTCCGACGAGAGCGACGAGTGGATCGTCGCCGACCTGGGCGAGATCATCGTCCACCTCATGACCCCCAACTACCGCCAGCGCTACAGTCTGGAGGAGTTCCTCGAAGAGCTGCGGGCGGCCAAAAACTCACAAAAGTAGGAAGTTCTCCCGCATTCAAAGATCGAAGCGGTCCCGCTCCATCACCTCGTTCCAGGCGGCGGCGAAATCCCGTACGAAGCGCTCTGCATTGTCCACTTGAGCGTAGAATTCCGCCTGGGCCCGGAGCTGGGAGTTGGCTCCGAAGACCAGATCGACCCGGCTGACCCGCCAGCGCAGATCCCCCGTTTTGCGGTCTCGCCCTTCGAAAATCCATCCCCGCTCGTCCGCCGGGCTCCATTCCGTCCCCATATCGAGGAGGTTGACGAAAACGTCGTTGCCGAGCACACCGGGTCGATCGGTGAGCACGCCGAGGTCCTCGTCACCCCAGACGGCACCCAGTGCCCGCAGTCCCCCCACCAGAACCGTCATCTCGGGAGCGCTCAGTCGCAGGAGCGACGCTTTGTCGATCAGCGCCTCTTCGGCCCGAAACGAACAGTCGGGATGGAGATAGTTGCGGAATCCCTCGGCCACCGGTTCAAGATAGCCAAAGGACTCCTCGTCGGTCTGCTCCTGCGTCGCGTCGACCCGTCCCTGACGGAAGGGAACTTCGATCTTTACGCCCGCCGAGGCGGCCCCTTCTTCCACGGCGCAGTTGCCCGCCAGGACGATCAGATCGGCCAGAGAGATCCCCGTCCCTTCTTCACAGGAGGCGTTGAACTCTTCCCGAATCCTCTCCAGCACCGTCAAGACCCGTTCGAGGCGCTCGGGCTCGTTGGCGGGCCAGTTTCGCTGGGGAGCCAGGGCGATCCGCGCCCCGTTGGCCCCGCCCCGCTTGTCCGAATCCCGGTAAGTGGAGGCCGAAGCCCAGGCGACGAAGACCCGATCGGCGACGGAGAGCCCCGATTGGCGGATTCGCTCTTTGAGCTCCGCGATCCGGGCCGGATCGAGGGGTGCGAAACGCCGCGGCGGGAGCGGATCCTGCCAGATCAGATCCTCCTTCGGAACCTCCGGTCCGAGATAGCGGGCTTTGGGCCCCATGTCCCGGTGGGTGAGCTTGAACCAGGCCCGGACGAACGCCTCCTCGAAAGCGGCTGGATCCTCCAGGAAGCGCCGGGAGATTTTGGCGTACTCCGGATCCATCCGCAACGCCAGATCGGTGGTGAGCATCACCGTCTTGTGCTTCGCCTCGGGATCGTGGGCATCCGGAACGAGATCCTCCTCCGCCGGAGCGACCGGTTCCCACTGCCATGCCCCCGCGGGGCTTTTGGTCAGATTCCAGTCGTAGGCGAAAAGGAGCCGCAGAAAGTCGCTGTCCCACCGGATCGGATTGGGGGTCCAGGCCCCCTCCAGACCGCTGGTGATCGTATCGGGCCCTTTTCCGCTGCCGAAGCGGTTTTTCCACCCCAGCCCCTGCTCCTCGATCGGCGCCGCTTCGGGTTCGGGTCCGAGATATTTCTCCGGATCGGCCGCGCCGTGGTTTTTGCCGAAGGTATGACCTCCGGCGATCAGCGCGACGGTCTCTTCGTCGTTCATCCCCATCCGGGCGAAACTCTCCCGGATATCCCGGGCGGCCGCCAGTGCGTCGGGGACGCCGTCGGGACCTTCGGGATTGACGTAAATCAGCCCCATCTGCACCGCCGCCAGGGGATTGGCCAGTTCGCGACCCTCTTTGTGCCGCATGTCGCCGAGCCACTCCTGCTCCGGTCCCCAGTAGATATCCTCCTCCGGCTCCCAGATATCCTCACGCCCTCCGCCGAAGCCGAAGGTGCGCAGCCCCATTGATTCCATCGCCACGTTCCCCGCCAGGATCATCAGGTCGGCCCAGGAGATCGCGTTGCCGTATTTCTGTTTGACAGGCCACAGCAGCCGTCGCGCTTTATCCAGGTTGACGTTGTCGGGCCAGCTGTTGAGCGGAGCGAAACGCTGATTGCCGGTCCCCCCTCCCCCTCGGCCGTCCATGATCCGGTAGGTCCCGGCGCTGTGCCAGGCCATCCGGATGAAAAACGGACCGTAGTGGCCCCAGTCGGCAGGCCACCACTCCTGCGATTCGGTCATCAGCTTCTTCAGATCCTCCTTGAGTCCCTTGTAGTCGAGTCTCTCGAACGCTTCGCGATAGTCCAGAGTCTCGTCGGGAACGATCGGCCCCCGGTTCTGGTGCAGAATCTTCAGATTGAGCTGTTCGGGCCACCAATCGCGGATCGACTCGGCTCCCAGGGTCGTATGGGCGAAAGCACTCTCTTCCGCCGGACATTTTTTTTCAGTTTTCATCTTTGTCACCTTTTGATTGATTTATAGTGCCCGGCTCCAAACCGGTACCGCTGTACAGGCCGGCTTAGCCGGCAGTGACATCGGGGCAGCGCTTTTTGAAATACTCCCGATCGGCCTTGCAAAGCGGGCACTGGGCGGGGGGACGTTTGCCCCGGTGGACGTGTCCGCACACTTCGCAGATCCACTCTTCGTTGTTCTCGCTGTCGAAGAACCCTTCCCGCTCCAGGGCCGCCTTGAGCTCCAGATACTCCCGCTCGTGCTCCACCTCCACCTTGCCGATGGCACGGAAGAGCCGGGCGATCGCCTCCAAACCCTCCTCTTTGGCGATGGCGGCAAAGTTGGGGTACATCTCCTCGTGCTCGTAGCGCTCCCCGTCGGCAGCGTACTGAAGATTTTTCCGGGTGCTGTCGAGCTCCACGCCGTGGACCAGTTTGTTGTAGGCTTTGAATTCGGCCATGGCGTGGTATTTCTCGTTATCCGCCGCCTCCCGGAAGAAGCGGGCGATCCGGTGCAGCCCCTCCTCCATCGCCACTTCGGCGAAGAATTCGTATTTGTTCCGCGCCTGGGATTCGCCGGCGAAGGCCTTCATCAGATTGACAGCCGTCAGATTCTCCGTGGTACAGACCATTTCCTGACCGCAGCAGACCAGGGTGCCCCCTCCGACGTGCTGAACCTCCACCTCGTTGCCGCAGACCTCGCATTTGTAGCTTTCGTATTGTTTCATTGTTCTTTCCTTGCATCTTTTTTTATTGAGCACTCTGAAAACTCCCGAAATACTCATGATGTCCTGGATCCTGAATCAAGTTCAGGATGACGTCATAATGTCCAGTCTGTTTTTCAGAGGGCTTCGTTGTTCTCTTTGGCAGAGCCGGAATCGGTAACCACCTCTTCCGGATATAGCACCTCATGCTCTCAGGGAGTCGATGAACTCGGTGATATCCTCATGGAGCGCCGTCAGATCCTCCTCATGTTCCACCTCGTCGGCCAGGATCTGGCTGACCAGGTCGTAAGTGACGATATCCTTCTCGCGGGTCATTTCCGCCAGTTCCGAGTAGGTGCTGATGGCACACTGCTCCCCTTTGATGGCATCCTCCAGGATCGCCACCACGTCGAAATCGGAGGGCTCTTCGTAACCGCAGTTGGTCTGGGTGAACCACTCTTTGGGATTGAGCAGCGGCGTTCCGCCCAGCTGAAGAATCCGCTGCGCCACCATATCGGCGTGGCGCAGTTCATCCGCGGCATGCTGTTGCAGTTCGGCAATCGCCGCGTCTTTCATGATCCCCTTGACCACCTTCTCCTCGATGTAATATTGATAATAGGCCAGCCACTCGTCGGCATAGGCTCTGTTGAGAAGCCGAATCAGCTCCGAAACCTCGATCCCTTTGATGATAGAGTTTCCTCTTCGTGCCATCTTCTCTCCTTCTGATTTATTTATGGATAAATTTTTTCCATGAAGAATTATATGCTAATTACTCTTAAAGGAAAATTATTTTCTAAATAAATTAACTTATGTGAATTATAAGGAGTAGTAAAGAGAGCGGAGGCCTAAAAAATGGCTGAGAGAGTGAATAGACGCCCTGGAATCCCTATGGAGGGGTATTTATCATCCCATCTTCCTGATCAAGTCCGAAATGACACAGTTTTTCAGAGAGCCTTATTGGAGTATAAAAAAGATAGCGGAAAATTTGGAGAGAATAGAATCAGAGGGCTCAGCCCTCGTAGCGGGACCCTTCGAAGAAGTTCAGCGCCACAAAGAGCAGCAGGGTCGCCGCCGGCAGGAGAAAGGCCCACCAGAGATAGCGTTCTTTGTAGAGATAGAAGAGCAGCGCCAGCCACGCCAGAGCCAAAAGCACCGCATGGGCCAGGAAGAGCGGTAGTATCGCCCGCATCGTCAGGCCCATCATCGCCAGGGAGGCGATCCAGAGGAAAGTCCCCAAAGCGATGAGACTCTTGCGCCAATTACGACGGCGATACCAATCCAGGGCGATCAGCCCCAGGGTCAGCAGGATAAAAAGGAGGATGCGGCCCATCAGAGGCGCTCCAGCACCTTGATCCCCAGGATCTCCAGGGCCAGCCGCAGGGTTTTTGCGGTCGTACGGGCCAGGATCAGACGGCTCTGGCGCAGATCCTCGGGGACATCCTCCCTCAGGATGGGGTTGTTCTCGTAGAACTTCATGAAGAGGGTGGCCAGTTCGTAGAGGTAGGTCGTGATGTAGTGGGGCATCGCCTCCCTCGCCGCGGCACGGAGCACATCTTCGAGCTGGAGCAGTTTCAGCGCCAGCCGCCGCTCCAGTTCATCGCCGATCTTCACGGTCCCGGTCACCTCGCCCTGGTATTTGCGGAAGATGGAGCGGATCCGGGCATAGGCGTACTGCTGATAGAGGGAGGTGTTACCCTCCAGGGAGAGCATCCGGTCCCAGTCGAAGATGTAGTTGGACTCCCGGTTGATGGAGAGGTCCGAATACTTCACCGCTCCAATCCCCACGATCTCGGCGATCTTCTCCAGCTCCTCTTCGCTGTAGGCCTCCCGCTGGGTGATGGCCCCTTTGGCCCGATCGACCGCCTCTTCCAGCAGATCGATCAGTTTGACGGTGCCGCCGTCACGGGTCTTGAAAGGACGGCCCGACTTGTCCAGCATCATCCCGAAGGAGACATGCTCCAGCTGCACATCCTCCGGAGCGTACCCGGCCAGACGCGCCACAGTAAAGACCTGTTGGAAATGACCCGCCTGTCGGGCGTCCACCACATAACTGATCCGTTTGGCTCCCAGCTGAGCGACCCGGAAGCGGATCGCCGCCAGATCGGTGGTGGCGTAGAGGAAGCCGCCGTCACTCTTCTGGATGATCAGAGGGTTCTCTTCCCCCTCTGTGAAGACCACTTTGGCCCCCTGGCTCTCCTGCAGCAGCCCCTTGGCCTCCAGATCCTTGACGATGGCCTCCAGGTCATCGTTGTAGCTGCTCTCGGCCCGCACATCCTCCCGGGTCAGTTTGACATGAAGTTTGGAGTAGACCTCTTCGCAATGCCCCAGGGATTTGTCGATGAAGTTCTCCCAGAGGTGCAGACAGCGCACATCGCCCCCCTGGAGCTTCACCACATACTCCCGGGATTTGTCGGCAAAAGCTGCATCCTCGTCGAAACGCTTCTTGGCCGCCTTGTAGAACTCCTCCAGATCGTGAAGGCTCCCTTCGGCTCCCTCGCCCAGCTCCTCGAGGTAGGCGATCAGCATCCCAAACTGGGTCCCCCAGTCTCCGATATGGTTCTGACGGATCACCTCATCGCCAAGGAAGGCAAAGAGATTGGCCAGGGAGTCCCCGATAATGGTGGAGCGCAGGTGCCCCACATGCATCTGCTTGGCCATATTGGGGCTGGAGTAGTCCACCACCACCTTGCGGGGGGTTGCGAAATGTCCGACGCCCAGGCGTTCGTCCTGAGCCGCAGCATCAAGTCCTGCGGCCAGCCAGTCGGCACGAAGGTGGAGATTGATGAAGCCGGGACCGGCGATCTCCACCCGATCGAGGATCTCGTTCTCTTCGATCGCCTCCACGATGGATTGGGCGATCTCCCGGGGATTGCGTCCCAGACGCTTGGCCAGGGCCATTGCACCATTGAACTGATAGTCGCCGAATTCCGGTTTGCCCGCTTCGTTGACCTGAACATTTTCTGCCGGGATCTCCGCCTGTTCACAGGCACGCTGTATCAACTGATTGAGTTGTGATTTGATCTGCATCGTTTATTGAATCCGTTATTGAGGAATGATATGAAGAGGGCTCCAAAGAGCCGGGGAGAGGGGAGCAAACTCCCGGGGCACTCAAGCCTTTTGACTCTCTTTGACGTCGGCGCTCTGCTCGGCAGAAGCACTCTGTTCTTTGTTCTCGATCTCTTTGGCCGGCGTTTCGGAAGACTCCTCATCCTCTTTGACCGCCTGTTTGAAATCCTTGATCCCTTTTCCCAGGCCTTTGGCCAGTTCGGGAATCTTCTTACCGCCGAAGAGGAGGACAATCACCCCCACGACCAATAGCAGTTCCCATCCGCTAGGCATACCCATCGTCTGATCCTTTCATCCGCGCTGGAGCGCTTCTCTCTAGTGAATTTGGAAGTATTATACTGGAACTTTTTTAATGAGGGGCATTGTTGACAGAGGCCAACCAGGACTCCCGGAAACGCTGCAGAGCCGCGTGCCCCGGACGAAGCCGGGCCGCCCGGGCGATGGAGACGAACTCCTCTGTCGCTTTCTCCAGGTCGTCGTTGACGATCAGGAAATCGTACTCTTCCAGAGCCCGGATCTCTTCCCGGGCATTCTCCAGGCGTCTTTGTACCGTAGCGGGGTCATCGGTGGAGCGGCTCATCAGACGGTGCTCCAGTTCTGCCAGGGTCGGGGGCGTGATAAAGGCGGAGGTGATCCGGTCCCCCATCCGCTCCCTTGCCAGGCGATGCCCCTGGACATCGATATCGAAAATCACCAGCTTCCCCTCGGCCAATGCCTCGCGGACCGGCTTGAGGGAAGTGCCGTAGTAGTTGCCGTGGACCTGGGCATACTCCAGAAACTCCCCGGCGGCAATCTCCCGCTCGAAACTCTCCCTGTCGGTAAAGTAATAGTCCACCCCGTGGACCTCCCCCTCTCTCGGAGGACGGGTGGTCGTGGAGATGGAGAAGTAGAAATCTCCGATAAGAGGCTCTGCCCGTTGGATGATCGTGCTTTTCCCCGCCCCGCTGGGGCCCGAAAGGATCAGAATTGCACCGCTATCGTTCATAACTCCTCCTCGGGAAATTCGATGGTCAGACGTATCGTCGCACCCCGGAGAAGTTTTTTCAGCTTTTTACTCCGAAAACGCTCCACCAGTTCCAAAAAAGTCTCCGCATCGATTGTCTGCTCTGCCGCTTCGCTTTGCATCTGCGCAACAGGCTCGTCGATCTCTCCCTCCAACAGACGACGGATTCGAAAAATCTCCTCCTCGTCCAGAATCTCGGTACTCTCCTCCGGAGTCACTCCCTCCTCTTCGAGAAAATCCCGAATATTTTCCCTCTCAGGTCTGTTCTCCTCTATCGGTTTCAGCCGGAGGGCTTTTTGGATATCCGCCGGCAGGAAAGGTTTGGGAATAACCGCATCGAAACGACTCTCTTCCGGAAGCAGTGAAGGATCTCCCAGCAGGAGACGGCGTCCGGCAAGCAGATGATCGATCCCGATCTCCCCAAATCCCTCAAGAAAACGATCCTCTTCCAGGATGACATCGTAATGATCCGAAGCGGGACCTTGGGCACCGTTGACGATCTCGAGCTCTGCCCCGTCAATCTCACGCAACCCCAACCTGACCAACTCCTGAACAACACGATTCCTACTCAAGAGCAAAATACGCATAGCTCTCCTTCTCTTTGCTTGCCGGAGATAACTCCGGAATATCTCTGTCCCTACCTTCAAGAATCTCTGACGATACTCTCACCGGGATGATGACAGTATCTGCCTCGATTGTTCAAAAGCTCTCTTGGCAGTTTGAACCTGTAGTAATGAAAGTATTATATCTAGGATCGACTAAAGGCTATGGGAAGATCAATTTGAAGATGTCATATCACGATAAAATTGGAGGAAGAGTGAAGTGGTACGCCCGACAGGATTCGAACCTGTGACCTTCTGAACCGCAATCAGATGCTCTATCCAGCTGAGCCACGGGCGCATGTTTTGGAGCCGAATTCTATCCGATCAATGCTTAAGAGAAAATAAAGTTTAATTTTCCTCCCAAACTCTGCGAAGAAGCTTCATCGGCCCGAACAACGCATGGGCCTCCGGATTGGTGATGAAACTATGATTATAGGGATGTTCCAGAGCAATTCTCGGCAAGCCTTCCGCCGCAGAGAGACGCTCCACTTCCCGGGCATGGGCTCCGAAGAGGATCAGCGTCGGAGCCTCCTTTCTCAATCCCTCCAGTAGTGTTTCCACAAATCCCCGCCAAGCCCGGATATGACGGTGGGAAGCCTCGGATCCGCTGAAGACCAATGCCATGTTGAGCAGCAGTACACCGGCGGTCTCAAAGTTGTGACGCAATTCCTGCATCGTATCGATCAAATCATTTTTGTCCAGAGCGGCGATAGCCGCCTGGGAGGTCTCGGCCGGATCGAGACGACCGTCGGCCACCAGGGTCATCTTGATGAAGTTCCGCAGGCTCGTCGCCCGATTGACCTCTTTGCTCAGACCCTTTTCAGAAAAGATTTTGTCAACTCTTCCGTCGATAAAGGCGTAACCGATGGCACTCTCCTCCCGAGGATAGGGATCCTGTCCGAAAAGGATATAACGCAGATCCTCCGGCTGAAGCGTGGAAAAAGCTGCCAGAAGACGATTTTTGGCAGGGATATACCCTTCCCCCTCCAGCAACCACTCCCGATACTCTTCTTCCAGGGCTTCCAGTGCCGGCACCAGGATCGGATCCCAGACCGTATCGACTCCGTTGAGCCTCAACAGGTCTTTCAACCTTCCCTCTTTCGCCCCGGATGCCGATAAATATTCATGTCTCATTTTTCATTTCTCTTTGCTAATTTCTCATTAGCACGTCTATGACGATCAATCCGAAAAAGACAAACCCCAAATAGCCGTTGACCGTAAAGAAAGCCCGGTCGATCTGGGTGAAATCCTTGCGAACCAGATAGTGCTCGTACCCCAGCATCAATGCCGAAAAGACCACCGCCAGCTGCGCCCAGCCTCCCAGGTCTGCACTTTGGACAAAAAGTTCCCAGCAGACGACGGTGACCCCGTGAAAAAGAGCTGCTAGGGCCAGAGTACGTTTCGCCCCCAGTCGGGAAGGGATCGAATGGAGCCCATGCTCCCGGTCAAACTCCATATCCTGCAGGCTGTAGAGCAGATCGAACCCTGCCACCCAAAAGGTCACCCCCGCCGCCAGCCAGAGAGACCATCCGGGGATCCGATCCTCCACGGCGATGGCTCCGGCAATCGGGGCCAATCCCAGTGAGAGCCCCAGGACGAGATGGGCCATAGCACTGAAGCGCTTGAAGAGGGTATAGGCTCCCAATATCAGAAGTATGGGAACTGAGAGTTTGAACGCCAGGTCGTTGATCGCCCAAGCCACCAGAATGAATCCCAGTGCATTGAGCAGGATAAAACCGATCATCTGTGCCCCGTTCACTCTGCCGTCCACCGACGGGCGGTTGCGGGTCCTCGGATTGAGCGCGTCGATATCCCGATCGAGATAACGATTGACCCCCATAGCATAATTGCGTGCCGTCACCGCCGCCAAAGCCCCCAGAATCAGAAGCCGCCACCCGAACCATCCCTCGGCCGCTACCACCATCGCCACAAAGATGAAAGGGAGAGAAAAGACCGAATGCTGAAACATCACCAGTTCGGAAAAGTCCGAAAGTTTCTTTTTTAGCGATACCGTATCCAAATTCACCCTTTATAAAGAGTGTAGATCACTCCAAAATTTCTTATTTTCTTTTGACCACACTCCAGGGCGGGAATGAATTCCCGCCTCCAAAAAATCGCATTGCAAAGCAACGCCCCCAAATTACTCATTCCTCATTCGGGAACAGGGTTCCCGCTCTACGGGTGCGGAATCCGGATTTTAGAATTGAGCGACCAGGCGATCAGCAGGACCAACCCTCCGATAACCCAAACCGATTCGATGACTCCGTAGCGATAGCACAGATAGAGCACCCAGAGGAGAATCGCGCCCAAAGGCGTGGGCACCCCCTCGAAATACTTCTCCACAGTACCTGCATCCACCTTGAGGTTGAACTCCACCAGTCGCCGAAGCCCACTGATGATGTAGAAGATAAAAACAATTCCCAGCACGATCTCTTGAAAGAGAGAACTCTTTTCCAGAGCGTAAAAGAGCAGAAAGCTTGGCATGATCACAAAAGAGAGAAAATCGGCAAAGCTATCCAACTGAATCCCAAATTCCGTCGACAGTCCGAATTTTCGGGCCACTTTGCCATCAGCGATATCCAGAGCCCCGGCGATCCACGCCAGGACAATCGCCACCGCAAACTCCCGCCGGCCGATAAAGTAGAGGGCCAAAATTCCGCAGGCGATATTTCCAAACGTTATCAGATTCGCTAGGTTGTAGCGATTCTCTTTTTCCCACAATCTCAAGGTTAAACCTTGAAAGGTATTTAGCGTACCGTACGGTAGAGGACTCTTCCCTCTTCCGTCTCAGCATCGATGGTCTTGACAAATCCGTCCAGAACAATAAAGACCAGATCCCGTATCGGATACTGTGTACTTTCAATTCCTACGATACTCGCATAGATCTCCGGGAACTCCTCTTGCCCTGTCCGGATCAAACGCTTGAGGAAGAGATAGCCTCCTTCTACTTTGGTCTCCTGACAGAAAAAGACGTAAACTTCATTTTCTTTATCCAATTCGAAAAGCAAATCGGTTTTTCGTTTTTGTTGCTTTAGAAATTCTCCGAAACCCTCAACCGGGGAGTGGATCACAATGATCGAAAAACTTTTCAGACGTCTGGCAGACATCAGCCGATAGAGAAACTCCAGAGGGAGTTCGCCTTCCTGGTAAAGGCGGATACCGATTTTCAACGTTCGCTCATCATATAGATGATCCCAGCTTTTAAATTTTCTCGCCATGATGCCCTACTTTCTTCGTTGGTAACATAAAGTATTATAGCACAGTGCCGACATAACACTTATAGATCGAATAGGGGATTTCCCCAGTGTCGATCGGCACTTTTTCTCCATCACATTTCTTTCTCTTGGTATGATGAGAAAGAATGACGCCGCAAACAGAAAGATATGGATGGATTCAGTGCCTTTTGTTATGATGCACTTATGCTTATGAAAGATTCATTACGACAAGTCGCTATCATCGGACCGACTGCCAGCGGCAAAAGTGCCCTGGCGCTTGAGATTGCACAAGAATATGAGGGGCGAATCCTTTCTCTCGACTCTCTGGCAATCTACCGGGAGATCGACATCGCCTCGGCCAAACCCAGCTCTCGGGAACTAACCACGGTACCTCATGACGGTATTGACATATTGGCTCCGGACGAATCCTTCGATGTATTACGTTTTGTCTCACTCTATCACGAAGCAGCCGCCAAAGCAGCGCGTCAGGGCAAGGTCTTGATTCTCGTCGGAGGAAGCAGTTTCTATCTCAAGACTCTGATAGAGGGTGTCAGCCCGCTTCCCCCGATAGCCGAGGAAATTCGCCTTGAAGTCAAAACATTGCTTACCCGACCGGACAAAGCCTTTGAACGTTTGCAAGCACTTGCCCCGGATACCGCTAAACGCCTAGGTTCAGGCGATCGTTACCGTCTCGAAAAAGCGCTTCTGATCACCCTGCAAACCGGACTCGAACCCCTAGAATATTTTCGTCTCCACCCTCCCGTTTCACCGATCACTGAACCGCTGCCGATTTTTGAAATCGAGACTGATCGCGCAAAGCTGAGAGAGCGGATCATTCATCGGACCGACGGAATGCTGCGTGCCGGGCTTGTGAATGAAATCGCCACACTGGAGAGCCGATACGGACGATCTCCCCAATCCATGAAAGCTATCGGCATCGTTGAAGTTCTGGACTATTTTGACGGGCGACTGGACTATTCTCAAATGCGAGAAAGAATCATCACCAATACTGCCAGACTTGCCAAACGTCAGCGAACCTTCAACCGTTCACAGTTTCAAGATGTAATACGAAGTGATATAGAGGGGTTGAAAAAGGAAATCGGAAAAATCCTAGCGTAGGATCACAGGATACCCGCGAGAGCGGGGCATTAAACTTATACCGTCAATATCCGCTCACACTCACCATATAAGTCAGATAGCTCAAGAGCGGCTGAATGATAAAGACCGAGAGGGTGGTAAAGAGTACAGCAATTCCGACAATGACCACCAGGGGCTTGGATTTGTTGGCTCCGATCAGCTCGACACCCTGGACCGGCGGCTTCAGGAACATGTAGACAATCAGTTTCAGATAGTAATAGGCGGCAATGGCACTGTTGAGTCCCATAACAACCGCCAACCAGATATAACCGGCATCGACTGTCGCACTGATAACATAGAGCTTACCCCAAAAGAGGCTGAAGGGAGGGACCCCTGTCAACGAGAGCATAAAGACCGCCATGATTACCGCCGCCATCGGTGCCGTATGAATCAGGCCGGAGAACTTGATGTAGGGGTGGTGATAGCGGTTATGATGGCTCGGATGCTTGCGTCGGCTGATCCACAGCATGGTAAAGGCCCCCAGGTTGGTAAAGAGGAAAAGTCCATAGTAGAGGAAGATACTGGTATAGGCCTTGGTGGTATCCAGCGCCAGTGCCGCCATGACAAATCCGGCATGGGAGATGGAGCTGTAGGCCAGCATCCGCTTCACATCCTCCTGGACCAGCGCCATCATGTTGGAGAGAGTCATAGTCACGACCGCCAGAATAATGATCATCCAGCGGACAGGCTCGACGCCGATATCCACATAAAGGCCCAGGATCCGCATCGCTACGACCATCATCGCCACTTTGGGAACGATGGACATATACCCGGCCATCGGGGCGCTGGATCCTTCATAGACATCCGGCGTCCAGAGATGGAACGGCATCAACGAGACCTTGAAACCGATGGCAACCATCAGCAGCAGAGCTCCCCCGATCAGCGGGATAGAGATACCCGGTTCACTCAAACGCGCCTGGAAAACCTTGGCGATATCATAGAGCTCCACTGCTCCGGTAAGCCCGTAGAGAACCGCGGCACCCATGACAAAGAAGCCGGCAGCCAGTGCGCCCATCGTGAAATATTTGATGGCCGCTTCATGGGATCCCGGGGTGTTGTGCATGGCGATCAGAGTGTAGAGCGCCAGCGATGCCGTCTCCAGTCCGATAAAGATCAAGATCAGGTTGTCGGTGGCTACCATGAATTGGAAGCCGGCTACCATAAAGAGAAAGAGGGAGAAAAACTCCGGATAGGAGAATTCATGAAAGCGCTTCGACGTCAGGGCCAGAGGAACGAAGAGCATCGAAGCGATCAGGATCAGCAGCTGCGAAACCACCGAAACACCGTCGATGAGCATCACATCGAAGAAACCGCGTTCATTGATCCCCAAACTGAGCGTCGCACCAAAGTCGACAAAAAGTACCAAAATCGAAAGCATCACATAGAGCGACTTATGCAGATCTTTTTTGATCAGGTCAATGATCAGGATCAACAGTGCCCCGCCGATGATCACCAACATCGGAGAGAGGGTGATCAGATTGAGCGATGCCATACTGACATGAATAGGCTGTAACATTATTTCGCCTCCTTGGTGCTTCTGCTTACATGAATAACCTGCTTCGCTTCAGGGGTCTGGGCTTTCTGCTCCATAAAGGAGACCAGCGCCTTGACACTGTTGTCAATGGGAACCAGCACCGGCTTGGGATAGATCCCCAGCCAGATCACGATGGCCACCAGCGGGACCAATGCTGTCAGTTCACGACCCGTGAGATCATGCAGCTTTTTGTTCTCTTCTTTGGTCACGGGACCGAAGAAACTCTTTTTGTAGAGGGAGAGCATATAGACGGCTCCCAGAATGATAGAGAATCCTCCCAGTAGGGTCAAAACCGGAGAGACTTTGAAGAAACCTGCCAGAGAGAGATACTCTCCGACAAACCCCATGGTCAACGGAAGGCCGACAGAGGCCATGAGCATAATCCCGAAGATCACGGCATATTTGGGCATCACCGCCGCCAAGCCGCCAAACTCACTCATCAGCTTGGTATGGCGGCGGTCATAGATGACCCCGACCAGGAGGAAGAGAGCTCCGGAGACAATCCCGTGAGAAAGCATGAAGAAGACTGAACCGGTGATTCCTTCGGGGTTCATGGCGAAGACTCCCAGCATGATCACCCCCATGTGGGAGATCGAGGAGTAGGCGATCACCTGTTTCATATCCTTCTGCGCATAAGCGACCATGGCGGTATAGATAATCATGATAATCGCGAGGATCGCTACCGGCAGGATATAGGCCACCGACGCATCAGGGAAGAGCGGCAGGGAGAACCGGACGAAACCGTAGGTTCCCATCTTCAGCAGTACCGCCGCCAGGATGACCGAACCGACGGTAGGAGCCTGACCGTGGGCATAGGGGAGCCAGGTGTGGAAGGGGAACATCGGGACCTTGATGGCAAAGCCCAGGAAGAAGGCCCAGAAGAGCCATTTTTGAACGGAGATGGGCAGCACCAAGGCATACCAATCAGTCAGCGAGAAGCTCCAGACGCCCGCCACCGACTGATAGACGTAAGCGATGTAGAGCATACCCACCAGCATGATCAGTGAACCCGCAAAAGTATAGATGAAGAACTTGATCGCGGCATAGAGTCGTTTCTCCCCTCCCCAAGCGCCGATGATGTAGAGCATCGGTACCAGAGAAAATTCCCAGAAGAGGTAGAAGACGATTGCATCGAGGGAGACAAAAACGCCGATCATCGCCACTTCAAGGAAAAGGAGTGTGATAATCATGTTTTTCAGATCTTTAATGTTTTCTCCCAGTGCCACGATACCGATCAAAGTCATCAATGCTGCCATCACAACGATAAAGAGACTGATCCCGTCAACTCCGAGATAATAGTTGATTCCGAAGTCGCTGATCAGCGGAACAAACTCGATAAACTGGAAGCCGCTGTTGCCTGCATCGAAGGAGAACCAGAGCCAGAGCGTCAGGAGAAACTCGATGGCGGCTACGGTGATGCCGTAGACACGGATCGCGTCCTTTTTGACCACGAATCCCAACATCGCCGCCACAAGCGGGAAAAAGATCAATACACTTAAAATATTTTCCATACCCTTCTCTCCTTAGTGATTCATTGCGACGAAGATAGCCAGAACTGCCAGAATCAGGGCTCCGGCCGCCATCCATTTGAGGTAATCGGACAGATTGCCGGTCTGCATCCGTCGCGTGCCGTCTCCGGTCTCTTCGATGATATGGGCGATACCGTCAACCGTGGCGTCAACCACTTGCTGATCGATCTCTTTCCAGGCGATATCTGAAAGCTCCGCATAGGGTTTGGCAAACGCCTTCTCGTAAAAGATCGGAATATAGTATTGATTGCTCAAGATCCGATAGGGAAGGCTCTGCTCAATCTTTTCATTCCGACGCAATCGCTTGGCATACATGATATAGGCGAGGGCAATACCGCCAAGGGCTATCGCCAGTGTCACAACCGTCAGGATCCATACCATATGCTCGGTATGCTCGCTCATCTCATAAGCCGGCAGGAACCGGGTGACAAAGGCGACGAAATCCTCTTTCCACCAACCGAAAACTACCGCCAACAATCCCAGAGGGAACATCGCCCAGAGTACATATTTCTGGACTTCATGGGGGTGGAATCCATATTGTTTGTAGCGTTCATCACTCAGGAAGGTCAGGAAAACCAGACGGAAACTGTAGAAGGCAGTCAGTCCCGCCGTGAGCCAAAGGACGAACCAGATGCCGTAACTGTGCTCATTGAAAGCCGCCTCGAGAATCGTATCTTTGGAGAAGAAGCCGGCAAAGGGCCAGATTCCGGCCAGTGCCAGGGAGGCGACCCCCATATAAGCGTAGGTCCAGCGCATCACCTTTTTGAGCCCCCCCATCTTGAAGATATCCAGCTCATCATGCATCGCGTGCATCACGTTCCCGGCCCCCAGGAAGAGAAGGGCTTTGAAAAAGGCGTGAGCCGCCAGAT
Organism: Nitratifractor sp.; assembly: GCF_015487065.1. GTDB lineage: Bacteria > Campylobacterota > Campylobacteria > Campylobacterales > Sulfurovaceae > Nitratifractor. The sequence goes on from NZ_WFQN01000146.1 coordinate 22,727, forward strand.
GGAAAAGGGCCACCCAATAGGCTCCCAATCCTGCCGCGGCAAACATATAGCCCAATTGGGAGAGGGTCGAGTAGGCAATGATCCGCTTGAGATCCCGATTGACCAAGGCCATCGAAGCGGCAAAGATTGCGACAAAAGTTCCCAGAACCGCGATGAAATAGCTCACCTCGGGAATCTGGCTGTAGAGGGGAAAGGCCCGGATGACCAGATAGACCCCGGCGGTTACCATCGTCGCCGCATGAATTAGAGCCGAGACGGGAGTAGGACCTTCCATCGCATCCGCCAGCCAGGTATGCAGCGGAAACTGAGCCGATTTACCCATCGCGCCGATAAAGAGCATAATCCCGATGAGCACCAACATACCGTGGCTCAGTTGGGGAACCGCTGCGAAGACATCCCGATAGTTCAAGGAGCCGACGTTCCAATAGATCAGGAAAATACCGATCAACATCCCCAGGTCGGCGATCCGGTTCATGATAAAGGCCTCATTCGCCGCCCAGGAGGGAGAGATGGAGGGATTGACATCCCGTGTCACATCCGGCTTGTGATACCAGAAACCGATCAGCAGCCAGGAGCAGACTCCGACCCCTTCCCAGCCGATGAAGAGACCCAGAAAGTTGTCACTCATGACCAGAACCAGCATCGAAAAGACAAAGGCCGACAGATAACTGAAGAAGCGGTTGAACCCTTTGTCATGTTCCATGTAGCCGTTGGAGTAGATATGGACGACAGTGGAGACCAGCGTAACCACGGTCATCATTACCGCCGTCACCTGATCCACGGTAAAGCCGAAGGGAACCCGCATATCTCCCGCAACGATCCAATCCATCAGTTCCACATGCACCGGCCCAACGGTCGCAACATGTTTGAGCAACATCGCCGAAGAGACAAACGAAACAAAAAGCAGCAACGACGTAACCACGCCGGTCCAAAGGGTCTTGGGCCGCATGCCGAAGAGTGCGGCGAAGACCGAACCCGCCAACGGTGCAAAGAGTGCAGTATATACCAAAGTTTCCATCGCTTACCCCTTCAGCATTGTATAGTCGTCGAGATCGAGAGACCCGTACTTTTTGTAAAGCAGGATCAACAGTCCCAGACCTACCGCCACTTCACTGGCCGCCACCGCGATAATGAAAAAGGCAAACATCTGACCGCTCAGATCGTGCATATAGCTTGAAAGCGCGGCAAAGGCGATATTGGCGGCATTGAGCATGATCTCCGTAGCAAAAAAGAGCATCAGCAGGTTGCGACGCCGGATCACCCCCACCAAGCCGATACTGAAAAGTATCGCCGAGAGTACGAGATAGTGGCTTAATCCGATCATCGTTCATCCTTTCCGCTGTTTTGTTCCAGCTCATCGTCATTGATTTTGGAGAGACTGCGCTCCATCTTTTTACCCGCCAGGATGATCCCGGCGATCATCGCTACCAGCAGCATCACCGCCGCCACTTCAAAGGGAACCAGGTATTTGGTGAAAAGCACCAGGCCCACCGCCTGGGGATTATTGGCTCCGGCAGCCGCGGGATAGAGGACCCCAACATGCTCTCCGATCTGCGGTGCGGCGAAAATCACCACCATCAGGACCGCCGAAAGTCCCCCAAGCAGAAAGACCAAAGCAGGATGGCTGTGGCGCTCTTTGATCGTACCGGTGGCATCGAAAAACATCATTCCGAAGGCGTAAAGGGCCATGACCGCCCCCACATAGACAATCAACTGCACCACCCCGAGGAAATCGGCTCCCAGAATGAAGAAGAGTCCCGAGATCAGCACCATTCCCGCCGCCAGGGAAGTCATGGCATAGAGAATGTTCTGACTCAGGACCGTCACCAGGAAGAGACCCGCGATCAGAACCGCGAAAAAGTAAAAGGCAAAAGTTTCCATCATGACTCCTTAGTAGGCCAACGGTGTTTTTTTGATCTTCTCGTCCGCATCGGGAGAGACCGCACCGAAACCGGGATACTCCTTCTGCTGGGCCAATTGATCCAGCGGGGTCAGCATGTCCTCGAAGAGGGCGAAACTGGCCCGTTGCTCACTGGCGGTCTCATAGCGTCCACCGTGGACAATCGCCAGCTCAGGGCAAACCTCCGCACAGTAGCCGCAGAAGATACAGCGTCCGAAGTTGATGGTGTATTCGCTCACCTCTTTGCGCTGATTCTCGTCGTAACGGGTATCCATACGGATACAGTCGGCGATACAGATCTTTTCGCAGAGTCCGCAGCCGATACAGCGGTAGTGACCGCTCTCCAGCAGGCGCTTCATCTCATGGATCGCCCGGTAACGCGGAGCGATGGGGAGTTTTTCAAAAGGATATTTCGTCGTATGCATCTCTCCCATGAAAAGCGCTTTGATCATCTCCCGGAAGGTGACCTTCAGTCCGGTGAAGAGTTCCAGCTTGACACTGCGGCGGACGACCCGTTTGAAACGCCCCCACCCGGTCTCGGGAGTCGGCTCCAGGTCCAGCATCCGATACGCCTGGGTGCCGACGTTCCTGTTCTTGAATTGTTCCAGACTCATAGCCACTCCTTAAAACATCATGACAAGACCGGTGAGGGTCACATTGATTACCGCCAGAGGCATCAGCACTTTCCAGCAGAGCCACATCAACTGATCGGGCCGGATATGCGGCCAGGAGGCCCGTACCCAGAGCATCAGGAAGAAGAAGAAACTCACCTTCAAGATGATCGCCAGACCGCCGGGGATGAAGCCCCAGGGATTGAATCCTCCCAGGAAGATCAGGGAGGCCAGGAAGCCGATGGTGATCATGTTGGCATACTCCCCGATGAAGAACATCCCCCAGCGCATTCCGCTGTACTCGGTAGCGTATCCGGAGACCACCTCCGCTTCATGCTCCAGCAGATCGAAGGGGGTCCGGTTGGTCTCGGCGAATCCTGCGATCAGGAAGAGAACGAAGGCCAGCGGCTGTTTCCAGATCAGCCAGGATCCCATTCCTCCGGCCTGATAGTTGTTGAAATCGATCAGGGAAAGGGAACCGACGATCATGATAGGTGCCAGGATAGAGAGGCCGGTGACCACTTCGTAACTCAGGAACTGTACCGCTGTCCGAGCCGCCCCCAGCAGTCCCCATTTGTTGTGCTGGGCCAGTCCCGCCAGCAGCGGCCCGTAGAGGCCGGCTGCCATCATTCCCAGAACGAAGAGGATCCCCACATTGATATCGGCAATGATGGGACGGACGGTCACACCGAAGAGGGTGAATTCCGGCAGCATCGGTACCGCTGCCAACGCGATAAAGGCGGTCATTGCCGTAATCACCGGGGCGACCATGAAGATCAGGCGATTGGCACCACTGGGGATGAAATCTTCTTTGGTAAAGAGCTTGATCCCGTCGGCCAGGATCTGCAGCAGACCATAAGGTCCGACATGCGTGGGGCCGAGACGGCGCTGCATAAAGGCAAGGACTTTCCGCTCGATATAGGTTCCGAATCCCGCCAGGGCGGAGATGATCGCCAGGACCAGGACGGCCTTGATAATTGTTCCGATGATATATCCATCCATGACTTACACCTTTTTCAGAGTTACGTTGGCATAGCGGCTCTCGCCGAAGAGGCGGTAGACATCCGCCGAAGCCTTGAAGTCGGGAACCGCCACAATCTCCCCGCTCATCCGTTCATCCGCTATCACTTCGAGGGTCAAACTGCCCTCTTCAAAGAGCACCTCCACCTTTTCGCCCAGTTCCTCCGCCTTTTGGGGGGAAGCATAGAGAGCGAAGGCCTCAAAGATCTGATGGGCTTTGTCGGTAAAATCGTTGAACTGCCGCTGGGGGTTGCACCGGTAGGCGATTGTTCCCTCCAGAACCGCTTCGTCGGAAGCCGCTTTGGCTTTGGCGGTGGAGGCTCGTCCCCTGATCGGAGTGAGCGCATAGCCCCGGATCTCCGTTCCGTCGTTGAGGAAACCGTCTTTCAGGTCGTCGAAGGCCACCGCCTGGAAGCCCCGATCCACCGGCAGTTCCATCGTCCAGTCCACGGTCAGACGCTTGCCCAGTCCCAAGGCATTCATGAGATCATTCAGCTCATATCCGCCGTATTCCAGCGCGGCGTTGGTAGGAACCACCCGTTTGTTCATGGTGGTCATCGTCCCCTCCTGCTGATTCATCGCCGGCATATCCAGATCGCCGTCGCCCAAAGCACTCAGACGGAAATCACCGGGCTGGTTGTAGCCGACGGTGTATCCCTCCGCCTCGTCGTCCAGATCACAGATGAGCGCGACGCCCAGGGCGTTGGACTTGGGCGGGATCATCGCCAACTTCATCCCGCAGTGTTTCTCCGCCAGGGCGGCCAGTTTCGCCAGGTTTTCCCAGTGGGGATGCCCGTAGAGATCCTCCCCGAGAATCAGGGAAAAGGACTCTTTCTTCTTCATCATCTTTTCGAAACTCTCGGCGAAGGCGACGGGATCGGCCCCCAGGGCTTCGACCAGGAGGTTGTGATCGTACTCCACCTCCTTCTCCACCATCTCGGGAACCTTCTTCTTGACCTCTTTCTCTTCACCGGTCTCCTCGTCTTTGACGACTTCGGTGATCTCTTTCATCACCTTCTCTTTGACCGTTTTTTTGCGAGTTTCGTGGAACCCCTCCAGATACTCTCGGAGGTAATCGGGCAAAGCCTCTTTGTCGGCGAAGAGATCCAGGACCAGATAGAGCGCCGTCTCCTCCTGCCCCGGTTTGTGGGTAATGCACTCGACGCTTTTGCCGAAGGTGGGGACCAGCGCATCGCCCACCGGGTGGAAGTAGAGACCGGCGCCTTTGTTCATCTTCTGCACATTGTTGAAGGCGTAACGGGCATTGGGATTGTCGTTGCGCAGTGACGCACCGATACTGACGACGAAATCACTCTCCTCCATGATCTCCCGGTAATCACTGCCGTAGAGACTCTGCCCGCTCGCTTTGGCATAGGCCTGGAGGAAGCGTTGGAAGGGACGCACCTCGGGATTGTAGAGTTTGACCCCTTTGTGCTCTTTGAGTCGTTGAAGCATCAAAGCCTCTTCGTTGCTGATCATGGACGAAAAGCGAACCGTTTCCGCCTTGTCGAGCGCGTCAACTGCCTTCTCAAAGGCTTCCCGGTCTTTCGTGACGTTCCTGTTTTCGTAATCGTAGCCGAAACGGCCCGCTCCGCAGAGAGACTGGAAATTCCACTCGTTCTTGACCCGGAAGATCATCTCTTCGGGGTTCTCGATGGAAGTGAAGCGGGTCTCGTAGTAAAGATGGCATCCGCTGGAGCAGTGGGCACAGGTGGCGGGAATCGCTTTGAGTTCCCAGGGGTTGGCCTTGTAGACAAAGTCCCGTTCGGTCAATGCCCCGACGGGACAGACCGCCGTACACTCCCCGCAATCGGAGCAGTTGGTGTGCTCGGTGCCGTTGCTGGGAACGATGATCGATTTCTGGAGCTTGTTCCACATGGCGTAGGCATCTTTGGGCATCGTCTCCTTGTAGGCTTTGTCCAGGGGGCCGCCGCCTCTGGGGCCGGTCTTGAGGGCGCTGTCACCGATCATGTCCTTGCAGACGGTCACACAGCGTTCACAGACGATACAGAGCCCCGCATCGTAGTGCAGTACCGTTGACCAGTTTTTGGTCTCCCGCAGCGTATCGGCAATGGCATAGTGCTGGGAATCAACTCCCAGTTCCAGAGTGTAGTTCTGTAGTTCACACTCCCCGTGCTGGTCGCAAACGCCGCACTGGAGAGGGTGGTTGACGTCGTAAACCTCCATGATCGCCCGGCGCTCTTCGAGGATCTCTTCGGTCTGGGTGACGATCTCCATCCCCTCTTTGGCCTTGGCGTTGCAGGCATAGACCCGCTTGCCGTCTGCCTCCACCAGGCAGAGACGACAGGCCAGGGTGGGCGAACAGCGGGTCAGGTAACAGATGGCGGGAATAAAGATCCCGTTGGCCCGGGCCGCATTGAGAACATATTCGCCCTCTGTAGTCCGGCACTCCACACCGTCGATCGTAATGGTGATTTCGTTTTTACTCATCGGCCTTCCCTGTCTTCTCAATTTTTACGGGGCTGAATCTGTAAGAGGATATCGCAAAGCTCCTTAGCCCCTTGTCGAATGTGGGGTTCACTGCCACCGTCCCTTTCATGGTCGTGTCAATCCGAAACACCCGCTCATACTCGATGCCGTCCTGGACGAATCGGATCCGATCCCCGTCTTCCAATCTGGCCGCCGTGGCAAACTGGGCCGACCCGAGAAGAGACGCCTCCTCCCGCAACTGATGGGTCTTGGCGGTGAAAGGGGAGAACTGTTTCCCCGGATTACAGCGATAGAGCACCGTTCCGTCGTAGCTCTCCAGCTCTTCGGGCTCTTCGGGGAGGCGCAGCTCCGCCTCCCCTTCCTGCCGCTCCAGCAGATAGCCGCGGTGCTCTCCCCCCGTCGCGTCGAAATAGTCGGGGAGATCGTCGAAAGCCAGAGTACGGAAGCCCTCTTCCGCCGGCAGCTGGGGCGTCAGGTCGATCACGTGTTCCAGCTCCAGCCCCAGACGGCGGGCGATATCCGCCAGTTCCCAGCCCCCGTAGGGAAGCGCGGGGTGGGTCGGGACCACCCGACCTTCGTGGTTGACCAGGGTTCCCTCCTGCTGATTCATCGCCGGCAGATCCAGGTCTCCGTCTCCCAAGGCACTCAGGGTGAAATCCCCGGGAGCGTTCACCCCCACAGTATATCCCTCAGCCTCATCGGCCAGATCGCAGATCAGGGAAACTCCCAGGGTATTGGAGGCGGGTGGAATGATGAAGAGTTTGAAATCGCTGTAGTTTTCGACGGCTGCCAGGAATCTGGCGATGTTCTCCGCCTGGGGATGGTTGTAGAGGTCTTCTCCTACGATCAGCGTGAAACGTCGCCGCTTCCAGAGCGTCAGTTTGAGGCGGTCCAACTCCTCCTCAGAAACGTTGCTCTCTGCACTCAGATAGCCGATATCCAACCCATCGAGAAGGGTGGTCAGCTCTTGGGGGGCTTTCGCCTTGTCGATCAGGGTTGCCGCCAGCAACGCCGCAACTCCCTCTTCGCTTCCCGCCTCATATTTGATGAACTGGGTCACCTGGTTCTGCAGCCGCATATCCTCCAGAGGATGACAGTAGATCACCTGGGCCTTCTCCCGCCGACTGGCGGTGGCCACGGCAAACTTGACCATCGGCGCGTCATCATAGAGACGACTGCCCAGCGTCACGATCGCCCGGCTCCGCCGGATCCACTCCAGATCGGCCGTGGGAAGGTTCCGGCCCGAAGCCTCCCGGTAGGCATGCAGGAAACGCTGGAATCCTCTGGCCTCATCGCAGACCAGCTTCGCTCCGGTTTTCTCGGCGATACGGCGCAGCAGCAGGGCCTCTTCGTTGCTGATCGTCGAAGCGAAACGGATCGTGTCGGCCTTGCGGAAAGCTTCGACGGCCGCATCAAGTTTCTCCGGCTCTCTTTTGGCTCCCCGGTTCTCAAAGTCATAACCGAAGCGCCCGGCGCCGCAGAGGGTGCTGAACTCGAACTCGTTGGTGACCCGGTAGATCCTGGGTTCGGGATTGTCGATACTCGTATGTTTGACGTCGTAGTAGAGCTGGCATCCCGCCGAACAGTGGGCACAGCTGGCGGGGATCTTCTCCAGCTCCCAAGCGTTGGCGGAGTATTTGAAATCGGTGCTGACCAAGGCCCCCACCGGACAGACCGCCATACACTCCCCGCATTGGGCGCAGTCGCTCAGGTCCCGGGTATTGACGATGGTCGATTTGTAGCCCCCGGTCTCGATGGCCAGGGCATCGTCTCCGATGATCTCCGTACAGGTGCGCACGCATTTCTCACACATGATGCAGAGCGCCGGATCGTAGCTGATAAATCCCCAGTTTTTGACCGGACGGTGCTGATCCCGGGCAGAGAAGGTCTGCTGATCCACAGCAAACTCCAGGGTCTTGTTCTGCAGATCACACTCGCCGCTCTTGTCGCAGACACCGCACTCCAGGGGGTGGTTGACATCGTAGAGCTTCATGATGTTTTGACGCTCCCGGAAGAGATCTTCTCCCGACGTCCGGATCACGGCTCCCTCCACCGCCTTCTCCTGACAGGAGAGGATCATCCCTTCGACCCCTTCGACCTCCACCACACACATCCGGCAGGAACCGATAGGCTCAACCTTGCTCAAATAGCACATGGTAGGAATGTAAATCCCGTTCTCCCTCGCCGCCTGCAGGATGGTATTGCCCTGCCGGGTCGTCACCTCTTTCCCGTCGATGGTCAGGGTGACCGTTTCGGGCATCTTTTTCACTTCGCTCATCTTACACCGCCACCATCGAAATGTAGTAACAGCGCATACAGCGCTCCGCCTCAGCGATTGCCTGCTCGCCGGTGAATCCCAGGTTGACCTCTTTGTTGTTGGTCTTCCGCTCCTCCACCGTCAGCTTTTCACTCACCTGACGGGGGATGCCGGGCATCCAGCCGGTCACCTTCTCATTCTTGTCATAGACCTTGAGCTTGTTGAGATGATCCTCCATGATCTCCTCATCCGTCAGGCTCACCTTGCCGTCGTAGATGTAGCGGCTGATGACCGAGGCGGCCCGTTTGGCCTGGCCCACGGCGTTGACGATGGTCATGGGACCGTACTCGCAGTCCCCCGCGGCGAAGAGTCCCGGACGGCTGGTCATGTAATCCCGCCCGTTGGTCAGCAGGGTATTCCAACTGGTCAGCTTGAGCTCCCACTCTTCGGGGAGAATACTCAGATCCGCTGCCTGGGAGACCGCGGGAATCAGCCAGTCACACTCGATCTCGAAGTCGGCCCCCTCGATCTTTTCGAGCTTGGGACGGCCACCGTCGGGATCGGGGACCAGTTCGAAACGGTTGCAGATCAGCTTTTTGAGCTTGTTGTTCTCATCCACGATCCGCTCCACGGCCGAGTGAAAGATAAATTCCACCCCTTCTTCCACCGCTTCGTGATACTCTTCGTAGGTGGTGTTACGGATGATGGTCTTCTCATCCCGGCGGTAGAGCATGATCACCTTCTTGGCCCCCTCCCGAACGGAGCAGCGCACCACGTCCATCGAGGTGAAGCCTCCGCCGACGCAGACGACAGTGGTATCTTTCAGCTCGTTGGAGGCCGGTTCGCCGATGCCGTATTTGTTCCAAAGGTTGACCTTGTCCAGCATGGCGATGGCCCCCCAATACCCTTCCATATCCTCCCGCTCGTTCTCGGCTCGGACCTTTTTGGAGAGGCGGGTACCGAAGGCCAGCAGCACGGCATCGTATTCCGCATCCAGCTCCTTGAGGCGCTCGGCATCCACCCGGTGATTGGTGTAGACATCGACCGCTTCCAGAGAGGTGACCAGTTCGATATCTTTGTTGTACTTGTCGATGGGCATCCGGTATTCGGGAACCCCGACTGCCACCTCGCCGCCCAGGACGGGAAGCTCTTCGAAGATATCGACCTTGATCCCCTCCAGTCCCAGGTAATAGGCGGCGGTCAATCCCGCGGGGCCGGCCCCGACAATCGCGACCTTCTTGCCGTCGTTTCGCAGCGGCTTGGGTTCCTGCGGATGCAGGAAGCCCAGGTGATGATCCGTCTCGTAGTCGGCTCCGAGACGCTTGAGCTCCATGATAGAGATCGGCTCATCCAGGTTGGCCCGCCGACAAGCATCTTCGCAGGGATGGGGGCAGACCCGACCGCAGGTGTGAGCCAGGGGCATCGTCTGACGGGTCGCCTCCAGGGATTCGGTAAAGACCATATCCCGCACCCCCTCGATATAGGCAGGAATGTCCACATGAGAGGGGCACATATCCATACAGGGTGCCGTCACCTTGGCGATATAGTTCAGATCCTCCCGTTTATAGTGGATCGACGGCTTTTGTTCGGCGATGCAGGTATCGAACTGCTCTTTGTAATGCTCCATCAGATCGAGAATAGGTTTGGGAACGGTCCGACCGATCTCGCACTTGGAGGTGAGCATCATGGTCTGGGAGACCTCCCGCAGATGCTCCACATCCGCGAATGTTCCTTCCCCCCGGGCGATTTTGTCCAGGAGATCATAGAGGATCCGTCCGCCCCAGCGTCCGGGAGCACAGCGCCCGCAGGCTTCGGAGTATTTCTGATAGGTCTCGGCATACTCCGTCGCCAGACGCACCGCATCGATCTCCTCATCGAAGATCGCGACGCCGTCCCAACCGACAAAGGCTTTCGACGGAGTGCCTTCCTCATAATTCTCCGGCAGTTTGAAGGCGGACTCTTCCCACGCCTCGGGCGCTTTGCCGCGGTTGTCGATCCGCTCGCCCCGCCAGGTGGAGAATACCACTTTCGCCATCAGTCACCCTTTCTTTTGACCACGATCGTCCAATCGACTTCGTTGAACTTCAGGGAGTTCATCAGTTCGTGGCCGCGCTCCTTGACCAGGTCGGCACTCTTCTGAATCGGAGAGAAATCCCCGATCTCGAAAAGAAAGATCCCCACTTCCTCCGCTTTGAGGTCGGTTTCGATCAATTCGATCATCCGGTCGTAGAAGTTGTCGTGAAGGTGTCGCAAATCGTATCGTTTCATACTCGTTCCTTTCTGGCCGTCTGATCTATCGGTCGACTTCACCGAAGACGATATTGGTACTTCCGATAATGGTCACCACATCAGGGATATAGGTTCCGGGCAGGATATCCTGGAGAATTCCGGTGTGGAAAAAGCTGGGCGCCCGTGCTTTGAGGCGGTAGGCGTAGGGTTCGCCCTCGCTGCGGATCCAGAATCCCAGCTCTCCCTTGGGCGATTCGGTGGGGGCGTAGACGGTCCCTTTGGGAGGCCGCATCCCCTGGGTCACCAGGACAAAGTGCTGCATCAGCGCGTAGTTCTGGGTCATGATCTCCTCTTTGGGCGCGGAGATATACTGGGGGGCATGGGCCATCAGCTGGGAGTCGGTCTTGGCATACATACCGATGAGCTGTCGCAGGATCCGCACCGACTGTTTCATCTCTTCCATATAGAGCCGATAGCGTCCGTAACTGTCGCAGCGGTCGGTGACGGGGATATCGAAGTCGAGTTCATCATAAAGTTCGTAGGGCTCTTCCTTTCGGACATCGTACTTGATCCCCGATCCCCGCAGCATGATCCCGGTACAGCCCCACTCCAGCGCCTGTTCGGGGGTGACAATCCCCACATCCTCCAGACGCATCTTCCAGATCCGGTTTTCGGTCAGCAGATCCTCGTAGAGTTTGATCTGCTCGGGCAGCCGGTCGATGAAATCGGTCAGATGGGTCAGCCACCCCTCCGGTAGATCCAGCGGCACGCCGCCGATGCGGACCGCCGAGTGGGTCAGGCGTGCCCCGCAGTACTCCTCCATGAGGTCCATAGCAAACTCCCGCTCCCGGAAGGCGTAGAGGAAGATCGACATCGCTCCCACATCCAGAGCATGGGTCGCCAGAAAGAAGAGGTGAGAAATGATCCGGTTGAGCTCCAGAAGCATGGTCCGGATCACCTGGGCCCGACGGGGAACCTCCAGGCCGATGAGCCGCTCTACGGCCAGGGCGAAAGCATAGTTGTTGGAGGTGGAGGCAATATAATCCATCCGGTCGGTGGTGGGGAGAAACTCGTTGTAGATCATATTCTCCGCCATCTTCTCGATTCCCCGGTGGAGATAGCCGATGTCGGGATAGGCCTTGACCACCTGCTCGCCGTTGAGTTCCAGGATTAGCCGCAGCTGTCCGTGGGCCGAGGGGTGCTGGGGCCCGAAGTTGATCACCATGGTGTTGTCGTCACGCTCGAAATTGAGGTTTTCGAAGAAGGGTCTGAGTTTGTTAGGCTGCTGCTGCATGACGGCTCCTACTTTCTTTTGTCCAGGACTTTGTGGGGACCTTTGTTGTAGTCCACCATAAAGTCGCTGCTGTATTCGATGGGGGTTTCAGTCTCATCCACCAGTTCCGGATCGGCACCGAAGGGAACTTCATGGCCGATCCGGGCGAAACGCCGGGTGTCGTAGCGGTCAACCCGGGCGGGATCACGCAGCTCGGGACCGATGACATCGCGATACTCCTTGCCGAAGATCTTGTCCACTTCGTACCAGCTGGCAAACTCATCCCCCTGTAGCGGATAGGTCTTGCGCAGGGGATGGCCTTCCCAGTCGTCGGGCATGATAATCCGCTTGAGATAGGGGTGGTTGTTGACCACGATTCCGAACATATCGTACATCTCCCGCTCGGCAAACTTGGCCATGGCGTAGAGGGGGACAATGCTCTCGATCGCTTGATCCTCTTTGATCCGGGTCAGGAAGCGGACCCGCTTGGCCTCGTCCAGATTGAGCATCTGGTAGAAGATCTCGAACTCTCCATCCTGGGCCAGATAGTCCACGGCGCTGAGCTCGGAGCACATGGCGTAGCCGCACTCCTCCTTGAGGGTCCGCAGGGCATCGATGTTCTGCTCAGGACGGATATGGATCACCAGCTGACCGATCTCAATGTAGGCGTCAAGAACCTCCACCGCCGCTTTGATCTTCTCCAGCACCTCGGCAAAATGGGCATCCTCTTCGACCGGATGACGGGGAACCTGGGGTGCGACCCAGAAACGGTCGGTATATTTGGCTTTGCCCTGAACGTTGTCTTTGGGGGTATATTTTCTCATCAGACAAACCTCTGCAGTTTTCGTTTTTTCATATCGGCCGATTCACGGCGAATCTTCTTCTGCAGCATCATCATGGCGTACTGCAGCGTCTCAGGCCGGGGCGCACAGCCGGGGAGGTAGATATCCACCGGGATGATCCGGTCGACCCCCTGGACGGTGGCGTAGGTGTTGAACATCCCGCCGGTGTTGGCGCAGGAGCCCATGGAGATGACCCACTTGGGTTCGGCCATCTGATCATAGAGGCGTCGGGCGAATTCGGCATGCTTTTTGGAGAGGGTCCCGGCCAGAATCATCACATCCGCCTGACGGGGAGAGGCCCGGAAGATCACTCCCATCCGGTCGAAGTCGAAACGGCTGGCCCCGGAGGCCATCATCTCGATGGCGCAGCAGGCCAATCCGTAGGTCAGGGGCCACAGCGAGTTGGAGCGTCCCCAGTTGAGCAGTTTATCCACCGTGGTCAGCGCCACGGGCAGGCCTCCGGTCGAGGCGTAGTTTACTTGATGCTGTGCCATTCAAGTGCTCCTTTCTTCCATGCATAGATAAATCCGATTGCCAACAAAACGATAAAGAGGATCATTTCAGCAAAGCCAAACCACCCCAGGAGTTTGAAATCGATGGCCCAGGGGAACATAAAAATGATCTCCACATCGAAGAGGATAAAGAGCAGCGCGATCAGATAGAACTGCGCCGAGATCCGGTTGGGCTGCTTGTTGGGCTCCGGTCCACACTCGTAGATGGAGAGCTTGAGCTTTTCCGTGTCGAGGCGGGCCAGTTTCCGGCTGACATAGCGCGCCAGAAAGAGCGTCGCCGGAAAGGCCGCCGCCGTAAGCAAGAAGAGAACGAAGACACCGAAATAGGGATGATCGGTCACCAGATGTGTCATGGTCTTACCCTTTTGTTGAGAATGCTGTGCACAATGTGCCACATCTTAACAGAAAGTTATTTAAAGCGGTTTGGGCGACCGAAGCGCACGATCAAAAGCCCCAGAGGGTGTAACGATGGGAAACAGGGATGTTTGATGGAGAATGGAGAATTGAGGATGGAGAATTATATTTTTCTGGCTTCGATACGCGATTCTGAGTTATACTTATTCCTATGAAGATCAAGCGCTTTTTCATCGCTCCCATCCGGGGGTACCAGTATCTCTCCCAAATGCTGCCGGCCAGCTGCCGCTACTATCCCACCTGCAGCGAATACGCCAAATGGCAGTTCGAGTTCAACCGTCCCGACCGCGCTTTCGCCGCAACGGCGCTGCGGATCCTGCGCTGCAATCAGCTCTTTCCGGGAGGGATCGACTACCCCAGGGTCCGGTGGGAACCTCCGGCGCCGGCATGGGCCGCCAACCCCCTCTTTCCCCCCGGGCGGATCCTCGCCCCGCTGCCACGGACTAATCCCTCTGATAGGGAAATCGCCATACAATACTGGATCGTCCCTCTCGGTTCGGGGAAGTACCTCATCCTAAAGGCTTTTGATGACTGAAATCATTCTGCATGAACCCCTCGATATGCATCTGCACCTGCGCGACGGAGAGATGCTCCGCACCGTCGCCCCGCTGAGTGCCCACAGTTTCAGCGGAGGGCTGATCATGCCCAACCTGGTCCCTCCTGTCACCGACGGCGAAATGGTACGTGCCTATCGTCGGCGGATTCTGGAGGCAATCGGCGACGAGATTTTCGAACCCTATATGACCCTCTTTTTCAAGCCGGAGTACGATTATGATTTTCTTGCACCTCTGGCCGAAGAACTCACTGCCATCAAACTCTATCCCGCCGGCATCACCACCAACAGCGAAGGGGGCGTGAGCGGTTTCGAAATCGAAGAGCTTCGCCTGGCGCTTGATGCTATGAGCGAATTGGGAATCCCGCTATGCATCCATGGAGAGACCGGAGGGTTCGTTATGGATCGGGAGAAGGAGTTCATCCCTATCTATGAGGCGCTGGCCGATGCCTTCCCCGATATGACCATCGTCATGGAGCACATCACCACCGCCCAAAGTATCGCAGCGCTGGATCGCCATCCCAATCTCTACGCCACGATCACGCTGCACCACCTGCTGATCACCCTGGACGAAGTAGCCGGCGGCATGCTCCAGCCGCATCTCTTCTGTAAACCCATCGCCAAACGCCCCGAAGACCGGGAGGCTTTGCTGCAGGCAGCGCTCAATGCCCATCCCAAGGTCATGTTCGGCTCCGACAGCGCCCCCCACCCGCGCCACGTCAAAGAGGCCCCCGGCTGTGCCGCCGGGGTCTTCACCGCCCCCATCGCTCTGCCGGCTCTGGCGGAGCTCTTCGCCCGCCACGGAAAGTTGGAGAATCTCCAGCACTTCGTCAGCAACAACGCCCAACGGATCTACAACCTCAAGCCGCCGAAGAAAAAGGTACAACTGACCGACACCCCCATGCAGGTTCCCGAAAAATACGGAGAGGTGGTCCCGATGTTCGCCGGAGAAACAATCGGATGGAGTATCGACGCTGTCAGCGTCGAGTGAAAAAGTGAAGAATGAAGAGTGAGAAATCATGGAAAAACTGAGTGAATTCGAGAAGGGTCACGACTATTTCCGCAAAGTCAAATTCCGGAAAAACGAAGAGCGGTTCAAAAAACTGGTCGAGGAGGGGCAGAATCCCAAAGCCCTCTTTATCGGCTGCAGCGACAGCCGGGTGATGCCGGCGATGATCACCGGCAGCGGACCGGGGGATCTCTTTATTGTCCGTAATATCGGCAACTTTGTCCCCCCTTTCTCCCCGGACAATGACTTTCACTCTACTGCTGCCGCAATCGAATATGCCGTCTCCCATCTGGAGGTGAGCGACATCATCGTCTGCGGCCACTCCGACTGCGGGGCCATCAAAGAGATTTTCCGTCCCCACCCTCCCAGCGAAGAGACGATCCACACCACCCGCTGGCTCCAGCTGGGTCAACCGGCCAAAGAGGTCACCCTGCATCATTTCCCCAATGCATCTCTAGAGATACAGCGCGAATTTGCCGAAAAGGTTTCGGTGGTTTTTCAATTGGAAAATCTTCTCACTTATCCAGCGGTGAAACGTCGCGTCGAAGAAGAGAAACTCTTTCTCCATGCCTGGCACTATGACCTGGCGGAAGGGACAATCCACTATTTCGACGAAGACGCCCTCGAATTCAAACCCCTGGGAGCGAACCCGTGATCTACAACCGAATCGACGAAACCATCGGCAAGACCCCGCTGCTGCGGCTGGACTATCTGGAGGCGGAAGCCACCGTCCTGGCCAAAGCGGAGTATTTCAACCCCGGCTCTTCGGTCAAGGATCGGATCGCCAAAGCGATGATCGAGGGGGCCCTGGCCCGAGGGGAAATCGACGCCGAAACGGTGATCATCGAACCCACCAGCGGCAATACCGGGATCGGCCTGGCCCTGATCTGCGCCGTGCGGGGACTGCGGCTGATCCTGACCATGCCCGAGTCCATGAGCCTGGAGCGGCGCAGACTCTTGACCCATCTGGGGGCCGAGCTGCTCCTCACTCCGGCGACGGAAGGGATGCAGGGGGCCATCGACGAAGCGACACGATTGGCCGCAAGTTTTGACAAGGCCTGGATTCCCAACCAGTTCGCCAACCCCGACAATCCCGCTGCCCACGAAGCGACCACCGCCCGGGAGATCCTGGAGGCTACCGGCGGCAAGATTGACATTTTTGTCGCCGGAGTCGGCACCGGCGGGACCCTCAGCGGCAACGGCCGCCTCCTCAAAGCCCACAATCCCGATCTGAAAGCCGTCGCCGTCGAACCGGAAAATTCCCCCGCCATCAGCCAAGGCACCGCCGGCCCCCACAAAATCCAGGGGATCGGTGCCGGATTCATCCCCGACAACCTGGATGTCAATCTCATTGACGAGGTTCTGACAATCTCCGACGAAGAGGCGTTCGCCTTCGCCCGGGAAGCCGCCCGCAAAGCGGGACTGCTGGTCGGCATCTCCTCCGGCGCCAACCTCGCCGCCGCCTACCGCCTGGCCCAACGCCCCGAAAATGCCGGCAAGACGATCGTCACGATCCTGCCAGATACGGCAGAACGCTATCTATCGACAGAACTGTTTAGGTAAGTGTGGATTCGATTCCGAAGTTTTGATCTTTTTTGAATGACTGACTTTACCGTTTTTTCGGCGAAGTGACTTCTCAGGCATTATCATTTGATGAAACATTGTAAGAATAGATGTTGACTTCATCTCTGAGAATCCACCCGTTGCTTTCCCAAAACGAATTGGCGAGACTGTTCGATTTGAAGACAAAAAGATGCGTCTTATCGATGCCGACCTGTTTCAGCGAATCTATACATGCTGTAAAAAGAGCTTCCCCGATACCTTGACGTCTGTTTTCAGGTTTGACAACGAGATGTTGGAGATATCCGCGACGTCCGTCATGCCCACACATGACACAACCG
The DNA here is from genome assembly GCF_015487065.1 of Nitratifractor sp. Lineage (GTDB taxonomy): Bacteria > Campylobacterota > Campylobacteria > Campylobacterales > Sulfurovaceae > Nitratifractor. The sequence goes on from NZ_WFQN01000146.1 coordinate 39,699, forward strand.
ACAATACGATCTTCAATCGTAGCTACAAAACTCAGCCCGGGATTGCGTTCGAGATACCGTTTCGTGGAATTCCTGGAATCTGCTTCTCTGACGGTGATGCCGGGAGTGATCTTGAGCATATCGATTACTTCGTCATAGTCATCCATCGTCATTTCACGTATTTTCACAAATTCTCCATTTTCAATTCTCAATTCTCCATCCCCTTCGCTCTCTCTTTCCTCGACGACTTTGAAAACCGGATCAGATCGTCGGTCGTTTTCACATATTCCGGTATGTTCTCGAACGATTTGAGCAGCACCTTCGAAGTCGCCAGGGCGTCACCATAAGCCCGGTGGTGGGCCTGCATCCCCAGATTCAGGGCTTCGTTGAGATAGGCCAGTCCATAGCGTTCGCTCTCGAAGGTCCGACGGGCCAGGTCGATGGTGCAGAGCACCGGATTGCCGATCTGCCCCAGGCCGAAACGCTGAAAAGAGGCATTGAGAAACGAGTAGTCGAATCCGGCGTTGTGGGCCACGAAGACCGCATCTTCCATAAAGCCCCGCAACATCGTCAGGGCCTCTCTGCGGGAGGGGGCCTCCCGGAGATCTTCGGGCTCGATGCCGGTCAGTTTGACGATATGGTCAGGGAGGTAGGCGCAGGCGACGAAGGTCTCCAGACGATCGATAATCTCTCCTTCCCGCAGCTTCACCGCCCCGATCTCGATCACCTGGGAGTAGCCCGGTTTGGAGCCGTTGGTCTCGATGTCGACGATGCAGTACTCCTGTTCCTGCCAGGGGATAAACATGGTTTTGAGCCGATAGCCGGCGAGAGTCTCCTCGATGGGGTAGCCCGAAGCCTGCAGGAGCAGAAAGATCGTCTCGCTGTCTTCGAAGAGCGAGGCGTGTTTGCGGACAATCCGGTCGAAAGCTTCATAGGAGATCTCGCCCCCCGCCCGCCGGAAGGCGTTGGTCAGTTCGTCAAAGACTTTGAGCATGGCGGATAAAATCCCGTACTTTCACGGGATCCTTGATCCCCTTGGCCGCCTCGGTGCCGCTGCTGACGTCACAGCCGTAGAAACCGTATCCTGCCAGCTCCAACACATTCTCCGGCGTCAATCCCCCGGCGATGATGATCCGGGAGTTGTCCCGCCCTGCGAACCACTCCAGGGCCAGCCGTTTCCCGCTGCCGCCATAGCTTTCGCAGTAGGCATCCACCAGCCGGTAGCGGTCGGCGAAACGTTCCAGATCCTCCGGGCCTTTTGCCCGTATCACCGGAAGGGTCGGAAAGTCAACCTCCTCCAGGAACGACTCGTCCACGTCGAAATGGATCTGCGCCAGGGTGATCCCGCTCTGACGGGAAAGCTCGGTGATCCGCTCCGGTGTCTCCTCGACAAATAGCCCGACCTTTTCCACAAAAGGAGGAAGCCGATTGATGATCTTTCTAGCCGCTTCGGGGGCAATGTAGCGGGGCGACCCGGGATAGAAGACAAAGCCCAGGGCATCCACCCCGGCCTCGATAGCAAGCATCGCGTCGTCGTAGCTGGTGATGCCGCAAATCTTAACTCTCACGAAAATTCCCTTCGTGAGAAAGTGGGTAGTGGGTAGTGGGTAGTGGGTAGAATTTTGATGGTGAATGGTGAATGGTGAATGGTGAATAGTTTTGGATTGCGTTGCCTTGCAACGCTTTTTTTCAGATGACAAAGAGTGCCGAAGGCGCCCCGACTGCCGACTGCCGACTGCCAACTGCCAACAAAACTCAAACGACAAAGAGGGGCGAAGCCCCGTTCAAACGACAAACGACAAAACACCCTCACTCCTCACTTCAAAGAGGCGATCGCCTCTTTGTACCCTTTCGGGTGCCTGAAGACATAGCTGCCCGCCACCACCACATCGACACCGGCAGCTTTGAGCTGAGCGATGTTGGCGTCGCTGACCCCGCCATCCACTTCGATGAGACAGTTCGGGTTACGCTTTTCGATCAACTCCTTGAGCCGCTGAGCCCGCTCGATGACGTTGGGGATGAACTTCTGGCCTCCAAAACCGGGGTTGACGCTCATCAGCAACACCATATCGAGGTCTTCGAGGAGAAACTCGGTCACTTCCGGAAGAGTGTGAGGGTTGAGCACCATCGAGGGGCGAATCCCCAGTGAGCGGATTTTGTTTGCCATCCGATTAGGATGGCGTTCGCTTTCGAAGTGAAAGGAGATGAACTCCGGCTTCAGGGGAGCGAAGAGGTCGACAAAGAAGTTGTTGTCCTCCACCATCAGGTGCACATCCAGCGGTTTCGTCGCCGCTTTGGCCACCGCCTCGACGACGACGGGACCGATGGTCATATTGGGGACGAAGTGCCCATCCATCACATCCACATGCACCAGATCGCATCCGGCATCGCAGATGGCACGCACCTCTTCGCCAAGTAGACCGAAATCGGCAGAGAGAATACTGGGAGCTACAAGCATTTCATGCTTCCTTTGAAAAATCTTACTTGAGATTATAGCAGGAGTCCATCTTGCCATGCCTACTTATAAAATGCAACCCAGTTAGCATCGGAAAAGAGCAATCTGTGCTATTTTGATTCCAAAGAGGATAAGGAGGAATTCATCTATGGATAAAATAAAAAAAGAAGTGATGCTCAAAATCGCCCGCCAGGCGATAGCCGAGGAGCTCTCCGGCAAAAAGCTCCTCGATCGGGAGGCGCTGCTGCGGGAGCACCCATGGCTCGCCGAACCCGGCGCGGCTTTCGTCACCCTCAACGAGAATCATCAGCTGCGGGGATGCATCGGATCGATCGTCGCCCATCAGCCCCTGATCGATGACCTGATCCACAACGCCAAAGCCGCGGCCTTCAGCGATCCGCGTTTCAGCCCGGTGCGGCCGGAGGAGTATGACAAACTGGAGATCGAAATCTCCCTGCTCACCCCCCCGCAGGAGCTCAGCTACACGGACAAAGCCGATCTGCAGCGAAAAATCCGTCCCGGGATCGACGGGGTGATCCTGCGCTTGGGAAATTACCAGGCGACCTATCTGCCAAGTGTCTGGGAACAGCTGCCTGATTTCGATATGTTTTTCGCCACGCTCTGCCAAAAGGCGGGACTGGCCCCCAACTGCCTGGATGCCCACCCGGTGATCTACACCTACCAGGCCGAAAAGATCAAGGAGGAACCCAATGACTAAGACTATCACCCCCGTCGAAGAGCGGGGATATTCGGACTTTTACCGCAAAGAGGGCGACCGGATCGTCTGTGAACTCTGCCGCCACTACTGCAAGCTCAAAGAGGGACAGGTCGGCATCTGCGGCGTCAACAAAAACGAGGGGGGCCGACTCAAGACCCTGGTCTACGGCAAAGTCTCGGCCCTCAATGTCGACCCCATCGAGAAAAAACCCCTCTACCACTTCCTGCCGGGAACGTTTGCCCTCTCGCTGGGAACCGTGGGGTGCAACTTCCAGTGTCCCTTCTGCCAGAACTGGCAGATCTCCCAGACCAAGGATCTCAGCGGCAGCTACGACGTCACGCCGGAGCAGCTGGTCTCCCTGGCCCTGGAGAAGGGGTGCAAGACGATCGCCTACACCTACAACGAACCGACGATCTTCTACCCTTTCGCCCGGGATGTGGCGATCCTGGCCAAAGAGCACGGCATCAAAAACGTCTTCGTCAGCAACGGTCTGGAGACTCCCGAGGTGATCGAGGATATGAAAGGGGTCATCGACGGATTCAATATCGATATCAAGGGCTTCAACCCCGAATATTACAAAAAGACCCTCAAAGGATCGTTGGAGGGGGTCCTCGA